>JAKSOT010000024.1 GCA_024405455.1 Akkermansia sp. | reverse complement strand
GTACCTTTTCATAGGCGTGCCCGATGTGCGGGGCGCCGTTCGTGTAGTCGATTGCCGTAGTGATATAGAACATAGCGCGCGGATTGTACCACGCGCCATATCTGTTGGCAAGCGGAATGCGAAACGCGCGCGCAAGGCCAACCAACAATGATCCGCGCAATATGCCCTTTGCTTTCTTTTGGACATAATTGTTAGAAAAATGGCGGGGATAGGGCTTGACACGTATCCGTTTGCGGATAGAATGCCGCGTCAATTCAAATCTCCCACCATGAGAAAAGTAGCACTGATTACCGGCATAACGGGCCAGGACGGATCGTTCCTGGCGGAGTTCCTGATTGAAAAGGGCTACGAGGTTCACGGCGTGCTGCGCCGCTCCTCGTCGTTCAACACCGGGCGCATCGAGCACCTGTACCTCACCGAGTGGGTGCGCGACCAGAAGAAGCCCCGCCACGTGAACCTGCACTACGGCGACATGACGGATTCCTCCTCGCTCATCCGCATCCTGCAGCAGGTGCAGCCCACGGAAATCTACAACCTGGCCGCCCAGAGCCACGTGAAGGTGAGCTTCGACGTGCCGGAGTACACCGCGGAGGCGGACGCCATCGGCACGCTGCGCATCCTGGAGGCCGTGCGCATCCTCGGCATGGAGAAGACCTGCCGGATATACCAGGCATCCACGTCGGAGCTGTTCGGGCTGGTGCAGGAGGTGCCGCAGAAGGAGACCACGCCGTTCTACCCGCGCTCCCCGTACGGCGTGGCCAAGCAGTACGGCTTCTGGATCACCAAGAACTACCGCGAGTCCTACGGCATGTTCGCCGTCAACGGTATCCTCTTCAACCACGAGAGCGAGCGCCGCGGCGAGAACTTCGTCACCCGCAAGATCACGCTCGCCGCCGCACGCATCGCACAAGGTCTGCAGGACAAGCTCTACATGGGCAACATGGACGCCCGCCGCGACTGGGGCTACGCCAAGGACTACGTGGAGTGCATGTGGCTCATCATGCAGCAGGACACACCGGACGACTACGTGATTGCCTCCGGCGAGATGCACACCGTGCGCGAGTTCTGCACCATGGCCTTCAAGGAGGCCGGAATCGAGCTGCGCTGGGAGGGCAAGGGAGTGGACGAGAAGGGCATCGACGTGGCGACCGGCCGCGTGCTGGTGGAGGTGGACCCCAAGTTCTTCCGCCCGGCCGAGGTGGAGCAGCTGCTGGGCGACCCCACCAAGGCCCGCACCAAGCTGGGCTGGAACCCGCAGAAGACCCCGCTCTCCGAGCTCGTGCGCATCATGGTGCAGCACGACATGGAGTACGTGAAGAAAATCCACCACGCTTGAGCCATGATGGACAAGACCGCGAAAATCTACGTGGCGGGCCACCGCGGCATGGTGGGCTCCGCCATCGTGCGTGAACTCCGGCGGCAGGGATACGACAACATCGTCACCAGGACCCATGCGGAGCTCAACCTCTGCCGCCAGGATGCCGTGGAGGCATTCTTCGCGGAAGAGAAGCCGGAGTATGTGTTCCTGGCCGCCGCCAAGGTGGGCGGCATTGTGGCCAACAGCTCCGCACTTGCGGATTTCATGTACGAGAATATGGTGCTGGAGATGAACGTCATCCACGCTGCGTGGCAGAACGGCTGCAAGAAACTGGAATTTCTCGGCTCCTCCTGCATCTACCCGCGTGAGGCGCCCCAGCCCATGAAGGAGAGCTGCCTGCTCACCTCCGCCCTGGAGCAGACCAACGAGGCCTACGCCCTCGCCAAGATTTCCGGGCTGAAATATTGCGAGTACCTCAACCGCCAATATGGGACGGACTACATCAGCCTGATGCCCACCAACCTCTACGGGCCGAACGACAACTACCACCCCACCAACAGCCACGTGCTGCCCGCACTCATACGCCGCTTCCATGAGGCCAAGGTGGCCGGCAGCCCCACCGTGACCTGCTGGGGGGACGGAACCCCGCTGCGGGAGTTCCTGTATGTGGACGACCTCGCCAACCTCTGCGTGTTCCTCATGAACAACTACAGCGGCAACGAGACTGTGAACGCAGGCACCGGCAAGGAGGTCACCATCAAGGAGCTCACCGGGATTGTGGCGCAGGTGGTGGGCTACAAGGGAGAAATCCTGTGGGACACCACCAAGCCCAACGGCACGCCCCGCAAGCTGCTGGATGTCTCCAAGGCTGCAGCCCTCGGCTGGCGCTACAAGACCGAGCTGGAGGACGGCATCCGCCTGGCCTACGAGGATTTCCTGAACAATCCCATGCGTGCGGAAAGATAGGCCGCAGTCCCATCCCCCGGCGCACCCGCCGCCGACGTCAACCCGCATGGATATGAAAAGACCCCATCTGCCACCCGGCAGATGGGGCAAAGATACTGTTCGATAAAGTGAACCCCGGGACTAGAACTTAAAGGCAGCGCCACACGATATGACATGCTGCTTGAAGGTGTGGTCGCTCACATCAACTTCATCCGATTTCAGGCGGCTTGCCTGGAACTCGTAGCCTATAATCAAGTTGGCATGTTCCCCAATCTTGAAGCTGAATCCCAGACCTATGGCCGATACAAACCCACCATCGATGCCGGCATCCATTTTGGCGTGCCCGGAACTATAACCGCTATACGCCACCGCATCTATGTCCGCATCCACCAACGCATAGCCCAACCTGGCGGAAAGGAACAAATCTGCCTTTTCGGACAGGCTGAAATGCGGTTTGTAACCAAGCGTGATAGGCATCATGAAAGCATCGAGCTTCGCGCTGATGTGCACGCCTTCGTAATACTCACTTGTTGTCTTGCAACCCCATTGCGGCGCCAGGCTTAATGCCAACTCATGCGTCACCTTCGGTGAGCTTTGCATAAACACGGAATAACTGCCTCGCAAGCCTGTGGTGTTTGGCAATTCGAGATCATCCCATGAATCTGAGGTAATCCCGAAAATTGCTTCCACTGTGGGGCCGGAAACAACTTCATCCGCTTGGACAATCCCACCGCAGCCGAGTGCGGCTGTCAACAGCATGTTGATAATACGACTTCTCTTCATAATGTTAGGTCAATTCAGTAGTTATTTGCACAGCGTATGGACACCTTGTCCACATCTGTGCCGGCAGTGTACAGTATTCCGAATGGGTAGTTGATACCTGATTCTTCCAGAGAATTCAAATGTTATCGAGTCATAGAGCAATTGCCGTTCGCAGCGCATGCCCGCAGGCGGGTTGATGCAACGCCTTGTGTAGTCAGGCTCGTTTTTTTGTAAAAAATGGCTTGACTACCCATTCGGAAAGCGTAAAGCGATGAACACAGAGATAACGGAAGAAGAACAACTGGCGCTGGGCGTGCTTCGATGCTGCGGCGGGAGTGTTTTGGAGCTGGCGATACTGGCCAAGGAGACGTTGGAGGCGGGGCGCGGGCGCATGAGGCGCGCGCGGGAGTGCGTGCGGTTGGGCGAGGAGCAGATACGGCTTCGGGAGAAAACGGTGACGTTCCGCAAGACGGTGGAGGCGGCATTGGAGGAGAGGGAGAAGAAAAAACGGCGTGCCCGGACGGTGACAGATTTCCGCTACTATTGCAAGCGGCTCATGGCGCGGAATCCCGGGCTGGCGGAACGGCGGGTGAGGAGCATCACATCGGAGGATTGTCGGCGGTACCTGGAAGCGGCGTACGGGAACACCTTATCCCAGTACCGCAAGGCGCGGGCGATACTGAGCGGGGTGTTTTCCACGGCGATACGGCACGAGTGGTGCGATGTGAACCCTGTTTCCCGCGTGGAGGTGCCGGACGTCATAGAGAAGCCGATAGAGCCGCTGACGCTGGAGGAAGTGGAGCGTCTGGAGGAAGCGGCGCAACGACCGGAGCACCAAGATATGCAGCTGTCATTGCACCTGATGCTCTATTGCGGCATCCGTCCCACGGAAGTGAGCCGGATTGACCCCGAACGCGACATCGATTGGCAGCACGCGCAGGTGTTGGTGCGCCCCACCACCTCCAAAACGGGCGGCGGGCGTGTGGTGCCATTGCGCAAGGCGGGAAGCATCAGCGTCCGCACCATTCCCCGCCGCTGGGTTCACCGATGGCGTGCGTTGCGCAGGGCGGCAGGGTGGAACAAAGAAGCCGCGCACCCCTGGCGGCCCGACACCTGTCGCCACACCTTCGCCACCTACCACGCCGCGCATTTCCGCAATTTCCCCGCACTCCAATTAGAGATGGGACACCGAGATGCCAGCCTACTGCGAACACGGTACGTGTATGCGGGGGAAAACAACGAGGCGTCAGCCCTTCGCTATTTCCGTGCCTAATTGACCCGTCTTCGCTAAAGCTACGCCGTGCCTCCGGCCTTCCGTCTCTGCGTAGTTGCGTCAAGACAAGGCGTGCCTTCGGGATGTATGGTCATTCGGCACCATGCGGGCGTCCTGCGCCTCTCCAACTGGCGCCGCGCCTCTCTGCTGTAGTCATAATGGCGCTGTTTGGCATCCAGGACGAGCCGTATTTTCTAAAACGTGGCTTTCTAAGAAAGCCACGTTTTGTATTTTTCGGCTTGACAAGAAAGCCGATTTTGATAAAATGCGGGCATGGACACCTCATTTCAGGAAACGGCGAAGGTGATAGTGGACGAAGGACTGGAGCGCGAGTTCACGGCCAAGAGCCCGCGCGACACGAGCATACCGATGGTGCCGGATATCGTGAGCGTCTGCATCGGCGTGCGCCGCTGCGGCAAGAGCACGCTGATGGAGTCGGTCATCCTGAAACTGCTGTCGGATGGCGTTCCGCGGGAGAACATCGTGTGCATCAACTTTGCGGACGAGCGTCTGCTGCCGCTGCAATCGGGCGGGTGGGACGCGCTGTACACGGCGTACTACGGGCGCTACCCGGAAAAGCGGAAGAGGGAGACGGTGTATTTCTTCTTTGACGAAATCCAGCTGTACCCGCGGTGGGAGCTGTTTGTGGAACGTCTGCGGCGGGAGGAGAACTGCCGCGTGTTCATCACGGGCTCGTCGTCGCACTTGCTTTCGCAGGAGATAGCCACGGAGCTGCGCGGGCGCTCGCTCTCCTGCGAGCTGTTTCCGTTCTCGTTCGCGGAATACCTGACACGTGCGGGCGTGAAGCGTGGCGGCAGGGGCGCGGCGCGGCGTTTGGCGCAGATGAAGGCGTGGGATGATTTCAAGGCGCAGGGCGGGTTCCCCGCCCTGTACGGGCAGCCGGAGGACACGCGCAAGCTCATCCACCGCGAGTACCACAACGCGCTCATGCTGCACGATGTCATCGAGCGCAACCGCGTCTCCCAGCCGCTGGCCATGCGGCACCTGGTGAACCGCCTGCTCAACGGCATCGGCACGGTGTTCTCGTTCCGCAAGATGGGGGAAGAGCTCAAGGCCCTGGGCTTCCCCATCACGCGCGCCACCGTGGCGCAATACCTCCAATGGCTGGAGGACGCCTACTTCATCTTCACCGTCAACGTGTACTCCGCCTCCGTGGCGCGGCAGGCGCGCGAGCTGCGCAAGGTGTACTGCGTGGACCACGCGCTGGCTGACACCCTCTCCAACGGCGTGCTCAAGAACCGCGGCCAGATGCTGGAGAACATCGTGTTCGTGCAGCTGCGCCGACAGACGGAACGCGTGTTCTACTACAAGAGCAAGGGCGGGTTCGAGGTGGATTTCATGGCCGTGCTGCCAGACGGAGAGAAGCGCCTGGTGCAGGTGTGCGCGGATATCTCCGCGCCCGCCACCCGCAAGCGCGAGCTGCGCGCCCTGCGCGCCGCCATGGAGGAAACCGGGCTGCAGGAGGCGTGGCTCGTCACGGAATGGGAGAACGAGAACGTGGAGCTGCCGTGTGGCACCGTGCACGTGGTGCCCGCCGCAGACTACCTCGCCCAATCCTAACCCCGCGCCGCCACGCGAATTTCCCCAGCCCGCACGGCCCGTGCCGCGCGGGCTTCATCATCCCCGCGCCGCCAGGCGCGCGAACTTCCCAAATTGTAAATCGTCAATTGTAAATTTTCAAAAAAATTTTCAATTTTTTTGTAATTGTGCTTGCCAAGCGCAATTTCCGGTGTTACTTTCGCGCCGCCCTATCAAGGAGACTACCTTATCCACTCGAGGTTTCGAATTGACGGAATAGAACAGAAACAACGGCAAGTTCTGCGGCACCGCTGTCGCCTCACGCCGCGCGGGATGATGCTTTCCCGCGTGCATGCGCAACAGTCGGCGGCGGAGCTGTCGGCTTGTCGCAACCCAAAAGCAAAGATGAACACGAACATCAACATCTATGCCTCCATCGTGGATGACCTGGCGCGCAAGCAGCTGCAGACGCTGCTGGCCCAGCCGGCGTTCGCGGACGCGAAGGTACGTATTATGCCCGATGTTCATGCCGGCAAGGGTTGCGTGATCGGCTTCACGGCCGATCTCGGCAACAAGGTTATTCCTAATATCGTTGGTGTGGACATCGGATGCGGCATGCTCACGGTGAGTCTCGGCAAGCAGAAGCCGGACTTCGCGGAGCTGGATGCCATCATGCACCGAAACATCCCCACCGGGAAATACGTTCACGGTAGGATTGTGGAGGATTTCCCGGAGCTGGATGCACTGCACTGCCTGGGCGAACTCAAGCACATCGACCGCCTGCGCTGCAGCCTCGGGTCGCTCGGCGGCGGCAACCACTTCGTGGAGGTGGACGCCGCGGCCAACGGCGAGTACTACCTCGTCATCCACTCCGGCTCGCGCAACCTCGGCAAGCAGGTGTGCGAAATCTACCAGCAGATGGCTATCGACTCCGTGCGCGGGCTCACCTCGCCCAAGGAGGCCAAGCTGCGCATCATCGCGGAGTACAAGGCCGCCGGGCGCGAGTCCGAAATCCAGGACGCCATCCGCGCGTACCGCAAGGAGTACGCGGAGCGCGTGCCCTCCGTGCCGGCCGACCTCTGCTACCTGGAGGGCGAGCTGCGCGAGCGGTACCTCGACGACATGCGCATCTGCCAGCACTTCGCCACGCGCAACCGCGAGCTCATGGCCAAGGTGATTGTGGAGCGCCTGCACCTGGATGTGCAGGACCAGTTCCACACCATCCACAACTATATCGACCATGAGAGCAACATCGTCCGCAAGGGCGCCATCTCCGCGCGTGCCGGCGAGAAGCTGCTCATCCCCGTCAACATGCAGGACGGCTGTATCTACGGCGTCGGCAAGGGCAACGAGGACTGGAACTTCTCCGCACCGCACGGCGCGGGACGTCTCATGAGCCGCATGGAGGCCCGCCGCAAGCTCTCGCTGGAGGAATTCCAGCAGCGCATGCAGGGCATCTACTCCACCTCCGTCTCCATGGACACCCTGGATGAATCCCCCATGGCCTACAAGGGCATCGATTCCATCCTCGGCCACCTGGAGCCCTCCGTGGAGGTTGTCGACGTCTTCAAGCCCATCTACAACTTCAAGGCTGCCGACGACCTGGATCCGTGGAAGCGCAAGCGCCTCCACAAATCCATGAGCGGAACATAACCCTTCATGGGGTCGACGGGCATCCGACCCCATGCCGGCTCCGGCGGGGGGATGCTCGTATACTCTATCCCCCTGCCGCGAGCTTCCCGGCATGCCCATTTCAGAAGTTGCGCGCATGTGCGCGCGCTCAACACCCAAGCACACCCCTGTGGTCCGGCGCTCACGCCTCTCCCCGGGGGCGTTTTTTTACCCGCGCCCCATACTCACGGGGTCATGATGCCCTCCCGGTTCACAAAGAACACGGCACCCATCACGCAGAGGAACGCCCAGAGGTAGTCCCACTTCCAGTGCTCGCCCATGAAATAAATCATGAACGGCACGAAGACCGCCAGGGTGATGGCCTCCTGCATGATTTTGAGCTGGGCGAGGGAGAGCCCGTACTCGCGGCCGATGTGGTTGGCCGGAACCATGAAGCAGTATTCCAGGAACGCCACGCCCCAGCTCATCAGCACCAGCTTCCACCACGGCGCATCCGGCGTCTGTCCGGGGTTGCGCAGGAACCCGTACCACGCGAAGGTCATGAAGGTGTTGCTGGCGACGAGCAGGATGATGGAGAGGACGAGCTTCATGGCGTTCCCCTGTTCACTTGGAGATGAGGAAGAAGCGTGCGGGGTCTTTCTTCTGCGGGTTGTGCACGAAGCGCAGGCCCTTGAGGGCATCCATGCCGATGACGCCGTTCTGCCCCGGCTGGAGCTGCGGCGTGAGCGGGTGGGTTTGCACGCCCTTGCCGAGCGCGAGGGCCTTCGGCTTGCCCAGCCCCACGTTCATGTAGCGCCCGCCGTTCACGTCGGAAACGCCCACCATGGCCTTCGCGTCCAGTGCGCCCATGCCCCACGCCTCCGCGGGCATGTAGGTCACGGAGCTGCCCGTGTCCAGCAGCAGCACCGCGGGATGCGGCTTCTCCGGCGTGCCGGTGTCCACCTGCATGTGCGGGCGCTGCATCTGGTCCACCTGCAGGGGCTCCATGGGCACCATGGTGTCCACGTCCTCCGGCAGGCCCCAGTGGCAGTTGTCGCCGTTGCGCAGGTCGAAGGTGAAGGGCAGCCAGCCGAGGATGTCCATGCCGAGGATACCGTCGATGGGCGTTGCCATGCTGCCCTGCACGCCGTCCAGCTGCAGGCAGAGCACGGGCTGCTCGAAGACGGTCTTCTCACCGGCCTTGGCCCCGGTGTCCAGCTTCACGAAATAGAGGTCCGGGCGCTGGCGTGAGCCCTGGCTGTTGAACTGCATGCCGCTGGTGTCTATCTTCTGCGCGTTGGGCAGCTTGGTGTCCACGAACCGCTTGCTGAGCACGGTGTGGGACGCCCCGGTGTCCAGCATCATCAGCGCCTTCACGCCGTCGATGGTGACGTGGGTGAGCACCTGGCGCGTGCGGGCATCGCGGTACATGCCGCTTTCGCTCGGCTGCGCCTGGGGCGCTGGCTGCGGGGCAGGGGCGGGGGCGGGTGTCGCCTCCTGAGCGGCGCAGAGGCCGCATGCCAGCATGGTCAGAAGAATGGCTGCGTTTTTCATGGCTGGGGAATGTTGTTACCCGCGGTTCTTGAGCTGCGGGAAGAGGATGATGTCGCGGATGGAGCAGGCCCCGGTTAGGAGCATGCACAGGCGGTCGATGCCGATGCCGATGCCGCCTGCGCTGGGCATGCCGGACTCCAGGGACTCCACGAAGTCGTAGTCGATTTTCTGCGTTTCCTCTCCGGCCTGGTGCTTGAGGCGCTCCAGCTGTTCGATGGGGTCGTTCTGCTCGGAATAGCCGGGGCAGAGCTCCTGGCCGTTCATCACCATCTCGAACACGTCCACCACCTCCGGGTTCTCCGGGTTGGCCTTGGCCAGCGGCACCAAATCGCGCGCCACGTGGCACACGAACAGCGGGTTCGCCTGCTTCTCTTCGACGAGCTTCTCGTACACCTGCTGGGTCACGCCAACGTCGTCGAGGTCCTCGCCGATCTGCACGCCCAGCTCGTTCTCCGCCTTGGCGCGGCGCTGCTCCGGCGTGAGGTCGAACCAGTCCGCACCGGCCACCTCCTTCACCAGGTCCACGTAGTCCGCGCGCCGCCACGGCCGCGTCAGGTCGATGGTCCAGCGCAGGTTGCCCTCGTCGTCGTACTGGTCGAACTGCAGCTTGCCGAAAACCTTCTGCGCCACGGTGGTCACCATGTCCTCTACCAGATCGGCCATGGTCTCGTAGTCGCCGCCGGCCTCGTACACCTCCAGCACGGTGAACTCCGGGTTGTGGCGGCGGTCCACGCCCTCGTTGCGGAAGTTGCGGTTCAGCTCAAAGACCTTCGGGAAGCCGCCCACCATCAGGCGCTTCAGGTACAGCTCCGGCGCGATGCGCAGCGTCACCGGCTTCTTCAGCGCGTTGTAGTAGGACTCGAACGGCTTGGCCGCCGCGCCGCCCGCCACGTCCTGCAGCATGGGCGTCTCCACCTCCAGGAACCCGCGCTCCTGCAGGAAATTGCGGATTTCCTGGACGATGAGCGAGCGCTGCACGAAACGCTGCGCGCTGTCGGCGTTGCTCATGAGGTCCAGGTGGCGGCGGCGGTAGCGCAGGTCCTGGTCCGCCAGCCCGTGGAACTTGTCGGGCATGGGGCGCAGGGCCTTGGAGAGCACCTTGAACTCCGCCACGCGGACGGAGGGTTCGCCGGTGCGGGTGACGAAGGTCTCGCCGTCGATACCCACCCAGTCGCCGCGCTCCAGCAGCTTCCAAAGCGCCCAGGCCTCCTCGCTCACGGCCTTCTTGGTGAGCATGCACTGGATGGACCCGCGCACGTCCGCCACGGTGAAGAACTGGGTCTTGCCCATATCGCGCAGCCCGGTGATGCGGCCCAGGAAGCGCACCTGTTTGCCCTCCTCGAAATGAGCCTTGATTTCCGCCGCGTTCGTGGTCACGTCGAACCGCCCGCCGTAGGGGTTCACCCCCAGCTCGCGGATCTTGCCCACCTTCTCGCGGCGCACGGCTATCAGCTCCTCCTCCGAGGAGCCCGGCGCTGTCTGTACAGGTTCATTTTCGCTCATAGCGCGCACATTATACCCGCACGCGCGCATCTTTCAAGCCAAATGCGCCGCATGTGTCGCAGGATGGCGCTATTTCACCACGCGGGCGGTGACCTTGAAATGCAGCTTGGCCACGTCGCCTAGGCGTTGCGCGCCATGTTGCAATATGAATTTGCGGGCGGCCTTTTCCACATGCGGGGCGCAGCCCAGCGGCAGCTCGCAGTTTGCGGCGGCCGCGGCCTCGCGCATCCACTGCACAAAGCGGTCGCGCGCCAGGATGGATGCTGCCGCCACGGCGATGTCGCTCTCGCCCTTGGTGCGCTGCTCCAGCTGAATCGGCACGCCCATCTTGTGCAGGGCCTGCTGGAGCACGCGCGGGTTGGCGAACTGGTCGCTCAGCGCGCGCGGGCAGTCGGGCACCTGCTCGTGCAGCGCGGCCATCACGCGGGAATGCCCCCACGCCAGCAGGCGGTTCAGGTTCTTGAATTCCGCGTAGAGCTCGTTGTACCGTTTGGGGCCTATGCACACAATCTCCCATGCCACGCCGGGAATGCGCTTCACTTTCTCCGCTATCGCGTGTATCCTGTCGTCGTCGCTGATGAGCTTGCTGTCGCGGCAGCCCGCCGCCAGCAGTTGCGGCGCGGTTTCCTCGTTGCTGTACACGCCCGCTATCACCAGCGGGCCGAAGTAGTCGCCCTTGCCGCTTTCGTCTATCCCGAAATGCGGCCGCGTGTCCGTCTTGCCGCCTCCCGCGGGCTTGGGCGCCGCCGCGCCGCGCGTTGTCGGCACCGCCAGCGGCAGCAGCTCGTTCACAAATTCCTCCGCGTTCTTTCCCTGCACCAGCAGGCGCCCGCGCTTGGGGTAGTACGCCACGTTCACGCCGTCGCCCTCCAGGCAGAAGTCCGCGTAGTCGCGCTCGCCCGCGGTGAACGAGCGCAGCGCCGCCAGCTTGGCGTGCAGCGCGCGCGCCTCCTCCCTCGTCATCTCTATACTGTACTGCCCAGGCATGCCTTGCACCCAGATTCCTCTATTTCGCGCTTTCCGTCAATCAAAATGTGCAAAAATTGACATTGCATTCTCCGAGGGTTAGAAAAAAATGGCGGGAATGCGCGTTTTTTCCGTGCAATCCCGCCTTCCGTGTGATAGTATAAGGGCGGTTAGATTAACCCAACGTGATTATGGCTAGAACTATTACTAAAAGAGAACTGGTAAACCGTGTTTGCGCGGAGCTGGACAACGGCCTCACGCAGAACGAGGTCCTGGAGATTCTCCAGAAGACCATCGACATTGCAACCGCAACGCTCCGCGAGGGCAACCGCGTCGTGCTTCGCAACTTTGGCACCTTCAGTGTCAAGACCATGAAGCCCAAGATCGGTCGCAACCCCAAGGATCCTGCCAAGAACGTCCCCATTCCCTCTCGTACCGTGGTGAAGTTCAAGGTCGGCAAGCTCCTCAAGGAAGCCGCCGCCGAGGCCATCAACAAGCGCTAAGCCTACCACAGTCTACAATTAGTTGACTCAACAGGGCGCATCCGTGTGTGTGCGGATGCGCCCTACTGTTTCCCGTTACGCTGCCGGCAGCCATTGTAACAGTGTGACATGCAGGGGGCAAAGGGTGTGGAATTGGCTTGACTGGATGCTCCCCTCGCGTGTACCATGCGCGCGCGCAAGGAGCGCGGCATGAACATGAAGGAGAGAATACGGATAGCGGTGCAGTCCAAGGGGCGCCTGAACGAGGACACGATGGCCCTGCTGGCGGAGTCCGGCATCAAGGTTGGCGTGTCGAAGCGCACGCTGCTGGCGAGCGCGCGGAATTTCCCGGTGGAGGTGTTGTTCCTGCGGGACGACGACATCCCGCAGACGGTTGCGGACGGCGTGGCGGACGCGGGTGTGGTGGGGCTGAACGAGCTGCATGAGCGGGAGGCGGATGCGCGCATCGTGAAGCGCCTGGGCTTCGGCGGGTGCAGGCTGTCCATCGCCATTCCCAAGGAGCAGCCGTACGGCGGCGTGCAGGATTTGGAGGGGCGCAAGATCGCCACGTCCTACCCGGTCATTTTGAAGAAGTTTTTGCAGGAGCACGGCGTGCACGCGGAGATCCACGTCATCACCGGCTCGGTGGAAATCTCCACGGGAATCGGTTTGGCGGATGCCATCTTCGACATCGTGAGCAGCGGGTCCACGCTGGTGAGCAACAACCTGCGCGAGGTGGAGACCGTGCTGGAGAGCGAGGCCGTGCTCATTGCCAACAAGAAGCTCCCCGCGGAGAAGCTGGCCATCCTGGACGAGCTGGTGTTCCGCCTGGACGCGGTGATGGCGGCTGCGGACAAGAAGTACGTGCTGATGAACGCGCCGCGCGAGTGCCTGGATGCCATCCTGGCGGTGCTGCCGGGCATCAAGAGCCCCACGGTGATGCCGCTGGCGCAGGAGGGCTGGTGCAGCATCCACACCGTGCTGGACGAGTCGTGCTTTTGGGAAATCATCGGCCGCCTGAAGGCCGCCGGGGCGGAGGGCATCCTGGTGCTGCCCATCGAAAAGATGATTTTATAAGCCATGCGCGTGATACAAGAGCCGCCGCGGGAGCAATGGGCGGAGCTGACCGCCCGCCCCGCGTTCGATGTGACCACGCTGTTCGGCGTGGTGCGCCCCATCATGGATGCCGTGCGGGAGCGCGGCGACGCCGCCCTGCGCGAGTACGAATCCAAGTTCGACCACGTGGAGCTGGCGGACTTCCGCGTGGGCGCGGATGAGCTGCAGGCCGCAGCCGCACAGGTGCCGCAGGAATTGCAGCAGGCCATCAAGCTGGCGCACGCCAACATCACCGCCTTCCACGCCGCGCAGAAGTTTGAAGGCGTGTCCGTGCAGACCGCGCCCGGCGTGCGCTGCGAGCAGCGCGGCATCCCCATCTCCCGCGTGGGCCTGTATGTGCCGGGCGGCTCCGCGCCGCTGTTCTCCACCGTGCTGATGCTCGGCGTTCCGGCGCATCTGGCGGGGTGCCCGAACGTGGTGCTGTGCACGCCGCCCGCCAAGGACGGCAGCGTGAACCCGGTCATCCTGTACACCGCGCAGCTGTGCGGTATCGACAACATCTACAGGCTCGGCGGCGCGCAGGCCATTGCCGCCATGGCATGCGGCACGGCATCCGTCCCGCGCGTGGACAAGATTTTCGGCCCCGGCAACCAATACGTCATGGCCGCCAAGCAGCTGGCCTCCCTCTCCGGCGTGGGCATCGACATGCCCGCCGGGCCCAGCGAGGTGGAGGTGCTGGCGGACGCCACCTGCAATCCCGCCTTCGTGGCGGCGGATTTGCTCAGCCAGGCGGAGCACGGGCCGGACAGCCAGGCCGTGCTGGTGGCGGACAGCATGCAGCTGGCGGAGGCCGTGCAGCGCGAGGTGGATATCCAGCTGGCGCTGCTGCCGCGCCGCGACATCGCCGCACGCGCGCTGGAGCACAGCCGCATCATCGTGCTGGCGGACAGGCGGGACGCCATCGACTTCACCAACGCCTACGCGCCGGAGCACCTGATACTCGCGGTGGCGGACGCGCGCGCCATGGCGGCGCAGGTGGAGCACGCGGGTTCCGTGTTCATCGGCCACTACTCCTGCGAGAGCGCGGGAGACTACGCCAGCGGCACCAACCACACCCTTCCCACCCTCGGCTACGCCCGCTCCTTCGGCGGGCTCTGCCTGGACAGCTTCATCCGCAAGACCACCTTCCAGGAGCTCACGGAGGACGGCGTGCGCAGCATCGGCCCCGCCGTGGAGGCCATGGCCGCCGCGGAATCGCTGGATGCCCACGCCCGCGCCATGTCCCTGCGCCTGGATGCCGTGGGGCGCGGCTCCGCGCAACCCGCGTTCGATTTGGATGCGCTGGTGCGCCCGAACATCCGCTCGCTGGCACCGTACAGCTCCGCGCGCGACGAGTACGCCGGGCATGAGGCCCACGTGTTCCTGGATGCCAACGAGAGCCCGTACAACCCGCCGTACAACCGCTACCCGGACCCGCTGCAGCGCGAACTCAAGGCGCGCATTTCCGCCGTGAAGGGCGTGGCGCCGGAGTGCATCTTCCTCGGCAACGGCAGCGACGAGGCCATCGACCTGGTCTACCGCGTCTTCTGCACGCCGGGGCGGGACAACGTGGTGGCGCCGGAGCCCACCTACGGCATGTACGCCGTCTGCGCGGACATCAACAACGTGGAGTACCGCCCCGTGCCGATGGGCGAGGACTTCACCTTCAGCGCGGATGCGCTGCTGGCGCGCACGGACTCCCGCACCAAGGCGGTGTTCCTGTGCTCGCCGAACAACCCGAGCGGCAACCTGCTGCCGCACGCGGAAATCCGCAAGGTGCTGCAGGGCTTCCGCGGCATCGTGGTGGTGGATGAGGCGTACGGCGACTTCGCGCCGCAGGCCACGCTGCGCCCGCTGCTGGCGCAGTTCCCCAACCTGATCATCCTGTCCACGTTCTCCAAGGCGTGGGCCAGCGCGGGCATCCGCCTCGGCATGGCCTTCGCCTCCCCGCAAATCATCGCCTACTTCAACAAGGTCAAGTACCCCTACAACGTCAACGCACTCACCCAGCAGGCCGCGCTGGAAATGCTGGACCGCGCCGGTGAGGTGGACACCTGGGTGCAGGGTATCCTGCGGGAGCGCACCCGCGTGATGCGCGCCGTGGCGCAGCTGCCCGCCTGCCGCCGCGTCTTCGCGTCGGACGCCAACTTCTTCCTGGCGCGCATCGACCACGCCACCGCCGTGTACGAAACGCTGGTGGAGCGGGGCATCGTGGTGCGCAACCGCAGCCGCATCCGCCTGTGCGCGGACTGCCTGCGCATCACCATCGGCACCCCGCAGGAGAACGACGAGCTGCTGCGCGCCCTCACAGAAATCACCGCATCATGAAAAAGGCACTCTTCATCGACCGCGACGGCACCATCATCCACGAGCCCGCAGACGAGCAGGTGGATTCCCTGGAGAAATTCTCCTTCCTGCCCGGCGCCATACGCTCCCTTGCCGCCATCCGCGAGCTCACCGGATACGAGCTGGGGATGGTCACCAACCAGGACGGACTCGGCACGCCCGCCTACCCGCAGGAGACGTTCGATGCCCTGCAACGGCTGCTGCTGGACACGCTGGCGAGCGCGGGCGTGGTGTTCGACGCCATCCACATCGACACCCACTTCCCGCAGGACAACACGCCCACGCGCAAGCCCGGCACCGCCATGCTCACCGAGTATATGGGCGGGGAATACGATATGGACGCCTGCTACGTCATCGGCGACCGCGACACTGATGTGCAGCTGGCGCAGAACCTGGGCTGCCGCGCGCTGAAAATCGGCGGCGAGATGGACTGGGCGAAGGTGCTGGAAATCGTGGTGGCGGGCGAGCGCGCCGCGGAGGTGCACCGCACCACACGCGAGACGGACGTGTTCGTGAAGCTGGAGCTGGACCGCCCCGGCGTGTGCAGCGTGGACACCGGACTGCCGTTCTTCGACCACATGCTGGAGCAGATTGCCCATCACGGCGGCATGGGACTTACCATCCGCGCCAAGGGGGATTTGCAGGTGGACGCCCACCACACCATGGAGGACACCGCGCTGGCGCTCGGCGACTGCCTGCGCCGCGCGCTGGGCGACAAGCTGGGGATTTCCCGCTACGGCTACTGCCTGCCGATGGACGACTGCCTGTGCCGCGTGGCGCTGGATTTCGGCGGGCGCCCCTGGCTGCAGTGGGACGCCGCGTTCCACGCGGAGAGCGTGGGCGGCATCCCCACGGAGATGTTCATGCACTTCTTCAAGAGCCTGAGCGACGCCGCGCTGATGAACCTCTCCGTCTCCGCACGCGGCGACAACGCCCACCACATGGCGGAAAGCATGTTCAAGGCGCTGGCTCGCGCGCTCCGCATGGCCGCGCAGCGTGATGTGCGCCACCTCGTCCTCCCCTCCAGCAAGGGTACGCTCTAGTCTTTCATGAAGGTCGCCGTCGTCAAGTACAACGCGGGCAACATCCGCTCGGTCGTCAATGCCCTCCACCGCATCGGCGTGGAGCCCGTGCTGACGGACGACCCCGCGGTGCTGCGCTCGGCGGACCGCGTGGTGTTCCCCGGCCAGGGGGAGGCCTCCACCACCATGGCGCACCTGCGGCAATGCGGGCTGGACGAGGTCATCCGCTCGCTGGCGTGCCCCGTGCTGGGCATCTGCATCGGCCAGCAGCTTTTGTGCGAGCATTCCGAGGAGGGCGACACCGCGTGCCTGGGCGTGTTCCCGGGGCTGCGCGTGCAGCGTTTCCGCGCGGCGGCGGGGCAGCGGCTCAAGGTGCCGCACATCGGCTGGAACACGCTGGATGATGTCTCCTCCCCCCTGTTCGACGGCGTGCCCGCGGGCTCGTTCGTGTACTTCGTGCACAGCTACTACGTGCCGGACGGCGCGCACGCCATCGCCCGCGCCACCTACGGCGGCACCACGTACGCCTCCGCCATCCGCCGCGGCAACTTCTACGCCACCCAGTTCCACCCGGAGAAGAGCGGCCCCGTCGGCGAGCGCATCCTCTCCAACTTCATCCGCCTCTGCCATGATTGAGCCCATCCCCGCCATCGACATCATCGGCGGGCGCTGCGTCCGCCTCACCAAGGGCGACTACGCCGCCCAAAAGGTGTACGACGCCAACCCCGTGGACGTGGCCAAGCGCTTCCAGGACATGGGCGTGGCGCGCCTGCACCTGGTGGACCTCGACGGCGCCAAGGCCGCGCACATCGTCAACCTGGATGTGCTGGAGGGCATCGCCTCGCAGACCAATCTGGTGGTGGACTTCGGCGGCGGCATCAAGCAGGAGGCGGACCTGCGCGCGGCGTTCGACCACGGCGCGTCCATGGTGACCGTGGGCAGCCTGGCCGCCACGCAGCCGGAAACCCTGCTGCAATGGGCGGGCGCGTTCGGCGCGGACCGCTTCATCGTGGGCGCGGACGCGCAGGACGGCCGCATCCGCACCCACGGCTGGCTGCAGGACGGCGGCATGTCGCTGGACGAGTTCGTTTCCTTCTACCTGCGGCACGGCATCACGCGCGTGCTCTGCACGGACATCTCGCGCGACGGCACGCTCGGCGGCCCCAACACGGAGCTCTACCGCGGCATCATGCAGGCGCACCCGGAATGCCGCCTGATTGCCAGCGGCGGCGTCTCCTGCACGCAGGACATCCTTTCCCTGGAGGCCGCGGGCGTGCCTGCCGTGGTCTTCGGCAAAGCCTATTACGAGGGGCGGCTGGACCTGCCCGCCCTTCTCAACCGCAACACGCCATGCTAGCCAAACGCATCATCCCCTGCCTGGATGTCAAGGACGGCCGCACCGTCAAGGGCACCAACTTCGTGAACCTGCGGGAGGCCGGCGACCCCGTGGAGCTGGGCCGCGCATACAGCTTGCAGGGCGCGGACGAATTGGTGTTCCTGGACATCACCGCCAGCCACGAGGGCCGCAAGACTTTCACCGACATGGTGGCCCGCGTGGCGCGCGAGCTTTCCATCCCGTTCACCGTGGGCGGCGGCATCAACGAGCTTGCCGACGTGGCGCGCATGCTGGATGCCGGGGCGGACAAGGTGAGCGTGAACTCCGCCGCCCTCCGCAATCCCCAGCTGGTGGGCGACATCGCCTCCCACTTCGGCTCGCAGGTCTGCGTGGTGGCCATCGACGCCCGCTGCACGGACGGCCAATGGGAGAGCTATCTCAACGGCGGCCGCGTGCCCACCGGGCGCGGGCTGTTCGACTGGGCGCGCGAGGTGGCCGACCGCGGCGCCGGGGAAATCCTCTTCACCAGCATGAACCACGACGGCGTGAAGCAGGGCTTCGCCAACGACGCCCTCGCGCGCCTCTCCGACGAGCTCCCCATCCCCGTCATCGCCAGCGGCGGGGCAGGGGCCATGCAGCACTTCGCGGACACCTTCACCATCGGCCGCGCGGATGCCGCGCTCGCCGCCAGCGTCTTCCACTTCGGCGAAATCGCCATCCCCGACCTCAAGCAATACCTCCGCGCACAGGGCATCTGCGTGCGCATTTGAACACTCAACCGTAAATCACCACCATGGACATCGACTTCGAGAAATCCGGCGGGCTGGTCCCCGCCATCATCCAGGACTCCACCACCCGCCAGGTCCTCATGCTCGGCTACATGAACCGCGAGGCCTACGAAAAGACCCTCCAGGAGCGCCGCGTCACCTTCTGGAGCCGCTCCAGAAACTGCCTCTGGACCAAGGGCGAGACCAGCGGGAACTTCCTGGAGCTGGTGGACATCAAGGCGGACTGCGACAACGACACCCTGCTGGTGCGCGCCGTTCCGCACGGCCCCGTGTGCCACACCGGCACGGATACCTGCTGGGGCGAGGCGAACGATGCCAACCCGCTGCTTTTCCTCACCGAGCTGCAGGACTTCATCAACAAGCGCCGCGAGGAGATGCCCGAGGGCTCCTACACCACCTCCCTCTTCAAGGACGGCCTCAACCGCATGGCACAGAAGGTGGGCGAGGAGGCCCTGGAGGCCGTCATCGAGGCCGTCCACGGCACCGACGACCGCCTGCTCTACGAGGCGTCCGACATGTTCTACCACCTCATCGTCCTGCTGGCCTCCAAGGGCCTCCGCATCGAGCAGGTGGTCGCAGAGCTCGCCGAACGTCACCGCCCCGGCTGGAAAAAACACTGAGCGGGAATTGCATTCCCGCAAAAAATGTCCGCTTTGGGCTTGACATTGCCGGGGCGCGCCTGTAACATGCCCCGCGCCCGCTCCAACGGCGCAGCATGCGCGAATAGCTCAGTCGGTAGAGCAGTAGACTTTTAATCTATTGGTCCCGGGTTCGAGTCCCGGTTCGCGTATTCCACAGCATCTGTCCCCATCGTCTAGGGGTTAGGACATATGATTCTCAGTCATAGAACTGCGGTTCGAATCCGCATGGGGATGCTCCTTTCCTGAAAAGCCCGCCGAAACGGCGGGCTTTTTCGCAACTTTTTTGCCAGTATGCCGCATTATTAGCTTGCGCGCGCGCGTATACGCGCGCATAATGCGCGCGTATGAGCGATACCGACAACACCCCGCCCGCGGACGAGCAGAAGCTCACCGGGGCACAGCAAGAGTACAGCGCTGCGCAGATTGACAAGCTGGAGGGCCTGGAGGCCGTGCGCAAGCGCCCCGGCATGTATATAGGCGACCCCGACCAGCGGGGCCTGCACCACTGCGTTTTCGAGGTGCTGGACAACTCCATCGACGAGCATCTGGCCGGCTACTGCAGCAAGATTGACATCCTGATCCACGAGGACGGGTCCATCTCTGTGGTGGACAACGGCCGCGGCATCCCGGTGGACATCCACCCGAAGTTCGGCATCCCGGCGGTGGAGCTGGTGCTGACCAACCTGCACGCGGGCGGCAAGTTCGGCCAGGGCGCGTACAAGTACTCCGGCGGCCTGCACGGCGTGGGCGCCAAGTGCGTGAACGCGCTGTCCGACTGGTTCAAGGCGGAGGTGCGCCGCGACGGCAAGCGCCACGTCATCACCTTCGAGCGCGGCAAGACCAAGGAGAAGCTGCACGTGGTGGGTTCCTGCCCGGCCAACCAGACCGGCACCACCATCACCTTCCTGCCGGACCCCACCATCTTCACGGACACCACGGAGTTTGTGTTCGACATGCTGGCGAAGCGCCTGCGCGAGCTCGCCTTCCTCAACCCCGGCCTGGTTATCCAGCTGGTGGACGAGCGCGCGGAGAGCCAGCGCAGCGAGACCTTCCTCTACAAGGACGGCATCAAGGAGTTCGTGGTCCAGCTCAATGAGAACAAGACCCTCATCACCCCGGACCCCATCAGCATCTCCGGCATCCGCCACATCGAGGTGGAGTACGACGGCAAGACCATGCAGGACGACGTCATTGTGGACGTGGTGATGCAGTACAACGACAGCGACAAGTACAACATCCTCTGCTACGCCAACTCCATCTACAACGCGGACGGCGGCACGCACCTCTCCGGCTTCCGCAGCGCGCTCACACGCGTGATCAATGCCTACGCCAAGGCCAACAACCTGCTCTCCGCCAAGGACCCCACCCTCAACGGCGACGACGTGCGCGAGGGCCTGGTGTCCGTCATCAGCGTCAAGATGCCCAACCCGCGCTTCTCCTCCCAGACCAAGGACAAGCTGGTGAACACCGAGATTGAGGGCGTGGTGGGCAACGTGGTGTACGAGGAATTGAAGGAGTACTTCGAGGAGAACCCGCAGGTGGCCCGCACCATCATCGACCGCTGCCTCATTGCCAGCCGCGCCCGCGAGGCCGCCCGCAAGGCCCGCGAAAGCGTGCGCAAGAGCGCCATGACCGTGGGCGGCGGCCTGCCCGGCAAGCTGGCGGACTGCTCCAACCGCGACCCCGAGCAGTGCGAGCTCTTCATTGTGGAGGGCGACTCCGCAGGCGGCTCCGCCAAGGTGGGCCGCGACCGCCGCACCCAGGCCATCCTCCCGCTCCGCGGCAAGATCCTCAACGTGGAGAAATCCCGCTTGGACAAGGCCCTGGGCAGCGAGACCATCCAGAACATCATCACCGCCATCGGCGCCGGTATCGGCGACGGGGAAGGCGAGGGCTCGTTCGACATCAGCAAGGCACGCTACCACAAGATCATCCTGATGGCTGATGCCGATGTCGACGGCGCGCACATCTGCACGCTGCTGCTCACGCTCTTCTGCCGCCACATGCCCCAGCTGGTGCGCGCCGGATACGTGTACATCGCGCAGCCCCCGCTCTACCGCGTGAAGTACCGCAAGGAGGAGGAGTACATCCAGAACGAGGTGGACCTCAACCGCAAGCTCATCTCCCTCGGCGCCGGCGACGTCACCCTCTCCACGCCCGACAAGGCGAAGGTGTTCGACGCGGACTCCCTCATGGGCATCCTGGAGACGCTCATCTCCCTGCAGAAGTTCGAGAACAGCGTGGCCCAGCACGGCGGCACCCTGAAAGACCTGCTGCGCCACCGCGCCGGCAACGGCAGCTTCCCGGAATACCTGGTGAAGGTCCGCTGCGGCAACGATGAGGAGGTGCTCTACTTCTCCACCCAGGAGGAGCTTTCCGCCTACTCCGACGAGAACCGCGACCTCTTCCTGTTCGGCGAGCCGAGCGAGGAGGAGCTGGCCGCCAACCCGCTGCCCGTGCGCGAGGGCCCCTCCCGCCGCGCCCTGCTGCACGAGCTGCACGAGGCCAAGGCCATCTCCAAGATCATGGCACGCCTGGAGGAGCTCGGCATCCCCGCCGACCGCCTGCTGTCCGACGATGCCCCCATCTTCGAGATTGCAGAGAAGAACAAGGAGGCGGCCACGCCCATCTTCTACGTGGGCGACATCCTCACCAAGGTGCTGGAAATCGGCGGACGCAACGTCACCATCACACGATTCAAGGGCTTGGGCGAAATGAACGCAGAAGACCTTTTCGCCACCACCATGGACCCCGAGAAGCGCGAGCTCCTGCGCGTCCGCCTGGACGACGACAACGCCATGCAGGCCGACAAGATGTTCACCATCCTCATGGGCGACCTGGTGGAACCCCGCCGCCAGTTCATCGAGGACAACGCCCTCAACGTCCGCAACCTTGACGTGTAACCCCTAACCCATTTTTACGACTATGAACGAAAATCGAATTCGTCCCGTTGACGTGGCTGAGGAAATGTCGCGTTCTTTCTTGGACTACTCCATGTCAGTTATTATCTCGCGTGCGTTGCCGGATGCTCGCGACGGCTTGAAGCCGTCGCAGCGCCGCGTGCTGTACGCCATGCACGAGCTGGGTCTCGTTCCCAACAAGGGCACGGTGAAGTGCGGCCGTATCGTCGGCGACACCATCGGTAAGTACCACCCGCACGGCGACTCCTCCGCGTACGGCACGCTGGTGAACATGGCGCAGAACTGGTACATGCGAGATGTGCTGGTCATCGGCCAGGGCAACTTCGGCTCGCCGGAAGGCGACCCGCCCGCCGCCTACCGATACACGGAGGCCAAGCTCTCCCCCATGGGCATGGCGCTCATGGACGACCTGGAGAAGGACACGGTGGACTTCCAGCCGAACTACGACAGCTCCACCACGGAACCGGTGGTGTTCCCCTCCGCGTTCCCGAACCTGCTGGTGAACGGCGGCACGGGCATTGCCGTGGGCATGGCCACCAACATGGCCCCGCACAACCTCGGCGAGGTGGTGGACGGCATCTGCGCGTACATCGACAATCCCCACATCACCCCTGACGAGCTGCGCGCCTACATCAAGGGCCCGGATTTCCCCACCGGCGGATACATCCTCGGCAGCAAGGGAATCGACTCCTACTTCCGCACTGGGCGCGGCAGCGTGCTCATGCGCGGCAAGATGGAGGTGGTCACCAACGAGAACGGCCGCGAGTACATCCACATCTCCGACATGCCCTACGGCGTGAACCGCGCCGTCCTCCAGGAGCGTATCGCCGAGCTGGTGCGCGACAAGGTCATCAACGACATCGCCGGCATGCGCGACCTCACGGACTACGTGGAGGTGGAGCTCAAGCGCGACGCCCGCCCGCAGGTGGTCATCAACCAGCTCTACAAGCTCACCAGCCTGGAGACCAGCTTCTCCATCAACATGCTGGCCATCCATGAGAACCGCCCGAAGGTGCTCACGCTGCGCGACGCCATCAACTTCTACGTGGAGCACCGCCGCGAGGTGGTGGTGCGCCGCACGCGCTTCCTCCTCGGCAAGGCAGAGGACCGCGCGGAGATTTTGGAGGCCTACCTCATCGCCCTCGCCAACCTGGACGAGTTCATCCGCATCATCCGCGACTCCAAGAACCGCGAGGAGGCCCGCCAGCGTTTGATGGCGTTCAAGTATTCCGCGAAGCTTGCGGAGGGGCTCGGCATCCTCATCCGCAGCCAGCCCTCCGTGCAGGGCGAGAACTACGTGTTCACCGAGCGACAGGTCAACGCCATCCTGGAACTCCGCCTCTACCAGCTCACCGCGCTGGAGAACGACAAGATCACGGACGAGTACAAGGCCCTGCTGGCACAGATCGAGGACTACCTGGACATCCTGGCCAACGAGTCCCGCGTGCTCGGCATCGTGAAGGACGAGCTGCGCACCATCAAGGAGAAGTACGCCACCCCGCGCCTCACCCAGATCATCCCGTACGAGGGCGACCGCGCCATCGAGGACCTCATCCCCAACGACGCCATGATCGTCACCATCTCCCACAGCGGGTACATCAAGCGCACACGCACGGACGAGTACCGCCTGCAGGGACGCGGCGGCAAGGGCGTGAAGGCCGCCACCACCAAGAGCAAGAAGGACCGCGCAGACTTCATCGAGCACCTCTTCGCCGCACAGAACCACGACTACATCATGTTCTTCACCAACACCGGCCGCGTGTACGTGGAGCGCGTGTACAACATCGACGAGGGTTCACGCAGCGCGCAGGGCCGCTCCATCAAGAACCTGCTGGACCTGCAGGCGGACGAGCGCATCGTCTCCACCCTCCGCCTGGAGCGCAAGGTGGACGAGAAGGGCAACGACATCACCTTCGCGGAAGGCTCCGGCAATGTGGTGTTCGCCACCAAGGACGGCACCGTGAAGAAAACCGCCCTCAACGACTTCGTCAACTACCGCAAGGCCGGCATCATCGCCATCAACCTGGAGGAGGGCAACACCCTCGTCAACGTGGTGCTCACCAGCGGCGAGGACGAGGTCGTCCTCGTCTCCCACAACGGCATGAGCATTCGCTTCAAGGAGGACGACATGCGAACCCAGGGCAGAAACACCATCGGCGTGCGCGGCATGCGCCTCCGCGAGGGCGACTACGTCGTCTCCCTCTCCGTGGTCAACCCGCAGGCACACCTGCTGGTCGTCTCCGAGAAGGGCCTCGGCAAGCGCACCGGGTTCGACGAGTACCGCCTCCAGACCCGCGGCGGCATCGGCATCAAGACCATGAACTGCACCGACAAGACCGGGCTCGTGGTCTCCGCCACATCCGTCACCGATGAGGACGAGCTCATGATTGTCACCTCCAGCGGCCAATCCGTCCGCATCAAGGTGAACACCATCCGCGAGACCGGGCGCGCCGCACAGGGCGTCAAGCTCATCACCCTCAACGACGCCAAGGAATCCATCCAGGAAATCACCCTCGTCATCCCCGATGACGATGATGACGACGAATCCACGGATGAGGACTCCGAGACCGGGGACACCGAATCCCCCGCCGAGGAATAACCACGATTCTCATTCAATAACCAAAGGGCGGCATCGGGTTACCGGTGCCGCCTTTTTCTAATGCTTGCTTTGCAATGGTGGTTGTGGTATATGGTATACAAGCACTTCCCGATAGTATGGCAAAAGAGCACAAATTGAGTTTCACTCTCCTTTCCGATGAATTGACCGGTGTCGTGAAGGTGACCAGGGTTCGCTGGAGCGAAATCGTTTACCGCTTCCCGCGCACAGCCATGAAAGCGGTTTCGGGTGTTTGCGAAATTCAGGGCAGCGGCATCTATTTCCTGCTCGGCTTGAGGCAGGGGGTGCCCACATTGTACGTCGGGCAGGCTCAAAATGTGCATAGGCGCCTGCAGCAACATTCCGTGGACGGCGGTAAGGATTTTTGGGATGAGACCCTGGTCGTGACAAGCGTGGGGGATGCCAGTTTTAATGCTGCTCATTTGAACTACCTTGAAAAACACTTTCACGATTTATGTGCTGTGTCTGGTGCATACAGAATGGATAATTCCATGCCTCCATCCGTTGGGAGCGGCATTGACACCATTCGGGAGGAGATGGACGAATGCATCGCCCATACCCAGACCATATTCAACCTGATGGGGTATCGTTTCATGGAAAAGTCTCAGGCCGTTTCTGCTGCGATTGAGAAGGAAACAACTCCACCTGAGAAGCCGGGTAAGCAGCGCTCCCCGCGCTACGACTTTTATGAAATGGGCCTCAAGGACGGTGATGTCCTGGTGTATGAGGACGGGACCCCCGCGCACCGCCAAGAGGTGCAGGTGTGCGGGGCTCACCAAGTCAAGAAAGGGCGCAGCGTAATGACACCGCATGCCTTTGTGCAGGGTATCCAAAAAACGAAAAACGTGTATGCCTTTGCCTACCTCAGCTGGAACGGCGTGAAGCTGAGCAAGCTGTACAACGATGTCTACAAGGGCGAAGCCCCGAAAGGGAAGGGCGTGCTGTATTGCGTGGTGGCGGACGGCGATGCGCGAGGCGTGCAGGACGGCAAGGGCATAACCGTTTTGAAGGGGAGCCGCATTTGCGCCCTGACCAGAAAGTCGTGCAGCGGGCCGATTGCCAAACTGCGCAACGAGGTGATTTCAAAATCCCCGGATTGCATCTTGCGGAAGGACTACAGCTTCTCGTCGCTCAGCGCTGCGGCCAACTTCGTGGGTGGCTGCGCGCTCAACGGCAAACGGTATTGGACCTCCACCCGCCCCCTCCGCAAGCGCAAGGCCAAAAAGCCCTGATTGGCGTTAGGCGTTCCGGAAAAACAAAAAGCTCCCGATGGCCGACAGGGGAACCTTGCGGAATCCGCTAAGGCTATCCCAGCCAAGGGGAGCTAGGCGCACATCCTAGCGCGTTGTGCGCCGTTGTCAACGCTCAATCACGCCTCTCCGGGTGGGAGCATGAAGAACAGGCGGTCGATGCCGTGGCGGGTCACCTCGTCCCACAGGGCCTTCTCCATGGAGGAGAGGCGTGCGGAGCGCTCCTCGGGGGACATGGCGTCCACGGCATCCGCGCCGATGCTTTCCGCGAGGCTTTGGGAGGCCATGCGTGCCACCAGCTCCTCCCAGAATGTGGCGTCGCGCGCCTCGTCCAGCACATCGGAGTAGAAGGCCCGGTCCACATAGGCGTGCTTGAAGAACCAGTAGCCGCAGTCCGGGTTCATCTCCATGTCCCGCGCAATGCCGGGCACGGCGTGCGCGGCCTTCAGGATATCCACCAGCAGGCGGTGCCAGGCATCCACCTTGGGGTCGCGTGATTCCGTCATGGCGTGGCCCAGGATGGTGAGGGTCATGGCGCTCACCTCTGCCAGGTCGCGCAGTTCCTCCTCGCTCAGTTCAATGGAAAGCTTGCCCATGGTGGTGTTTGTCCGTTGTTAAATGTACCCCAGCTGCATGCGGGCCTCCTCGCTCATCATATCCTGGTTCCAGGGCGGGTCCCACACAAACTCGATGTCCACGTTCTTCACGCCGTCCAGCGCGGCGATGCCCAGCTCTGCCTCCGCCATGATGTGCGGACCCATGCCGCAGCCCGGTGCCGTGAGCGTCATCTGCACGTTCACCTGCGCGCCGCCCTCCTGCTGCGGGATGACCTCCACCCCGTACACCAGCCCCAAGTTGACGATATCCACGGGGATTTCGGGGTCGTAGATGCCCTTGAGGACGTTCCAGACGCGTTCCTCGAGGGTGAGGTTTTCGTCGCTGGCGGGCTTGGATTCCTCTGGCGGGATGATTCCTGCGCGCGCGGCCTCCTCGCGAGAGATGCGCACCAGGCCGATATCGGAAGCGGCGGTGATGGAGTTGCCGAGGCTTTGGGTGATGTAGATGCGCGAGCCCTCCGGCAGGATAACGGCGTTACCCCCCGGTATCTGGATGGCGGCTGTCTCCGCCTCGGTGATGATTTCCTGGTTGAGCATGGTGCGGCTGGCGCGCGGGGGATTATCGCAGAATTGCGCGCGGATGCAAGGCTAATCTGGGGCACGCAGGCGGCTTAGAGCCTTTTCTTGCGGATGGAGGTGCGGGCGGCGGTGGCGTCTTCCAGCCACTTCTGCACGGCGGCCTTGTCCTGGATTTCCAGAAGGTAGATGAGGTGGTGCAAATCCGCCACGCAATCCTGCAGCGTGGCGCGGATGGCGGAGTCGTTCTCCCACAGGATGTCCGCCCACATGGCGGCGGGGCCGGAGCACACGCGCGTGGTGTC
>JAKSOT010000023.1 GCA_024405455.1 Akkermansia sp. | reverse complement strand
AACGCCGACGGCCTCTGCGCCCGCTGCGCCACCGTCATAGGGTAAGCCCACGCGCCGAAACCATTCCCCAACCGCCGCCAGCCGTTCATCCGGCAGGCGGCGGTTTTACTTTTCCGAGCCTGCCCCGCCACATTTTTCAGGAAGCGGAAACAGTGGAGACCACAGCGACGGAATCGGTGTTGGGGAGGATGAACTTGTAGAGGGTGACGGTGGCGGAGGGGGCGCCGAATTCCTGCACGCAGGCGGTGGCGAGCTTGTGGGCCAGGGTTTCCACCAGCTTCACGGGTTCCTCCGCGGCGAGGGCCACCAGGCGGCGCGCCACGGCATCGTAGTCGATGGTGTTGGACAGGTCCTCTGCCGTTTCCGCAAAAGGCACGGGGGCGTGCATCACCACATCCGCCTTGAGGGTTTGCAGGGTGGCGCGCTCGTCGTCCGGCCAGCCGATGTGGCAGGGCAGCTCCAGGCCGTTGATGCGGATGGTGTCCGCCGCGTCCGTGCGCTCGATGAGCGCCTGCAGGGCGGCGAGGTCCGGCAGCATGATATCCGGGCGGGCCTGGGAGAGCTGGTTGGCGTCGTTGTACCCGGTGAGGACGCCGATGGCGGTGACGCCGGCGCGGTGTGCGGCGGCCATGTCGTGCTGCATGTCGCCCACGAACGCGGTTTCAGCGGGGTTGAGGGCGTGCATGCGCATGAGGGTGGGGATGTAATCCTCCTTGTTGTGGATGCCGGAGTGGATGTGCTCGAAGTAGTCGTGGAATCCCAGCTCCTTTGATTGGTCCACGAAGGCGGCGGGGTCCATGCTGGTGAGGGTGAAGAGGCGGATGCCGCGGCGCTTGCAGAACTCCAAAAACTCCGCGGCGTGCGGGATGCGGGTCACGCCCACCGTGGAGCGCGCGAAGGAGTAGCGGAAATAGTCCTCCAGCTGCTCCAGCGGCACCTCTGGGGTCTTCCAGGCGTAGTATTCCGGGTACGGCAGCTGGAACTCCGCGCGGAACTGCTCGCGCGTGAGCGGCGCGCGCCCGCAGCGCGAGAGCACGTAGTTCGTGGCCTCGATGGTGAGGTCGAGGTCGTCGCACAGGGTGCCGGACCAATCAAAAATGATGTTGCGGAACAACGGAAGCAATTAAGATTAGGATTAAAATTAGGATTAGGAGTGCGCCTGCGGCGCGCGGTTAGCGGGTGCGGAGCTTGGAGTCTTTGAGTTTGGCGGGGTCCACGCTGTGCTTGACGTAGGGTGGGCGGCCCTTGGTGCGGAGGGGTTCACCGCTGACCTTCTGCTTGAGCTCGGTGGAGCCACCCTCCGTGGTTTTCTTGACGAGCTTCTTGCCGCTCTTGGTGACGATGTGGTTTTTGATCTGGTACTTGCGGACGGCCTGCGTGAGGGCTGGGTTGACGAAGGGGTTGTCCTTGCCGTAGCGTGCCCAGGGGCCGCCCGGCACGAGGGAGAATTCCACAAATCGCCAGTGCACGGTGGCCATGCCGCCGGGGATGCCCAGGTAGTCGCGCACGGCGGGCGAGATGTCGATTCCGGCGCACTTGTTTGCAGTGTTGCGCGGGCGCGCGCCCTTGAACACGTACTCCCAGTCGTCCACGCAGAAGGGTCCCACATCCTCCCATTGGGCGAAGCAGTATTTGCCGTTGTAGTAGATCTGCACCCACATGCCGCGGCACACGGATTCGTACTTGCCGGCCTTGTCTCGCTTGTACCAGGGGATGACGGCGGAGGCCTCCGGGCGCGGACCGCCGTGCTGGATGTCGTTGTACGGCAGGGCCACGTAGAAGGGGTTGAGCTGCGGGGTGAAGCCCTTGGGGGCGTAGGTCACGGGGTCTCGGTTGGCGGGGTTGGGGTCGTCGTATCCGCCGTAGTTGTCGTCCCAAAGGCTGTCCCAGCTGCTGGCGGTGTTGGGCACGGGGTTGTTCTGGGTGGCGAGCTCTCCGATGAAGAAGTAGGTGGCGGTGATATCGAAGTGCCAGGGGTAGGCGCCGATGCGCTTGGTCTGCGGCAGGGTCTTGGGGTCCGGGAAGTTCTGGCGGTGGCTCTGGTCGATGGTGGGCTTGATGGGGCCGTTGCGGATGGATGCCTCGCGCAGGTTCTCCACGCTCATCTGGCGGCGCGTGGCGTCCGTGGCGCGCGGCACCAGGCGGCTGGCGGACTGCGAGGTCGGTTTCACGTCGCTGCCGCCCGCAGCTTGCGTTTGCCCCTCCGCGGGCTTGGCGGGCTTGTTGCCCGCGCCGGACACGCCAACGGCTCCCGCGTTGCCGGAAAGGAGCAGCGCGGCGAACAGGCAGGCGGTGGCGGCGAGGGCTTTCATCGTCAGGCGGGGTGGGTAAGCGGCTTACCAGTTGTGCAGCTTGCTGGGGATGGCCTCGGACAGCTTCTCCGGGTGGTCCAGGGTGTAGTGCAGGCCGCGTGATTCCTTGCGGCGGATGGCGCAGTCCACGATGAGGGATGCGGTGAGCGCGAGGTTGCGGAGGTCGATGATTTCCGGGGTGACGCGGTATCCCCAGTAGTACTCGTTGATTTCGCGGTTGATGTTGCGCAGGCGCGTGGCGGCGCGCTGCAGGCGGTGGTCGGTGCGCACAATGCTCACGTAGTCGGTCATGGTTCGGCGCACCTCGTCCCAGCAGTGGTAGAGGATGGCGAGGTCGTCGCGCTCTGCCCTCTCGCCGTGCTGCCATTCCGGGATGGGGTAGTCCTCCATCTTGTGTGCGAGCGGCAGGGTGGTGAGCATGCATTCGATGGCACGCTTGGTGATGACCACGCACTCCAGCAGGGAGTTGCTGGCCAGGCGGTTGGCGCCGTGCAGCCCGGTGCAGCCGCACTCGCCCGCCACAAACAGCCCGCGCAGGGAGGACCGCCCGTTGGTGTCCGTGGCCACGCCGCCGCACTGGTAGTGGGCGGAGGGCACCACGGGTATCATGTCCACCTCCGCGTCCACGCCGTAGCTCTTGCAGGTCTCGTAGATGTACGGGAAGCGCTCCGCCATGAAGCCCTTGGGCTTGTGGGTCATGTCCAGGTACATGCAGGGGTGGCCGGTGCGCAGGATTTCGCTGTTGATGGCGCGGGCCACGATGTCGCGCGGGGCGAGGCTTCCGCGCTTGTCGTACTTCTGCATGAACTCCCGGCCGTCCGGGCCGCGGAGCACGCCACCCTCGCCGCGCACGGCTTCCGAGATGAGGAAGGTGAGGCCGTCGTGGTCCTTGCCGTTGGGGTTGTAGAAGGTGGTGGGGTGGAACTGCACGAACTCCAGGTTGGAGACGATGGCTCCGGCGCGCCAGGCCATGGCCTCGCCGTCGCCGGTGGCGGTGGGCGGGTTGGTGGTGTACATGTAGCAGCGCCCCGTGCCGCCGGTGGCCAGCAGCACGCGGTCGCTCCGGAAGATGTCCACCTCCCCCGTGGCCGGGTTGAGCACGTACGCGCCCAGCACGCGGTCCTCCGTCACGCAGCCCAGCTTGGCCGTGGTGATGAGGTCGATGGCGATGCGGTGGTCCAGCAGCTCAATGTTGGGGTGGGCCTGCGCGCAGTGCAGCAGCTTGGTGCTGATTTCCAGACCCGTGGTGTCCTTGGCGTGCAGGATGCGCCGCTTGCCGTGGCCGCCCTCGCGCCCAAGCTCGAACTCCCCGTCCTTCTCCGTGTCGAAGTCCACGCCCCACGACAGCAGCTCGCGGATGGCCTCCGGCGCCTCCGTCACGATGGTGCGAACCGCCTTCTCGTCGCACAGCCCGGCGCCCGCGTCCAGCGTGTCCGCCACATGTTCCTCGAAGGTGTCGTTCTTGTCGGTCACGGCAGCAATGCCGCCCTGTGCCTTGGCGGAGCTGGAGACGAGCGGGTCGTCCTTGCAGAGGACCACGACCTTGCCGTGCTCCGCGGCGCGCAGGGCGAAGCTGAGCCCCGCTGCCCCGCTGCCGATTACCAGGAAATCCGATTTGATTGTCATGGAAAAAACTGTTGGTGCGCGGCATTGTACCACCAACGCGCCCGCATGTCACGCGCGAGCGCGTGACATGCGGGAATTTACAATTGACAATTGACGATTTACAATTTTGAAAGTCAGCGCGCCGTGCGGCGCGGAATATGGGAAGCCCGCCAGGCGGGATGCCGGGCGGGCTTGAAAAATCCCCGCGCGCTTGCGCGCGCTCTATTTGCAAATTGTCAATCGTAAATTGTCAATTGTAAATCCTTAGGCTTGGGGCTGGAGCTTGGCGAGGATGTTCTCGACCTCGGCGACGTTGCGGAGGTGGAGGAAGCCCTGCTCGTGCTGGCGGGAGAAGGCGCTCATGTCCTTGAGATCGTATGCGAGGCCGAGCTTGCCGCCGCCGGTGGCGTTGGTCTCGTGGTCCTGCATCATGTTGACGTGCAGGGGGTACTCCTCAATGACGGAGCCCTGCTGGTTGAAGACGAGGGCGCGCTTGTTGGAGAGGGCGTAGAAAGTGACCTTGCCCTTGCCGCGTGCAGCCTTCACGGAGCCGGAGGGGGTGCAGGCCCACACGGGGGACTCGCCCTCCTGCATGGCCTTGGTGAGCCACTCGCGCTGGTTGTCGGAAAGCTTGTCCCAGGCGGGGGATTCCGGCACGGGAAGCGTGGCGGGCACCTCTTCCTCCTGCTTGCGCTTGAGCACGATATCGCGGATTTCCTCCGGCTTGTCCATGCTCAGGAAGCCCCAGCCGCGGTGGCCGGTGCGGCCGTCGATGTAGTAGAAGATAACGTCCGCGGTGCCGTCGGGCTTGCGGTTGGTGATCTTGACATCCGTGATGCCCTTGTAGCCGGTGCCGTGGATGCGGTAGCTGTGGACCTTGCGGTAGGCCTTGATGGCGCGGTAGTTGGTCAGCACCACGGCCGTCTGCGAGAAGTTGCGGTACACCAGGATGATGTCCAGGATGGCCACCAGCTCCGCGATGATGAGGAAAATCATGATCGCCATCACCGGGCCGTTTTGCGTGACGATGGCCACGTACAGGCAGAGAAGCAGCACAAGCGCCAGGGCGGCCACGGAGAAGATGGTCAGCGTGCGGTTGCGGCCGGGCGCGGCGCCCTGCCTGCCTTTCCAGATGATTTCCTCACCCGGCATCAAGTTCGCGTCCACCATCTGGCGGATTTCCAAAGCAAGAGAATTGTAATCTGTGCTCATGCGGCGAACTCTAACACATCCCGCACGTCTTGTAAAGGCCAATTTTTTGCGGGTGCGCGCAGTCCACACGCGAAAAAATGGCTGATTTTTTGGATTGGTGCTTGACATGTGTGGAAAATAGGCTAACATATGTGCCCCGAGCTCCCGATGGGAGAAACGGAAAAACCACTTCACAAGAAAGAATACAACCATGAGCAAGAGAACATACCAGCCTTCCAAGCGCTGCCGCAAGCAGCAGTTCGGTTTCCGCGCACGCATGGCCTCCAAGAACGGCCGCGCCATCCTGGCCCGCCGCCGCGCCAAGGGCCGCAAGCGCCTCCTTCCCAAGGGCGCCGAGATCCACTTCAAGCGCCACATCATCCAGCACGGCTAAAGCCGCGCCGGCAGCGGGTTCCCGCCGTATCGGCGGGATTGCCCCGCGACAGGAAACAACGCCCTGTTCAACGATGCAGCTCACGCGGCGCCAAACCATGAAGCGAGCCTCCGAGTTCGCCTTGGTGCGGGCGGCGGGGTCATCCCGAGCGGGGCGTTTCCTTATTCTCAACACAGCTCCCCTTCCCGCCGAACAGGCGGATGCCGCGCATGAAGCCGGCTCCCGCTTCGGCATCATCACCACACGGCGCACGGGACACGCGTACGAGCGCGTGCGTGCGCGGAGGCGCGTGCGGGAGCTGCTGAGGAAGCACGGGGAGCCGCTGGCCAACGGACGCTATGTGGTGGTGGTGGTGCGCGCGAGCGCAGCCAAGGCCACATTCGCAGAGATGGAACAGGATTTCCTGAAGCTGCTGAAGCGAACCCTCAACAGGCAGGCCGCATGCTGAAAGCCCTACTCATCCTTCCCGTGCGCTTCTACAAGCGCTACCTGAGCCGTCCGCTGCATGTGCTCAGCGGGCCGAACAGCGGCTGCCGTTTCGAGCCATCCTGCTCCACCTACTTCATCCAAGCCGTGGAAGAGCACGGCGCCTTCAAGGGCTCTGCGCTGGGCATCTGGCGCATCCTGCGCTGCAACCCCTGGGGCGGTTGCGGCTACGACCCCGTCCCGCCCCGCAAGCATCACTGATTTACGTTACACCCCCTTCCCCACTTCACTCACCATGGATAGAACAGCCTGGATTGTTGTCACCATCTGCGTGGTCCTGCTCGGTTTGCAGTGGACCATGAACGAACCGCAGGAAACGGAAACACCCGCCGACCAGCCGGCCGCCACGGCCCCAGCAGATCCCGCAGCAGCCGCGGCGCAGCCCGCCGCCCCCGCGGAACCCGCCGCTCAGCCGGCCACGCCTGTTGACGGCGCATCAGAGCCCGCCGCACCCGTTGCCCAGCCCGCGGCACCCGCCGCCGGAGCCCCCGCGGCCGCCAAGCCCGCGCAGGAGATTGCCGTCATCGATTCCAAGGACGCCAACGGCAACGTGGTGGCCAAGTACCACTTCCAGGATGTGGGCGGCAGCATCTCCGGCGTGGAGATGGTCGGCAAGGCCATCAACAGCATCAAACCCGAGCTTCAGCAGAACGTCCGCATCAACTCCGACCCCGACCACGGCATCGGCACGCTCATGTTCGGTCTTTCCGCGGACCGCCCCGCCACGTTCGACACCGCCGTGTACCAGGTGGTGGCGCAGGACGAGAGCAGCATCACCCTCGCCGCCCGCGTGGGCGAGCTCGTCGTCCGCAAGATCTACACCCTCAAGCCCCTCCAGCAGGGCGAGCAGACCATCGACGGCAACGCATACGCATTCGACCTCAAGATTGATGTGCAGAACACGTCCGCCCAGACCATGGAGGCCAAGGGATGGGGGCTGTACGCGGGCGGCGCATGCCAGCTTTCCGACGACGAGTTCACGCGCTACACCTACTACGTGACGCAGGACAACGGCGAGTTCAACAAGGAGAGCGCCGGCTCGTTCAGCGGCATGTTCTCCGGCACCAAGGCCCGCATCTGCACCAACGACTTCAAGGCCCTGGAATGGGCGGGCGTGATGAACCAGTACTACGCCTCCGTCATCCAGCCCGCCAAGGACTCCGGCAACGGCGGCATCTACGCCGCCCCCGCCAACTTCAAGCTGCCCGTCACCGGTGCCATGTCGGAGGACGGCGTGCAGCTCGCCGTCGGACTGCCGGACTTCACGCTCAGCCCCAAGACCGCGGAGATGCAGGGCGGGCAGAAGAACCTTTCCTTCCAGGTGTTCACCGGGCCCAAGCTCAACCTGATGCTCAGCGACATGAACGGCGAGTTCCGCAAGCTGGACCGCCTCATGGACTACGGCATCCTCACCTTCCTGAGCTACCCCATGAACTGGCTCATCAACCTCTTCTACGGCTGGTTCGGCAACTGGGGCTGGGCCATCGTCGCCATGACCTTCGTCGTCCGCGGCATCATCTGGCCCCTCTACCGCAAGAGCTACATGAGCATGAAGCGCATGAGCCTCCTCCAGCCCAAGATGAAGGAGCTCAAGGAGCAGTACCCCAACGACCAGCAAAAGGTCCAGATGGAGATGATGAAGCTCTACCAGGAGTACGGCATCTCCCCCATGGGCGGCTGCCTGCCCATGATGCTGCAAATCCCCATCTTCTTCGCCTTCTTCTACGTGCTGCAGACTGCCGCCGAGTTCCGCGGCGCGGAATGGATCGGCTGGGTGACCGACCTCTCGCAGATGGACACCGTGTGCTGGCTGCCCATCGGCAGCTACAACCTGCCCATCAACGTGCTGCCCATCCTCATGGCCGTGTCCATGATTGTGCAGATGCACATGACGCCCGCCACGGGCGACGCCACGCAGGTGAAAATCATGCGCTGGATGCCCGCGGTGTTCTTCCTGTTCTGCTACACCTACGCCAGCGCGCTGGCCCTCTACTGGACCACCACCAACATCATCTCCATCATCCAGACCCTCCTCATCCGCCGCCTTCCCCAGCCCGAGCTCACCAAGGTCAAGCGCAAGGGCGGCGGCAAGAAGGGCTTCATGCAGCGCATGATGGACGCCCAGCAGCAAGCCCTCCGAGAACAGCAACGGCAGGCACACAAGTAAATTTACAATTGACGATTGACAATTGACAATTTGAAAAATTAGGCGCGCTGACGCGCGCGGGGATTTTTCCTAGCCCGCACGGCATCCGCCTTGCGGGCTTTTTGGGGCTGTCTGAAAACCACACCCCGCGCCGCCTATGCGTCCCGCACACAATCCCCCAAAAAACGCTTGCCAAGTGGGGACGCACGTGTAGAATACGGGTAACAACCCCTATCACACCCATGCCCTACACCACCCCCAAGAGAGTCATGTGCCCCTTCTGCGGCAGCAGGAATACCGGTAAATACGTATACGGCCTCCCCGGCCCCGAATTGTTTGAGGTTGCGGACAAACCCAACCCCGCCATCATCATCGGAGGCTGCTGCATAGAGCTCAGCCCCAGGGGAATGGTGGACCCCTCACGCCACTGCCACGCCTGCAATCGGGATTTCGGCCGCCCCTCCAAGGCCACCTACAAGGAGAAGGGAACCCTCGATTCCTACCTCCCCTGCGTGGAGGGCGCAAACAGAATCGAATTCGAGGTCGGCGGCTATGATGGCCCCACGTATGCCATCCGGCTTACACCCCAAAACATCCGTCTGATTGCATCCCCCATCACCGGCAGCGCCGGGCTCAAATACGGGGTCGAGGGCATCGATGGCGCCATCGACAAAACCGTCCCCTTCACCACCCGCAGCTTCCGGGCTGTCGCCCGCCGCCTCTTCAACAAATTCTTCCTCGCAGACTGGAAACGCGAATATCTGGATTCGGACATCTTGGATGGCGAGCAATGGCAGCTCACCGTCCATTTCGACAAAGCGTCAGGCCCTCTGAAAATCAGCGGCAGCAACGTCTATCCACCCTACTACCGCCCGCTCCTCTCCTACCTCCGCAAGTTCTTCCACAACAACGGCCTTCCTTTTGTGGGAGACGACTTCTTCGCATAAGGCGACATCTTGTTTCCTGTCCAGCTCCGCCAATGCGTAATGAAGCCGGTCATTCCCCACATGTGCCCCAAAGAATTTTGGAATGGCGAGGTCCCGTCTTCGCCAAGGCTACGCCGAGGCAGGTGGTGATGCTAACGAGCGCGGTTGGTGGGTATGCGTTGGCGCTAATCCACCCTGCCATGCGGCAGGGTTCCGTGCCGAGACGTACCAACGTGGTTGCCCCCACGGCTCCCGCCGTGGGCTAAATTTGAGTGCGCCACCGGGTGGCTTCAAGTTAGCCGCGCCATTCGGCGCGGTGAATGACAAGTTTCATCTGGCATGCTGCCAGATGAAACATTTCGCCTCGCGCCGTTCCTGTCTCGGCGTAGCTTCAGCGAAGACGGAAGGCGCAACGCGCGAAGACGGGCGCGGGGTGGATTAGCGCCAACGCCTGCCTACTAACCACGCCCGTTCGCGCCAATCATTGCACACCATGAGCGCATGCCCGTCAATTTAACTCCATCGGCTCAATCTCCACCTCCCCGCGCGATAAATCACCCACACGCAGCCGCTGGTACCAGATGATGTCTATCCAGTGCAGGAGTTCTCCCTCTTTCGATGGCCTCATATAAAACACACAACCATTTTTCCCTTGTTCGATATCGTACCCGCCCTCACGGAACGTATCGGGATCCAGAAAATGGAAATCGTTCTCAATGCGATTATCGCGCAAATCGGCCACGCGGTCATCAAGTAGGATAGAGTATCCCTTTTCCTCGACGATTTTCAGCACGGTCATCATTTCTTCAAAGGTAGTGATGTTCATAAGTAGTCAATAGTGGGTGAGTTTGTAGCATCCGCGCGAGGCGAAGGTGAGATAGCCCGCGTTCCGCAGGAATTGGAGCTGCTGGCGGATTTTCGGGCGGATGTTGTGGTTGTCGGGATGAAGCTGGGCGAGGTGGCTCTCAAAGGCGTACATTTCTTGCAGCGTGAATTCGGGCTTCCGCAGACGCTCCACGCAGGTCATGACATCGATGAGCCAGCCGCGCTGTTCAAGGTTGCGCCCCGACAAAAACGCGGTGTGATGGTACTGCTCGCAGACTTCCTCCGTGGGCCGTACCTGACCGTCGCGGACGTAGTAAATGCGCCCGCTGGCGGGTATGGCCTTTGTCAAGATGCTGCACCCCACCCAGCCTGCGCGCCGCGCCGTGGGTTTCAGCGGCGCGCGCTCCTCGATGATCTCAGGCGTGAAGTAATGCGCGGGCGTGACAAACAGGTTCCGCACCATGTACTCGGCATCGTACTGCAGGAAGAAAAACGATGGCGCGGCCTCGGAAGTGATGCGCTCAATCATCGTCCTGTACGCGCCATCCGGTACGGAACCCGCAATGCTGTCCTTCCTGCTCTTCAGCTCAAAATCCAACCGGCACTCCGGGCAAAGGAAATCCGCCACAGGCCGATTCGCCTCGTAATGCCGCAACCGCCGCCCGCACGCCGGACACACCACCTGCTCTCCCAGCCACGTCTCCGTCAACACCCGCGCCTTCTGGCTCGCGGAGCTATACCCCGCCGCCCCCTCCGGCCGCAGCGCAAGGGACGTAATGTGGTTGAAGTGCCTGCCCATGTGGTTCATTTTACCAAGCGGCCACCATTCTGCAAGGAGAAATGGAAAAACGTGATGAGAAAGCGTGCGTGGTGTGGGGTGGTTGGAGGCAGCGAGCCTATGAGAGAAGCAACCCTTGGTGTCACGAACCACTCCGTCCCTGACGGGCGGAGTTATGGGGAATGGTGTGCGGAGGGGGACACCCCACAGGTTGACACCATGTGGCTACGCATAGGTGAACACCGCCCCCTGCCTGCGGCAGGGTGGGGTTCAATTCTTGCGCGCCTAGCGGCGCGGGTGGGGATGGGGTTCATCCGGGGCGTCGCGGAATGAAACATGAATCGCATTGTTGCACCGGGCGATTATATCGTCGAGCTCCTGTTCGAAACTCTTGTTTGCGTGGTGCTCGCGCTGCGTGATGACGTAGCGAGCTGTTCGGTCGTACAGGGATGCGCTGACCGAGAAATAGGCAAAGCCTTCCTGCCATGCGAATCTCTTGTAGGCGGCGCGGGTGGTTTTCAACCAGCTGGTTGTACTGGTCTTAACTTGACGCACAACATCCGATACAGCCAGCTTGACCGGGAATTCCCCAAAGATGTGGATGTGGTCCTCAATCCCGCCGACCACGGGATTTTTCACGCCCACACCCTTGAGGACGGCACGCATGTAGGCATGCACACGCGGCAAATCCTCCGTCAGCAGCTCCACCGAATAAACGTGGTAAATCAGGTGCCCATAGTTCTGGTAATATGTATGTCCCATACCATCCGCCATGCTAGCAGACATGCGCGGGCATGTCAACTTCATCGCAACCCCCGCGCGCATGCGCGGCTCTATTGAAGCGCCCCACCCGCAGGGGGCGGCGCAATCCTATACGTAGCCACATGGTGTCAACCTGTGGGGTGTCCCCGCGTGCCGACCAATCCCCATAACCCCGCTTGCCGGGGTGGTTCGTGACACCAAGGGTTGCTCCTCTCTTACGCCCTGTTTCCACCCACCACGCCAAAAACAAGCCCGGCGCGCTCTGGGGAGGAGCGCGCCGGGGTGTGAGGGGGTGGGTTGGGTAGTTGGGTGGGGTTAGGTTACATCATGCCCATGCCGCCCATGCCGCCCATGGAGGGATCGGGGGCGCCGTGGCCGCAGGAGCAGCCCTTCTTCTCCGGGAGTTCGGAGATGAGACACTCGGTGGTGAGCATGAGGCCGGCGATGGAGGCGGCGTTCTGCAGGGCGGAGCGGGTGACCTTGGTGGGGTCCACCACGCCGCTGGTGAGCAGGTCTTCGTATTCATCGGTGACGACGTTGTATCCCATGCTGGGGGACTTGAGGCCCTTGACCTTCTCGACGATGAGTGCGGCCTCGCGGCCGGCGTTCTCGACGAGCTGGCGGAGGGGGGCCTCCACGGCGCGGAAGACGATGGCGGCACCGGTGGCCTCGTCGCCGGTGAGCTTGAGGCTGTTGATGGCCTTCTGGGCGCGGATGAGAGCCACGCCGCCGCCGGGGACGATACCTTCCTCCACCGCAGCGCGGGTGGCGTGCAGGGCGTCGTCCACGCGGTCCTTCTTCTCCTTCATCTCGGTCTCGGTAGCGGCGCCGACCTTGATGACGGCAACGCCGCCTGCGAGCTTGGCGAGGCGCTCCTGGAGCTTCTCCTTGTCGTAGTCGGAGGTGGAGTCCTCAATCTGCTTGCGGATTTGGGAAACGCGGGCGGAGATGTCGGAGGACTTGCCGGCACCCTCGATGATGACGGTGGTGTCCTTGGTGATGACGACGCGCTTGGCGAGGCCGAGCTGGCTGACATCGACGTTCTCGAGCTTGAGGCCGAGGTCCTCGGAGATGCACTGTCCGCCGGTGAGGATGGCGATATCCTGGAGCATGGCCTTGCGGCGGTCGCCGAAGCCGGGGGCCTTGACGGCGGCCACGTTGAGGGTGCCGCGCAGGCGGTTCACCACCAGGGCTGCCAGGGCCTCGCCCTCGATGTCCTCTGCAATGATGAGGAAGGGCTTTCCGCTCTTGGCCACCTTCTCCAGGATGGGAAGGAAGTCCTTCAGGTTGGAAATCTTCTTCTCAAAGATGAGGATGTAGGGGTTCTCCAACACGGCCTCCATGGTGTCGGCGTTGGTGACGAAGTACGGGGAGAGGTAGCCCTTGTCGAACTGCATGCCCTCCACCACGTCGAGGCTGGTGTCGATGCCCTTGGCCTCCTCCACGGTGATGGTGCCGTCCTTGCCGACCTTGTCCATGGCCTCCGCGATGATGTTGCCGATTTCCGCGTCCCAGTTGGAGGAGACGGTGGCGACCTGTGCAATCTCCTTGGAGGTGTCCACGGTCTTGGAAATCTTCTTGAGCTCGTCCACCACGGCGGCGGCGGCCTTGTTGATGCCGCGCTGCAGGGAGATGGGGTTGGCGCCGGCGGTCACGTTGCGCAGGCCCTCGCGGTAGATGCTCTCGGCAAGCACGGTGGCGGTGGTGGTGCCGTCGCCGGCGATGTCGTTGGTCTTGCTGGAGACCTCACGGACGAGCTGCGCGCCCATGTTCTCGTAAGCGTCCTCCAGCTCCACCTCCTTGGCGACGGTGACGCCGTCCTTGGTGATGTTGGGGGAGCCGAACTTCTTGTCGATGACGACGTTCCGCCCGGCGGGCCCGAGGGTGCACTTGACAGCCTTGGCGATCTTGGTGACGCCGTTGAGCAGGCTCTGGCGAGCGGATTCTTCGAATGACAGTTGCTTAGCCATAATGGTGATTTATTCTATGGTTGGTGGTTGAAGGAATGGATTAGTCGATGACGGCGAGGATGTCGCTCTCGTTGAGGATGACGTAGGTGGTGCCGTTGAGCACAACCTCCGTGCCGCCGTACTTGGTGATGAGCACCTTGTCGTTCACGGCCACGTTGAAGGGGATTTCCTTCCCGTCCTTGTCGCGGCCGCCGGTGCCGATGGCACGGACGATGGCCTCCTGGGGCTTCTCCTTGGCGGTGTCCGGCAGGAAGAGTCCGCCGGCGGTCTTGCTTTCAGCTTCCACGCGCTCCACGAGCACGCGCTGTCCCAATGGTTTAATCATGGTATTTGGTTCCTTTCTGGTTTTTGGTTAATATTGGTGATTTGGTGATGAAGTTTACTTGTTGTCGTCGTCGACCACTTCAGCGTCCACGACCTTGCCCTTGGCCTGGCGCGGACCGTCGTTGGGTGCGGCGCCGGCATCCGGGGTGGGGGCACCCTGCTGGGCGGCGGCCTGCTGGGCGGCGGCGTTGAGGTCGCCGAGCAGCTTCTCCAGCTCCGCGGTGAGGGACTTGCACTTCTCCACGTCCTTGGCCTCGGCGGCGGCCTTGAGGGCCTTCACCTTGTCCTCGATGGGCTGCTTGACCTGTGCGGGTGCCTTGTCACCGAGCTCGTTGAGCTGGCGCTCGACGTTGTGTGCGAGGGAATCCGCCTTGTTGACGGCCTCGATGTCCTCGGCCTTCTTGCGATCCTCCTCGGCGTGTGCCTCGGCGTCCTTCTTGGCGCGCTCGATTTCCTCCTTGGAGAGGCCGGAGGAGCCCTGGATGGAGATGTTCTGCTCCTTGCCGGTGTTCTTGTCGCGAGCGGTGACCTTGAGGATGCCGTTGGCGTCGATGTCGAACGTCACCTCAATCTGGGGCACGCCGCGCGGTGCGGGCTGGATGCCGTCCAGCTTGAAGTTGCCGAGCAGCTTGTTGTCGTTGAACATCTTTCGCTCGCCCTGACAGATGCGGATGTCCACGGCGGGCTGGTTGTCGGAGGCGGTGGAGAACACCTGGCTCTTCTTGACCGGGATGGTGGTGTTGCGGTCGATCATGGGGGTGGCGATGCTGCCCATGGTCTCGATGGAGAGCGTGAGCGGGGTCACGTCCAGCAGGAGCACATCGTTCACATCACCCATGAGCACGCCGCCCTGGATGGCGGCGCCCACGGCCACCACCTCGTCGGGGTTCACGCCCTTGTGGGGTTCCTTGCCGGCCAGGCGCTTGGCCATTTCCTGCACGGCGGGCATGCGGGTCATGCCGCCCACGAGCACGAGCTCGTTGATGTCGGCGGTGTTGAGCCCGGCGGCGGAGATGCAGTTGCGGACGGGGCCTGCGGTGCGCTCCAGCAGGGATTCCGTGAGCTGCTCCAGCTTGCTGCGGGTCATGGTCATCTGGATGTGCTTGGGCCCGGTGGCGTCCATGGTGATGAACGGCAGGGAGATATCGTAGCTCTGGGTGGAGGAGAGGGCGATCTTGGCCTTCTCCGCCTCCTCCTTGATACGCTGCAGGGCGTCGGTCTGCTTGGAGATGTCCATGCCCTCCTTGGCCTTGAACTCATCCAAAATCCAGTTGATGATGGCGTTGTCCCAGTCGTCGCCGCCCAGGTGGGTGTCGCCGTCGGAGGCCTTCACCTCGAACACGCCGTCGCCGATTTCCAGCACGGAGATATCGAAGGTGCCGCCGCCGAGGTCGTACACGGCGATCTGCTCGTTGCTCTTCTTGTCCAGGCCGTAGGCGAGAGCCGCGGCGGTGGGTTCGTTGATGATGCGGCGCACCTTGAGCCCGGCGATTTCGCCGGCGGCCTTGGTGGCGTTGCGCTGGGCGTCGTTGAAGTAGGCGGGCACGGTGATGACGGCCTCCGTGATGGTCTCGCCGAGCTTGGCCTCGGCATCGGCCTTCAGCTTGGAGAGCACCATGGCGCTGATCTCCTGCGGGGAGTACACCTTGGTCTCGCCGCCCACCTCCACCTGGATGTGGGCGTCGCCGTTGGCGGCCTCCACGATGGTGTAGGGAAGCTTCTTGTCGTCCTCCGTGAGCTCCGCGTACTTGCGGCCGATGAGGCGCTTGGCGGAGAACACGGTGTTGCGCGGGTTGGTGACGGCCTGGCGCTTGGCGGCCTGGCCCACGATGCGCTCGCCGGTCTTGGTGAATGCCACGATGGACGGAGTGGTACGCGCGCCTTCGCTGTTTTCAAGTACAGTCGCCTGCCCGCCTTCCATCACGGCCATGCAGGAATTCGTGGTACCGAGGTCGATTCCGAGTATCTTGCTCATTTTCTTTTTTTCCTTTCTTGGATTTGGTTGTTTGGATGTTTGCTCATGCCGCAGTCCGCGGCAGCCTTACACCTTCCTCTGTTGCAAATATCGTGCCAATTTGACAAACATTGATTTTTCAATGATTTTATCCGCGCCGCCACCCCGCCTGCGGCATTTTGCCGCGTCAACTTGCCGCACATGCGTCATTTTGCCGCGGCAAGATTGTTCACGCAGCCAGGCAAAGGCCGGCCACCACGTAGAGTGTTCGGAGGGAGTATAGGGCGAGCACCCAGAGCGTGCGGCGCCAGGTGCATTGCAGGACGAAGCGGAAAACCGCCGCGCAGAGCGCGAGCTCCGCCGCGCCGAGGGCCGCCTGCTGCACCAGGCGCTCCCGCCCCGGCAGGACCACGTGCGGATTGACGGACTCCCATGCCATGCGGGCGGATTCCATGAGGTAGAGCACCAGGAACACGCCCATGAAGGCGTCCCAGAAACGCACGTGGCTGCGCACGCTCAGCAGGAGGGCCAGCACGCACGGCAACGCCACCGCGGGAAGCAGCTTGTCGCGCGCATACTCGAGGGCGTCGGCATGGCCCGGCAGCAGTCGCAGCCCCATCCACAGCATGAAGGATGCAAAAGCCCAGCAACCCACGGAAGCCACCGTGCGCCGCCATCCGCATTTAACGATGAATTCTCCCGCCAGCACCACCACGAGCACCTGCAGCGCGCCCCACCATGCGGGCGGCGGCGCCAGCACACCCGCCACGGCGCAGCCCAGCAACACCAGCAGCGCGCACAGGCCGCAGCCCACCACGCGCCCCGCATGGCCGCGTTCCGCGCGCTGGAAGCACACAGCCGCCGCCACGCACACCACGGCAATGGTGTGCGCCAACAGGGCGATGAACGGCGCGGGCATAAAGCGAATATAGCACAGGTTGCGCCCTTTTCAAGGGCGAGCCTTTGCCATTTTGAAAGTTGGCGCAGGCCCGTTTTCCAGCCAAGCGCGGGCGGGGCTTGATTTTGCGGGGATATTCTGCTAACGTGTAGGCATGAAGCGCGCTGCGTTCGTATCCATTCTTCTTGCCATGGCGGGGGTGGCCCAGGCCATCACCTCCGATTTGCGGTATAACCTGCCCGCCAACGGGGTGTCGCCCAGCGCGGCGTCGTTCGAGATGTTCTCCTACCTGCACGAGCGGCACGGGGACGACTCCCTGGCCATGCAGAAGTACGAGGTGTCGCTCCAGCTCTCCGACCCGCGCCGCAGCGGCTACAAGGACTGGATGTTCAACGCCGCGCTGGATTTGGAGGTGTCGCACCTGCATGCGGGGGACTTCCACCTCCGCAAGCGCGAGCTGTACGATTTCGCCCTGCCGCTTTCCGTCATCCACTCGTTTTCCCCCACGCGCCGCCTGGTTGTGGCCGCCGCCCCCACCATCGCCACCGATTTCGTCAAATGGGATCGCGCCTGGAGCGTCAACGGCTTCGCGGAATACAAGATCACCGTCAACGACCGCTTCTCCTACGCCTTCGGCTTCGCGGTCACCCCACGCATCATCTCCTGGGGCATCATCCCCGCATTTTCGTTCGACTGGAAACCCACCGACGATTGGCGCGTGAAGCTCGGCGGGGCCAGGCTCACCGTCATGCGCGAGCTGCCGCGCGGGTGGTCCGCGGGCTTCTTCGCCACGGGCGTGGGCGGCTCGTGGACGGTGACCACGGAGGAGGGCAACACGCGCATCTTCCGCGTGCGCTCGCTGGTGGCGGGCGGCACGGCGGAGTGGGACTTCTCCCGCCCCGGCCAGACCAAGCGCGTGCTCTCCGCATCCGTGGGCATGCCGATTGTCACCACGGCGGAGTTCTGCCGCTTCAACGCCAACAAGAAGACCCTGGGCAAGCACCACTACGGCACGGGCGTGTATGCCGCCGCAGCCGTTGATTTCCGGTTCTAACGCCCCGTGGGTCAATCCGCTGCTGGAGCCGTTCGGCAAGGCGCCTGCGGGGCTCCGGGTGAAAAAGCTTGCCAACGGGGGTGAATTGGGCTAACCTTTGCGCGCTCTCGGAATCACTGCTACAGATGAAGAAGGTTCATTTTCTAGGAATATGCGGCACCGCCATGGGGGCGGTGGCCTCCGCCATGGCCCGCAAGGGGTATGAGGTCACCGGCACGGATGCCAACGTCTACCCTCCCATGTCCACCTTCCTGGAAAGCGAGGGTATCAAGATTTTCCAAGGCTACAAGCCGGAGAACATCCCCGCCGACGCGGATTTGATTGTCATCGGCAACGCCATGAGCCGCGGCAACGCGGAGGTGGAGGCCGTGCTGGAGCGCGGGTTGCGCTACATGAGCCTGCCGGAGACCATGAAGGAGTTCTTCCTGTGGGGGCACCGCAACTTTGTGGTGACGGGCACGCACGGCAAGACCACCACCACGTCCATGCTCACCTGGCTGATGGAGGCCAACAAGCTCAACCCGAGCTTCATGATAGGCGGCATTGCGCGCAACCTGCAGCGCGGCGGCCGTTTCACGGAATCCCCGTTCTGCGTGCTGGAGGGCGACGAGTACGACACCTCGTTCTTCGACAAGCGTTCCAAGTTCCTGCACTACCTGCCGGAGGTGGTCGTCGTCAACAACATTGAGATGGACCACGCGGACATCTACGCGGACGTGGAGGAAATCAAGCTCTCGTTCAAGCGTCTGCTGCGCGTGGTTCCCCGCAACGGCGTGGTCTTCATGAACGCGGACTGCCCCAATTGTGCGGACGTGCGCGCCTGCGCGGCCAAGGAGCTGCGCACCGTGCGCACCGTGGGCGTGGGCATGGGCGCGGACGCCGATATCCTCATCTCCGACGTGGAGCAGCGAACGGACGGCTCCAGCTTCTCGCTCACCGGCGGCACGGGCGAGGCCTGGGAGCTGGTGAACGAGCGTTTCGACGTGCCGATGATCGGCGAGTTCAACGTGCGCAACGCCGCCATGGCCGCATGCGCCGCCCGCGTGGCAGGGCTCACGCCCGACCAAATCCGCGAGGGTCTGAAATCCTTTGAGGGCGTGGCTCGCCGCCAGGAGATCCGCGGCACCGTCAACGGCGTCACCGTGGTGGACGACTTCGCGCACCACCCCACCGCCATCCGCCAGGCCATTGCAGGGCTGCGCCAGCGCTTCCCCAAGCGCCGCCTCTGGGTGCTTTTCGAGCCCCGCAGCAACACTACCATCCGCAACCTTTTCCAAAACGAGCTGGCAGACGCCCTCTCGCAGGCCGACCTGGCCGTCATCTCCCGCGTGGAGAACCACAAGACCGTCGCCCCGGAGGACCAGCTGGACGAGGCCAAATTGAAGGCCGACATCGAGGCCACCGGCACCGACTGCTATCTGGGCGAGAACGCGGACGACATCGTGGCCAACGTGGTGTCGCGCGCGCACCCGGACGACGTGCTGCTCGTGATGAGCAACGGCGGCTTCGGCGGCATCCACAAGAAGCTGCTCACCGCCCTGGCGCAGTGAGCGGTGTGACAGGAGCCGCCGAGGGAAAAATCCCGCGCCATCGCGGGCGGCGGGGGAGTTTGCTTGCCAAGGGGGGAGCGGAGTGGTAGGATAGCGGAATATGAAACTCTTATGGAACACTATGCTGGCGGCAACGCTGGCCATGGCGGCGGCGCAGGCCAGTCCTGTGGCGGTGGGCAACATGCAGGAACCGCAGCCGGGCAAGGCGGCGGACTTTGCGTTCGGCGGGGAGCACAACCGGGAATTCATGCTGGACGGCAAGCCTTTCCAGATACGCGCGGGCGAGATGCACCCGCAGCGCATCCCCCGCCAGTACTGGAAGCAGCGCCTGCAGGCGGCCAAGGCCATGGGGTTGAACGCCATCTCGTTCTACGTGTTCTGGAACGGCCTGGAGACGCCCGACCACAAGTGGGACTTCTCCGGCAGCAACGACATTGCGGCATTCATTGACATGTGCGGCCAGGAGGGGCTGTGGGTGCTGTTCCGCCCGGGGCCCTTTGTGTGCGGCGAGTGGGATTTGGGCGGCATGCCGACGTATCTGCTGAAGGCGGACGAGACGAAGCTGCGCTGCACGGCGAACGCGGAGTTCATGGCGGCGCAGAAGCGCTACATGGAGAAGATGGCGGATATCGCCATCCCCCGCCTGTCCAAGAACGGCGGGCCCATCCTCATGGTGCAGCTGGAGAACGAGTACGGCAGCTACCGCACCGGGCACGACGAGCACCAGTACATGGAGTGGTTCAAGGATTTCTGGACCAGGAAGGGCGCGGAGGACCTGTTCGTGTCGGAGGGTGCGTCCCAGGCGCAGCTGCAGTACACGCCCAAGGGCGTGGCGCTGGGGCTGAACCCCGGCGAGAACGACGGCGCGTTCGACCGCGCGTGGCAGTTCAACCCGGAGGTGCCCGCGTTCTCCGCGGAGACCTACCCCGGCTGGATCCGCCACTGGGGAGAGGGCAACTGGGCGCCCGCGCGCGGCGTGCTCAACTCCGTGAGGTGGTTCATGCAGAAGGGGTACTCCTTCAACATGTTCCTGGTGCACGGCGGCACCAATTTCGGCCTCACCGCCGGCTCCAACACCAACCCCTTCAACGGCACCGCCTTCCAGCCGGACCTCACCAGCTACGACTACGGCTCCCCCGTGGGAGAGCACGGCAACCTCACCAAGGAATACTTCGAGTACCGCGACATCATCCAGGGCTTCCTGCCCCAGGGCGCCAAGCTGCCGGAGCCGCCCGCCGTGCCGGAGAGCATCGACATCCCGGAGTTCACCCCCAAGGCGGTCTGCCCGCTCGGTGAGCTCTTCAAGCCGGTGAAAGGCGCCAAGGACACCCTGCCCACGCTGGAATCCATCGGCCAGAACCAGGGGCTCGCCCTCTACACCGCCACCGTGCCCGCCGGGCCCGCCGCTCCCCTGCACCTCACCGCCAACGACTACGCACAGGTCTACCTGGACGGCAAGCCCGTGGGGATTGTGGACCGCATGAAGGGTCAGACCTCCATCGACCTGCCGGAACGCCACAAGCCCGGCAAGCTGGAGATTGTGCTGGACACCTTCGGCCACGTCAACTACGGCGCCTTCATCGAGAAGGACCGCAAGGGCGTCATCGGCGAGGTGAAGCTGGGCGACCAGCCGCTCAGGGGCTGGAAGCTGGCCCTTCTGCCGCTGGCCGACAACGCCGCACCCCAGCCGCAGAAGGGCAAGGGCGGCATCGCCTGCACGGGCGGCATCTTCCGCGCAAACGTGGAGCTGGACAAGCCCGCCGACACGTTCATCGACATGAAGGACTGGTCCAAAGGCTACGTTTGGGTGAACGGCCACCTGCTGGGCCGCTACTGGAACCTGGGCCCGCAGGAACGTCTGTACTGCCCCGCCAACTTCCTCCACAAGGGCAAGAACACCGTCACCGTGCTGGACACCTTCCTCAAGGAACCCCGCCCCATCCGCGGCTGCAATGAGCGAAACCTCGAAATCCACAAGGAAACCAAGGCGCTGAATAACCAATGGTGAATTGGATTTACAATCTACAATTTACGATTTACAATTTATAAGTTAGGCGCGCTCCGCGCGCGTGAAAAGCCCGCCCCGCTTGGCCGTGCGCCAGGCGGGGTGGGTTCTTTGGTGGTGGGTGGATAGCAGGCATGGCGGGACCTCACCGCTGCTGCTACAGTATTCCCAATACTGTAGGCCTGATGTCGGCGCCACTCCCGCTGTTTCAATGGCCGTTCCAAATGGGCGGTTGGCGCGGCTCGCCGGGCGGCGGCAATCAAAATTCGGCGAAAATTAGCCGAATTCAAGCGATAAGAACAAAAAAATCAAAAAAACTCTTGACTACAGTATTGGGAATACTATAATCGCGCCCCGCCGCTGCTGGCCGAGGCCCTCCCGCCCGGCTCGTGCAAACCTAAACGAACTAAAATTCATCAATTATGAAAAAAACATTATTCTTGGCAACCCTCCTCGGGGCTACACTCGGATTCTCCAACACCTCTTTCGCAGGGTCTGTTCCAGAGCCTTTCGACCCCAGTATTTATGAAGATTTCAACATTACGTTGGGAGCGGGGGACACACTGGACATAGACGATCCCATTGGTCAATTATACAACAGGCTTTATGATTGGGACTGGGGGAGATGGGTGCGACTTGGTGATAGGATCCTGGTGAATGGCGGCCGGGCGGTTCCTGAAGCCGACATGCGCGCCTTTATCAAGAATGGCGCCGTTTCCGGCCTTGTCGTCATCGCACCCGGGGCGGAACTTGTCATGAAATCGGATGCACCATACGCCGAGTGCGGCGATTTGCTGCAGAGCGGCGGTTCGTCCTCCTTTGATGAAGACAACGACTTCCCTTGGGGGGATGATTGGACTGACGACAACATCCTGCAGGTGCACATGTACGATGGTTCTGCATTGGACTTTATGGGATTCAGCGGCGATGGCGAAGATATTTACCTGGGGAATTTCCACTTCCACGGAGGCACGGTTCACATCAAGGCGGGAGACCTGGTAACGAAAAACGTCCGCACCCAATCGGATGAACCTCCCGCACGCGAATCATACGTCATCAACGCAACGGTGGAGGCCGAAAACTATTGGTCCAGCCTGCGGATGGAATGCACCTATGCAAGCTCCGTAACTCTTCAATGCGAACAAAACGACCTTGGTCTCGAGGTGCAGGGCCTTGGAGCATATATTGATTCAGACAATTCCTTTGTAATACAGGACGATCGTAGAATGTACCTGAATGGGGAAGCGTTCAACCTTGCAGACGGCGTGGCGGGCCATATCGAAAGCTGTTTGGGGGGCACATCCTTGATAACCCTCGGCGATGGATCCGCGTTGTACGGCCATGAGGAAGCGCGTGCAGGCCTTATCGACATCAGCTGGCTGACGAACAACATCGAGGTGCGTGAGAATTGCAGCGCGTTGATGACTGCAGGCTACTACGGCGGCAACATCACCATGCAGGAAGGAAGTTCCCTGAAGTTCGACATGCTAGTCGCTCCCGCGGGGGTAGATGAAGAGCATTGGAACGGTGGAGTGAAGGTTGACATGAACGGCGGGAACACGCTGGACCTGGCGGGCAGGCACACCACTTTGGATTTGACTGTGAGAGGCGACGGGAACACCATTGCGAAGGGCGGCACGTTCGCCGGAACAGCTGTGATTACCAACGGCTCGCTGGCGTTGCCGGTCGATGTGGACGACCATGCCGAGGTGTTCTTGCTGGGCAACGCCACGCTGGACCTGGGGGGCGGGGAACACAGTTGGACGCCCGCTTACAGCTTGACCGTGGAGGGGACGGGGAATACATTGAGGAACGGCTACTTCATTGGCACCCTTCTTATGGAAGAGAACAGCTACCTGTATTCCGACAGCGCGATGGCAAGCTGGAACGGTCCCGCCTCCATCGTGATGGACGAAGGTTCCAAGCTGGAGATGGCGACAGGCGCCGGAAAGGACAGGTGGATAAACGATGTCTCCAAACTCGTGGTGAATGGAACGGCCACGGTTGTGAACGCCTACCTCCGCATTAAACCCGGAGAGACCTACACGCTGGGCAACGGCGTGCAGAACCTGGTGGGCTTGGAACGGTCTTTCCTCAGCCTTGACAACAGCACGCTCGATCTCGGCAACGGCGAAATCTCGAAACTGGCCATCGGCGTGTGGTCTGCCTTTGCACCCAACAACGTCATCAAGAACGGCAAAATCAACTCCTATGTGGAGATTGACCCCTCCGGCAAGCTCTCGCTGAACAACGTGAAGATTGGCGACAACGCATCATTCACCATGAAGGACAACACGCAGCTTGACCTGGGTCAAGCGAAGGAGGAATACATGGTGACAGTCCAGACGCCGACCCAGACGGCTTCCTGGCTGCAAGAAAGGAAAGGAATCGGGCTGAACAAGTTCACGTTCACGGGACAAAGCGCCAGAATCGACAACGGCACGCTGTGGGTGGGGGATCACATATCCGGCGACAATGAAACGGTCACGCTTGGCACGGACCTCTCCGGCACGGCAGCCATGAAGCTCGATTACGATCAAGCCACGCTGAAGTTCGGCGGCCACAAGTGGACCATGACACAGTCAAACGGTACGGAGCTTTTCACCATGGAGGACAACGGAGGGTACACCGGTGCCATCACCGGCCGTGCCGAAATAGACGTGGACTCCAGCACCCAAGACAAGAACCACGTGCAATTTAAGGGGAAAGCTGTGGATAGGCCTGACTGGGTGCAGGTGCAGGGTGTGAAGCTGACCACCAAGAGCGACTTCCACATGGAAAATGCTGTAATCAGCGGTTCCCTGATCGACATCGGCGAGGGCACCACCATGTATCTGGTGAACGTGGAGATCAAGGCGGACACCCGCTTCACGGACGACACCGCCATGCTGGATATGCGGAATACCAGCGCCTGGCTGGAGCAGGATGTCAACACGTTCGTGACCGGCAACGAGCAGATGGAGGCGGACACCGTTTTCTCCCGGTGCGGCGACATCTGGGCCCCCACCCTCACCATTGCCGAGGGGAGCAAGGGCATCAATCTCACGTGCGACATGTTCGATTCCGTGACCCTGGACGGCACCGACCTGTGGCTGGACATGACGGACATCGCGGAGCGCGGCACGCTCCTGGGTTGGGACTACTTCACCCTCACGTTCGACAGCATGACCCAGGAGGTCGAACAGGCATTGACGTACATAAGCACCTTGCAAATATTCGCCAAACTCGGGGAGGACTACATCACAAACGCCTACGTCTCGTACTCCGATTATGCTGAGCATGACGGCAGGGCGTCGCGCCTGTTCTTCAAGCTGGTTCCCACGCCGGAACCCACAACGGGCACGTTGTCCTTGCTGGCGCTTGCCGCCCTGGCGGCAAGGCGCCGCAAGGACAACTAATTTACAATTGACGATTGACGATTTACAATTTGGAAAGTTAGGCGCGCTTCGCGCGCGGAGATTACAGAGGCCCGTCTGGCATGCTGCCAGACGGGCCTTTTGATGGGTTGGAGGCAGAGGGCGCATGAGAGATGCGGGCGTTGATTCGGGCGCGCCGCATCGCGCCCTCACCCCTACGGGGCAAACACGCTTCGCGGTTTGTCCAATCCGCCTTACCGCGCCGCAAGCGGCGCGCCCCTCCGGGGGCCGTCGGCGGCTTTGGCGCTAATCCACCCCGCACAAGGCGGGGTTCCGTTAATGGAAATGCGGAGGGGGACACCCCCCACGCTCCCGCGTGGGGCTAAATTTGAGTCCGCCACCAAGGTGGCTCCATTATAGCGCGCCTGCCGGCGCTAGGCAAAATGTTTCATCTGGCAGGATGCCAGATGAAACTTGTAATCATCCGCACCGAAAGGTGCGGCTAACTTAAAGCCCCCCGGGGGCGAACTCAAATTTAGCCCAAGGCGGAAGCCTTGGGGGCAACCACGTTGGTACGTTTCGGCACGGAACCCCGCCTTGCCTGCCACGGCGTAGCGCATCGCGCGAAGACGGGCGCGGGGTGGATTAGCGCCAAGGCATGCCTACCAACCACACTTGTTACAACCAATGGTAATTCCGGATTAGGATTAGGATTAGGATTAGGAAATTGCGCCGCGCCGGATGGGGTGCGGCGCGATTTTTCTCGCCAAGGGAGGTGCGGAGGAGTAGAATGACGGGTAACAAACGAAGAACTATGCAAAGAACACTAGTCAAGCATGCGTTGGCGAGCGAGGCACCTGTGGACGCCATTCTGGTGGCGGGGTGGGTGCGCACGCGCCGTGACTCCAAAACGTTTTCCTTCCTTGAAATCAACGACGGCTCGTCGCTGGCGTCCATCCAGGTGGTGGCGGATGCGGGAATCCCCGGCTACGAGGACATCGCGAAGATGACCACGGGGTCGTCCGTGCAGGTGGAGGGGCGCCTGGTGGAGAGCCCGGGCAAGCAGAAGTGGGAAATCCAGGCCACGGCGGTGCAGCTCATCGGCGGCTCGCCGGAGACCTACCCGCTGCAGAAGAAGGGGCATTCCCCGGAGTTCCTGCGCTCCATCGCGCACCTGCGTCCGCGCACCAACCTGTACGGTGCGGTGTTCCGCACGCGCTCGCGCATTGCGGCGGCGGTGCACCAGTTCTTCCTGGCGCGCGATTTCGTGTGGGTGCACACACCCATCATCACGGCATCCGACTGCGAGGGCGCGGGCGAGATGTTCCACGTGACCACGCTGGACCCGCTGGCGGAGAACAAGGGGTACGACAAGGACTTCTTCGGCAAGCCGGCCAACCTCACCGTGTCGGGCCAGCTGGAGGGCGAGACCTTTGCCTGCGCCCTGGGCAACATCTACACCTTCGGTCCCACCTTCCGCGCGGAAAACAGCAACACCACACGCCACGCCGCCGAATTCTGGATGATCGAGCCGGAAATGGCCTTCTGCGACCTCCACGGCGACATGGACGTGGCCGAGGCCTTCATCAAGCACATAGCCGACACCATGCTGGCGGACACCAGCGGGGATTTCGACTTCTTCTGCAAGTTCGTGGACAAGGACCTTCGGGCGCGCCTGGAGGCCGTGAGCACGCAGCCGTTCGTGCGGTGCAGCTACACGGAGGCCATCGACATCATGCTCAAGAGCGGGGAGAAGTTCGAGTACCCGCCGCACTGGGGCATGGACATGCAGAGCGAGCATGAGCGCTTCCTCACGGAGAAGCACTTCAAGTGCCCGGTCATCGTGTACGACTACCCGAAGGAGATCAAGCCGTTCTACATGCGCTTGAACGAGGACGGCAAAACCGTGACCGCCATGGACGTGCTGGTGCCCGGCATCGGCGAGATTATCGGCGGCAGCCAGCGCGAAGAGCGCCTGGACATCCTGGAGGGCAACATCGAGCGCCTGGGCATGGACAAGGAGACCTACTACTGGTACAACGACCTGCGGCGCTACGGCACCGTGCCGCATGCGGGGTTCGGCGTGGGCTTCGAGCGCCTGATCATGTTCGTGACGGGCGTGCAGAACATCCGCGACGTGCTGCCCTACCCGCGCACCCCGCGCAACTGCGAGTTCTAAACGCGGCGCCCGTTCCATGAAATCGCGCGCGGAGGAGCTGGAGGAGTGGGGCACCGATGTGATATTCGGGCGCGCCCGCGGCTTCCGCGCGTGGGTCATGCGCGGCATCCTGCGCGTGGGCTCCTGGGGCTTCCGCGCCGTGGTGGGCGCTCGCCTCTACCTCTTCCGCCGCCGCATCAAGACCGTCCACTACCTCGGCACCCTCACCGTCAGCGTGGGCAACATCACCGCCGGCGGCACCGGCAAGACCCCCGTGGTGGAGCTGCTCTCCCGCACGCTCGCCGCGCGCGGCAGAAAGTGCGCCATCCTCACCCGCGGCTACAAGAGCAAGCCCCTGCACCACCCCCAGGTGTGGCTGGACAAGGACGGCCGCCGCCTGCGCAACATCCCCAAGATTGCCAGCGACGGCACCAACCGCAAGCTCAACCCGCACTACGCCGGGGACGAGCCCTTCATGCTGGCCCGCAACCTGGACGGCGTGGCCGTGCTGGTGGACAAGGACCGCGTGAAGTCCGGCATCTTCGCCATCGAGCAGCTGGGCTGCAACACCCTCATTCTGGACGACGGCATGCAGTACCTCAAGCTGCGGCACGAGATAGACATCGTGCTGGTGGACTGCGGGTTCCCGTTCGGCACGGGGGCTCTGCTGCCGCGCGGCACCATGCGCGAGCCCCGCACCAGCCTCAAGCGCGCCAGCTACATCATCCTCACCAAGAGCGGCGGCAAGCCCCAGGACGAGCTTATCGCCACCATCCGCAAGTACAACCGCGTGGCGGACATCATCGTCACCAACCACGCCCCCGCCTACCTGGAGAACATCTTCACCGGGGAAAGGAAAGAGCTCTCCTTCCTCAACGGCAAGTACGTGGCCTGCCTCAGCGGCATCGCCCGCCCGGAGAGCTTCGAGACCCTCGTGGAGCAACAGGGCGCCAACATCGAGATTCGCCGCCGATACCCCGACCACCACTGGTTCGACCAGCAGGAGCTGGAGGCCTTTGTGCAGCGCTGCGCCGACCGCGCGCTCGACGCCATCATCACCACGGAAAAGGACGCCGTCCGCTTCCTGGAGCCGGACGAGATGGACGTGCCCATCTACTTCCTCCGCATTGAAATCGACATCCTGGAGGGTCGCGACAAATGGGACCGCATGATTGACCGCATCTGCGCCATCGCGGATGAAAAGCCCGCCCCGGAGTGGGGGGACGTGCTGTGAGCGGCGTGCGCCGCTCACAAAATCCCAAATACTACATCCTAAATCATTGCCATCCCATAAAAAAAGCTCGGAGAGGAGCAACCCTTGGCGCTCATACGCCCCGCCGCAACGCGGCGGGACTCTCTTAGTTGTAAGTGCGGAGGGGGACAATCCCCACCCTTACGGGATGGGGCAAACTTTGTGTCGCCATCGGGATGGCTCCAAGTTAGCCGCGCCT
>JAKSOT010000022.1 GCA_024405455.1 Akkermansia sp. | reverse complement strand
TGCCAGCGGCGGCGGTTTTTCTTCCTCGTCGTCATGATTTGTTTTCTGGTTCAGCCTCCGCGCGGCGCGGGCGGAACGCCATGGCCAGGCGCAGCACGGCCAGCGGCACCATGCGCAGGAACCACGCGCACAGCCGTATCCGCAGAGACGGGTAATACCGCGCGCGGCCCTTGATGAGCGCCTTGAGCGAGCCTTCCACCACGGTGGGGATGGGTGTGTAGAACCACTTCTTAAATGGCACGTCCCCGCTGCCGTGGCCGGGGCGCCGCGCCACATCGCCGAACCCTGTGTGCACTGGGCCGGGACACACCGCCAGCACGGGCACGCCGTACTCTTTCAGCTCCAGGCGCAGGGCCTCTCTGAACGATGCCACATAGGACTTGGAGGCAGCATAGATGGCAAAATCCGGGATGGGCAGCTCCGCCGCCAGGGAGGCGATGTTGATGATGCCGCCGCCCTGTTCCTTGAGCTTGGGCAGCAGGGCGCGGGAAAGCTCCGTGAGCGCGCAGACGTTCACCTGCAGCATCTGGCGGTTGCGCGCGGGCTCGCTGCCAGCCAAATCCCCGTGGTCGCCCAGCCCGGCGTTGTTGATGAGCATAGTCTCACCGCGGTCCAGCGTGGCGAAGGCTGCAATCAGCCGCGCGCGCTGCGTTTCATCCGAAAGGTCGCAGGGCGCGGTTGCCACCTCCAGCTCCGGGTTCTTGGCGCGCAGCTCCGCCGCCAAAGCCTCCAGCTTATCCGCGCGCCGCGCCACCAGCACCATTTGTTTGCAGCCGCACGCGAGCCGCCGCGCAAAGGCCTCCCCCAGCCCGGAGGACGCTCCCGTGATGATGACCTGGTCGCATATCATGCGTACCATTGTACACGACCGCGCGCGGGATTGCAAAAAGTTATTTCAACATGCGCGGGGGAGGGAATGGAAATGGGTTGCGAACGGGCGGGAAGTGTGCATAATGTGGGCATGCATGAATTCCTGAACTTTTGCATGCAGTGCATCCAGGACTGGGGTTACTGGGGAGTGACGCTGCTGATGGCGATGGAGAGCTCCATCCTGCCCGTGCCGAGCGAGGTGGTGGTGCCTCCGGCGGCGATTGCGGCTTCGCAGGAGGGCTCCAGCATGTGCTTCTGGGGTGTGGTGCTGGCGGGCACGGTGGGCTCGTACCTGGGTTCGTGCTGCATGTATTTCGTCTCCCTGTTGGTGGGGCGCCCCGTCATCTACCGCGGGGGCGAGTCGGTCTTCCTGCCGCGGCACAAGGTGGAGACGGCGGAGCAGTTCATGCGCGACTACGCGACGGCGGGCATCTTCTTCGCGCGTTTCCTGCCGGTGGTGCGCCACCTGATTTCCATCCCGGCGGGGCTTTCCCGCGTGAACTTCCTGACGTTCAGCCTGGCCACCGTCACCGGCTCCGCCATCTGGTGCTGGGTGCTGGCGTGGTTCGGCGACAAGGTGGGAAGCGAGAACCCCGGCATCATGGATTCCCCGGAAAACCTGATAGCCGCGGTGAAGGGAGAGTCCCACCTGGTCATCCTCGGTGTGCTCCTGCTGGCCGTGCTCTACGGCATCATGAAGTACATGACCCGCAAGAAGAAGGGGGAATAACCTTGACTTTCCGCCGGGCCTGGCGTATTGTTCCCGCGCTCCATGGCTACGGATATCACGCTGAAGCGCAACTTTTCCATCATTGCGCACATCGACCACGGCAAGACCACGCTCTCTGACCGTCTGCTGGAGTTTACCCACACCATCGGCGAGCGCGAGAAGCAGGACCAGCTCCTGGACGCCATGGACCTGGAGCGCGAGAAGGGAATCACCATCAAGTCCCACCCCGTCACCATGCGCTACACCGCCAAGGACGGCAAGACCTACGAGCTGAACCTCCTTGACACGCCGGGGCACGTGGACTTCTCCTACGAGGTGTCGCGCTCCTTGGCGGCGTGCGACGGCGCGCTGCTCATCGTGGACGCGGCGCAGGGCGTGGAGGCCCAGACCCTCGCCAACATGCACCTGGCCCTGGAGCAGGACCTCACCATCGTCCCCGTCATCAACAAGATAGACCTCATCAGCGCCAACCTGCCCAGCGTGTACCACCAGCTGGAGGAAGTGGTGTGCATCCCGCGGGAGGAGGCCATCCTCTGCTCCGCCAAGGCCGGAATCGGCATCGAGGAGGTGCTGGAGGCCATCGTCACCCGCATCCCGGCGCCCAAGGTGGCGGAGGACGACCACCTGCGCGCGCTGGTGTTCGATTCCGTGTACGATGCGTACCGCGGCGTGGTGTCGTACGTGCGCCTGGTGAGCGGCCGCGTGGAGCGCGGCATGAAGGTGAAGCTCTTTGCCACGGACGACACGTTCGAGGTGAAGGAGGTGGGCATCTTCACGCCCAAGATGCAAGCCACGGATGCCCTGGAGACGGGCGACGTGGGCTACATCATCGCCAACATGAAAACCGCGGCGGACGTGAAGATAGGCGATACCTACACCAACCTGGCGAACCCCTGCCCGGAGCCGCTACCCGGCTTCAAGGAAATCCGCCCCATGGTGTTCTCCGGCATCTACCCCGTGGATTCCGCGGACTACGAGAACCTGAAGGCCGCCATGGCCAAGCTGCAGATCAACGACGCCGCGTTCACCTACATGGGCGAGAGTTCCGTGGCTCTCGGCTTCGGCTTCCGCTGCGGATTCCTCGGCCTCCTGCACATGGAAATCATCCAGGAACGCCTGCGCCGCGAGTTCAACATGGACGTCATCTCCACCTACCCCTCCGTCATCTACGAGGTCACCAAGACCGACGGCACGGAGCTGCGCGTGGACAACCCCAGCATCCTCCCCGACCCCCAGGAAATCCAGGAAATCCGCGAGCCCGTGGTCAACGTGTTCATCATGATTCCCAGCACCTACATCGGCGATATCATGCGTATCGTCATGGAGAAGCGCGGCGAGGTCAACCACACCGAAACCATCGACGACACGCGCGTGATGCTCACCTGCCGCATCCCCATGGCGGAAATCCTGGTGGACTTCAACGATAAATTGAAGAGCACCACCCGCGGCTACGGCTCCATGGACTACGAGTACGCCGGGTACCAGCCCGCCCACCTGGTGAAAATGGACATGATGATTGCCGGCGAGCCGGTGGACGCGTTCTCCATGATTGTGCACCGCGACCGCGCGGAATCGCAGGGCCGCGAGCTGGCCATCAAGCTGAAGGACGTCATCCCCCGCCAGCTGTTCACCGTGGCCATCCAGGCCTGCATCGGCGGCAAAATCATCGCCCGCGAAAGCATTTCCCCCATGCGCAAGAACGTTACCGCCAAGTGCTACGGCGGTGATGTCACCCGCAAGCGCAAGCTCCTGGAGAAGCAGAAGGAGGGCAAGAAGCGCATGAAGGCCATCGGCCGCGTCAACATCCCCCAGGAGGCTTTCATCAACGTTCTCAAGAGCGGCGATTGACCTCCGCGTGCGTCAACCCCGCCGTAGAACTGCGTGGTGGATACGCGCGAGATGGCATAGTGTCGCCTAAGCATTGTTTCGCTCCATTGCAACTTTTGTCCGCATGCCTTAGGTTGCAAGTGTCCTATATACCCATTCCAAATGGGTAGTCAAGTCGGAATTCAACCCCGCTTGTTATCATCATCAGCATGACGGTCCTATTGCGGAGGCCTTTCCTTTATTCTTTTACAACTTATCGAAAACAAGCATGCTACATATGGGAATACACCCATTTGGAATGCGGTATACAGGAGGTGCATGGGTGTTTCAAAACATTTAGACAATCAGAAGTCGACACTGCCGGAGGGAACCGGAGGTGGCATCAATCCTGTAAGGAAAGAGGAAAAGAAACGCTATGAATGGATAGACAATGCCCGAATAGTGGCAGCGTGGATGATTGCTTGCGCCCACATGCCTTTCCTCTTTCCTTTCAATTCGTATGCCTCATGCAGTTTGGCGCACAAATTGACCATGGATTCGGTATATCACGGTAGGGTTCCCTTTTTCCTGATACTCGCCGGGTATTTCCTGGGACGCAAGATAACGTGGTCAAAGGCATTTGATAGGGCATTGTGGTTGTTAATACCGTTTTTCATATGGAATTTCCTGTATTATGCATGGACCCACCACGCCTTGCATCTGGATTTGCTGCAAACTTTTTATGATGTGCCCAAAATGTTGGGGGTGGGTGCGGTTTTCGATAAAAATTGGACGATTTGCGGGCTCGCTCCTATCCAACCATCGATAGGTCCGACATGGTTCCTTAGGGATATTGTTGTTTTATCCTTGATAACGCCTATTTTGGCAAAGTTTAAGAAAGCCCTGTTGGTTATTGTGGCAATTGTATGCGTCCTTTTTGCGGAATGCGACCAAACAGATGCCCCGGTAGTCCTGCTCCTTCCTGCTACATGCGCGTATTATTGTCTTGGCATATCACTTTCAAATTACACGATAAACGATGCATATCTCATATTGAACAAGAGGTTTACGCCGTTCGTTGTTACAGGCTTCCTGGCAGCGGTTTGCTATGTTATCTGCAGCGAATACATGGAATTGCCGCCATTCCCGTGCACGTTGCTGGGCGGCGCGTTCGGAGCCCTCATGATAGCCCAGTGCGGCGTGTTGATAGAGAAACATATGCCGAAACTTTCAAAGAGGTTGGCTCCTTGCGGCCCTGCGTGCTTTCTTGTGTTTGTGCTTCATATGCCTCTTCTCAGAACGCTTGCCGATATTCTTCCCAGAGAATTCTGCAGCGGCGTGTGGGTGTGGTCTTTCACCGTGCTTTGCTGCGGTGTTATCATAGCGATTTTCCTGTTGATGAAGCGTTATGTCCCATGGCTGATGCCGTATCTGGGCCACATGAAAGTGCCTAAAAAGAGTTGAACTTTCCGAGGCCGGTGCGCAATCCCCCCCCCTACACACACACACACGGGAAGCAGAAGGAGGGCAAGAAGCGCATGAAGGCCATCGGCCGCGTCAACATCCTCCAGGAGGCTTTCATCAATGTCCTCAAGAGCGGCGATTGACGCCGCGCGTTGCGCTCACCGCATGCGCCACTGGCAGAGTTGGCGCGGGAACAGGCATTCCGCGCAGGGTTGCGCCGCGCAGAAGTCGGCCTCGATTTGCAGCAGGGCCTGGTGCGCGTAGCCCAGGGAGAGCAGGGCGGTCAAATCATCCCGCTCGCCGAAGAGCCGCTGCGCGGTGCGCGCAATGCGTGATGCGGGCGCGCCGCCCGGCAGGGCGAGGTAGGATGCCCACGCGGCGGGTGAATCGTCCTGCGCGTAGACGTGGTTGGTGAGGAAGTCCGTGATGCGCTGCCTGCCCACCAGGGCGGATTTGCGGGGCATGGGAGCGGAGGGCAGGGTGCAGTGGGTGTCCCAGTACGGGTGGGAGATGCCGCCCAGCACCTTGGCCAGCGTCTTGGCGCGCGCGGCGTTCAGGTTGGGCTCGATCTGCGCCCAGCGCGCGGCGCTTTCCGCGAGCGCGGCCACGCGGCGCTGAGGGTGGTTGAGCGGGCGCACGGGCGAGAGCACCCACGGCAGGTTGTGCGGGTTCGCCAGCTCGAATCGCTCGCGCAATGCCCACCAGGAGTCCCACACGCGGCGGTGGTAGGAACGTGCATCCGCGGATGTGCGTGCGGGCAGCACGGGCACCAGGAACCCCGCCGTGCCGAAGAGGATGGATTCCGCCTGCTTGCCGAGCTGCGCGAGCGGTGCGCGCCGCGCGAGCATCTGCATGGCCACCTTGTTGGCGGAGTATCCCAGCGTCTCCGCCCAGGCCTCGAACCACGTCTGCCGCGGTCCCAGGTGCTCCGCCTTGGCGCGGAAGAGGTGGCGCTTGTTCTCCAGCCGGTGCGCGGCCGCCGCCTGCAGCAGGCCGGCAATCTCCGCCGCGTCCATCTGGCGCAGCGGCTCGCGGCAGCGCTCCGTCTCGGGGTTGTCCGCCCGGCGCGGCATGCCTGCGGCGCGCCGCCACACGTCCTCCTCAATGGTGAGGATGGGAACCTCCCTGTGCAGGGAGTTGCGCGTGTACCAGCCGCGCGGCGGCTCCTTGAACACCACGTGCAGCATCACCTTGTTGAAACCGGGGTTGGCGCCGTGGCCGTGGTGTTCCCAGTCCTGCGCGGTGGGGTCCAGCTCGATGTCGCCGCGCTGCCGCACGCCGTCCAGCTCCATCTCCGCGTTCAGGAAATCCGGCCCGGCGCAGCGGTTCCACTCGCCGAAATCCAAGATGCGCACGGTGCCGTGCCCGCGCGTCTCCCCGCCCGTGCCCAGCATGCCCGCCGCCCACAGCGCCTGCAGCTCCATCTCCGGTATCCGTGGCGCGGGCTCGGTGTCCTCCCCCGCCGCCATGGCGGGGAACACGCGGTGCAGCAGGTCGCCGTAGGCCGCCGCCGCCCTCTGTCTGTCGGCGGGCATGGTGGGGTTCACTTGTTTTCCTGCTCCTTGCGCTTCAGGCCCTCCTCCAGGGTCTCGCAAACGTAGCCGAAGGTTTCGTCGTTCTTCTCGTTCATGGAGCGCAGGGTCTGGTGGGCCTCCAGCACGTGGCGCGAGCGGTCCACCTCGTTGAGCGGCGCGGTTTCCGTCTCGCCGGCCTCGGCGTCCACCTCCACCAGCTGCTCGCGGCGCGCCTGCACATCGTTCTCCCAGAACGGGTGCGGCGGATCGATTTCCATGAGCATGTCCAGCCCCAGGTTCTCCATGGCGGCGCGCGCCCGCTGCGTGGGGGATGCCACCATGGCCCTGCCGCCGGCCGCCAGCATCTTGCGCGCCAGCGCCGCCAGCGTGCCCATGAACGTGGAGTCCACGCCCGGGCACACCTCCAGGTCCACCACCACGCAGGTGCCGCCGTCGTTCAAGTAGCTTTCCGCCAGGCTCTTGAGCGTGGGGCTGTTGATGAAGCTGCCCCTGTTGGCGCAGCGTATCCACAGGCAATCATCGAATCGGTGGTGGGGAAGGGAGGTCTCTGACATGGCAATGCGATTGCCATCTAACTTAGCGCAAGCCACACCCGATTGCAAGGAAATTTCCCCCATCACAAATCATAAATCCGAAATCTGCAATCTCGGATGACATGCCGCCGCGCCGCACTTTGTGCTTGATTCCGCGGCGTGGTTGCGGTTCAATAGACGCGATATGAAAACGATTGCGTTCATGATGGCCGCCGTGTTGGCGACGGGACTGCTCAGCTCTTGCGGGGAGTGCCCCTGCCACGCCAACCACAGCGATTACCTGCGGGACGTGCCCGTGACAACCAGCCGCTCATTCAACTGATAGATGTCGTTCGAGATACGCGAGAAGCCGGACAAGCTGGAGCGTGCCCTGCTGGTGAGCATCGGCATGCCCGGGGAGTCGCGCCGTGAGCGCGCGGCGCTTCTCGCGGAGCTGGAGAACCTGGTGGAGAACCTGGGCATCGGCATGGCCGGCAGCCGCCTGGAGTTCACGCGCGAGGTCCAGGCCAAGTACATCTGCGGCATCGGCAAGGCCGAGGAAATACGCGCCTGGGTGGAGGAGACGGACGCGGACGCGCTCATCTTCGACAACCTGCTCACCCCCTCCCAGCAGCGCGAGTGGGAGAAGCTCGTCGGCGTGCCCGTGGCGGACAGGGAGGAGGTCATTCTCGATATCTTCGCCCAGCGCGCCCGCACGCGGGAAGCCGTGATGCAGGTGGACCTGGCGCGCATGCAGTACGCCCTGCCGCGCATGGCCGGCATGTGGAAGCACCTGGACCGCCAGCGCGGAGGTTCCGGCGGCGGCAAGGGCGGCGGCGCGGCCGCCCGCGGCGAGGGAGAGAAGCAGATCGAGGTGGACCGCCGCCTGGCGCATGACCGCATCGAGGCCATCCGCAGCGAGCTTGAGGCCGTGCGGCGCCAGCGCGCCACCCAGCGCAAGGAGCGCCTGCGCCAGGGCATCCCCACCGCCGCCATCGTGGGCTACACCAACGCCGGAAAGTCATCCCTGCTCAACATGAGCACGGGCGCGGGCGTGCTCGCCAAGGACATCCTTTTCGCCACGCTGGACACCACCAGCCGCAAGATTGAGCTGCCGGACGGGCAGCCTCTGGTGCTCACGGACACGGTTGGCTTCATCCGCAACCTGCCCACGCGCCTGGTGGAGGCCTTCAAATCCACGCTGGAAGAAGCCGTGGTGGCGGATTTCCTGATTCAGGTGGTGGACGCGAGCGACCGCGAGGCGCTGCGCCACTACGAGACCACCTGCGAGGTGCTGGAGAGCCTGGGCGCGCACGACAAGCCCATGATTGTGGTGTGGAACAAGGTGGACCTCATCCCGGAGGACCAACGGGAGGCGCAGCTGGACGCGCTGGCCGCCAAGGTGGACTGCCCCAGCCTGCCCATGAGCGTGGTGAAGGAGCAGGGGCTGGACACGCTGTTTGCCGCGTGCGCGGGCGTGCTTGCCGGGCGCGTGGAGCGCGCCACCTACCGCATCCCTCAGGCGGAGAGCCGCATCATCGCCATCATGCACCGGGACGGCAAGGTGCTCTCCACCGAATACGAGGGCAACGACGTGATAGTGGAGGCCGTGCTCCCCAAGGAATTTTCATCCCGAATCCAGAGATACAAGATATGAACAGGAAATTTCACGTGACTGCGCTGGCGGCGCTGCTGGCGCTCGCCGTGCTGCCGTGCTGCACCTCCCACAAGGGCATGGGCCCCGGCCACAAGTACCGCAGCGCGGACGAGTGGGAGCGCGCCTCCCGCAGCCAGACCAAGGCATACTCCTTCGAGGACTTCATCGCCAAGCCGGATTACACGCTCAGCCGCGACATCTGGTGCGGCGCCGCGCTGAAGGACTACGCGCCCGCGGACACCTATGTGGTGGTGCTGCTCAAGGAGCAGCGCGGCCGCCTGTACATCCACGGTGAGGTGGCCATGGACTTCCCGGTGTGCTCCGGCCGCGTGGGCGGCAGGGAGACGCCGCGCGGCACCTTCCGCGTGTCCGAGATGAAGGAGTTCTACCGCTCCCACTCCTACGGCTCCTACATGGATGCCAACAACAACTTTGTGCGCGGCAACGCCGTGGCCGGCGTGCCCGGTCCCGCCGGAACGCATTTCGAGGGCGCGGACATGCCGTACTGGATGCGCTTCAACGGCGGCGTGGGCATGCACGTGGGCAATGTCCACCGCGTCGGCCAGTCCCACGGCTGCGTGCGCGTGCCCAAGGAGGCCTGCCAGATCGTCTACAGCAAGATGGGCATCGGCTCCAAGGTCATTGTCAAATAACGTTTCTTCCCCGCCATGATCACGCGCCTGTACTCCGCCACCGTCCAGGGTATCGAGGGCCTTGAAGTCCGCGTGGAGGTGGATGCGGAACCCGTCAAGGAGATGGGGCGCACCCTCGTGGTCGGCCTGCCGGACACCGCCGTGCGCGAGAGCGTGCAGCGCGTCAATTCCGCCCTGGTCAACAGCTCGTTCTTCAAGCCGGGGGAGATGGCCGTCACCGTCAACCTGGCCCCCGCGGACGTCAAGAAGCAGGGCCCTGGGTTTGATTTGCCCATTGCGCTGGGCGTGGAGATGGCCATCCAGCAGAACTGCCCGAACGTGCCGGATGTGCACCGCCGCCTGGTGCCGCTGCACCTGGATGATTGGTGCCTGGTGGGCGAGCTGGCGCTGGACGGCATGGTGCGCGGGGTGCGCGGCGTGCTGCCGCTGGCCATCGCCGCGCGTGATGCGGGCCGCAAGTACCTGATGGTGTCCCCTGAGAACGCGGCGGAGGCCGCCGTGGTGGAGGGGATTGAGGTGTACGCGGTGGAGAACCTGCTCATGGCGTGGGACGTGCTCAGCCACCGGGAATCCTTCCGCCCCGTGGCACCGCCCGCCGCGGACGACGCGGAGCTGCGGGACATCGACTTCGACGAAATCAAGGGCCAGCCGTACGCGCGGCGCGCCATGGAGATTGCCGCCGCGGGCGGGCACAACCTCTTAATGTGCGGCAGCCCCGGCAGCGGCAAGAGCATGCTCGCCTCCCGCCTGCCCACCATCCTGCCGCCACTCACGCATGAGGAATCCCTCTCCGCCAGCAAGATACACTCCGTGTGCGGGCTGCTGCCGCGCACGGGCGGCCTGCTGCGCCGCAGGCCCTTCCGCGCGCCCCACCACACCATCTCGGACGTGGGTCTCATGGGCGGCGGCACCAACATCACCCCCGGCGAAATCTCACTCGCCCACCACGGCGTGCTCTTCCTGGACGAGCTGCCGGAGTTCAACCGCCGCACCCTGGAAACCCTGCGCCAGCCCCTGGAGAGCGGCATGGTCACCATCTCCCGCGCCAGCGGCAGCATGGATTTCCCCTGCGCCTTCATGCTCGTGGCCGCCATGAACCCGTGCCCCTGCGGCTACCTGGGCGACCCCCGCCACGCGTGCCGCTGCACCCCCGGCGATGTGGCGCGCTACCGCAAGAAGATTTCCGGCCCGCTGCTGGACCGCTTCGACATGCTCATCGAGGTGCCGCCCGTGGATCCCGCCAGCCTGCTCCACAAGCCGGACGGCGAGCCCAGCGCCGCCATTCGCGCGCGCGTGGTCGCCGCACGCGAGCGCCAGCACGCCCGCTACGCCGGAACCGGCGTCACCTGCAACGCACGCCTCTCCGGCAAGCTCCTGCGCAAGTTCTGCCCGCTCTCCCCGCAACAGCAGGATCTGCTCACCCAAGCCGTCAACCAGTTCGGCCTCTCCGCACGCGCGTTCGACCGCATCCTGCGCGTCGCACGCACCATCGCGGATTTGGCCGCGCACGACACTCCCACCGCGGATGACCTGCTGGAGGCCATCCAGTTCCGCCAATTCGAATCCCAGATACGCTCATGAACGATACACCCCAAACAGAACCCCTGGCGTTCAGCCTCGTCATGACTTGCTACAACGTCGGCAAGTTCGTGAAGGAGAACATCATCTCCTGTCTGCAGCAGGACTATCCCGGACAGATGCAGCTCATCCTCGTCAACGACGCATCCACCGACAACACAGCCGCCGTCATTGAGGAAACCGTGGCGGAATACGGGCAGGGCAAGGATGTGACCGTGCTCCACCACAAGGTCAACAGGGGCGTTTCCGCCGCCACGGACACGGGCTGGGCCGTTGCCAAGCATCCCTGGATCATTATGGTGGACGGCGACGACATCCAGTGCCCGGACCGCTGTGCCAAGACCGCCCGCCTGGTGGCCGAGCACCCGGAGCTCTCCATGATTATCATGAACGCGCGGAAGTTCAGCGAGTCCAACCCGGATTTGGGTATCCTGCCGTACTGTGTGGACACCGTCAAGGACACCATCCCGGACCTGCATGAGCTGCGCACCCCCGTGGAACGCGCCATGAATTACCTGCACCGCGGCTACAATCCCCGCCTCAACGGCTTCGGCTGCTGCATGGCCTTCAGCCGCACCCTCTATGAGAAGTGGGGCAACATGTGCAAGGGTCCGGAGGACGACGGCCATTTCATCCAGGACACCGTTTGGGAGCTGCGCGCCTTCTTGATGGCTCCCGTCTGCGGCAGCAGTGAAATCGCCTGCGGCTACCGCATCCATGAAAACAACATCCACAGCAGAAAGGAGGAGGCCACTTATGCAGGCATCATGGCGGAGGAACGCTCCAAGGCCCGCTATGCCTTCTATTGCGAGCTTGATTTCGTTCACATGCTCGACGATGTGAAGCGCGCCCGCGAGGAGGGGCTGACCGACTGGAGTGAGGAGCACCTGGTGGAGCTGGAGACCTTCCTCCACCGCAAGCTGCACGGCAGGCAGCTGCGCGCCAAGTGGTGGGATGCCTCCCTGTTCGAACGAATCCACCGTATCCGCATCCACAAGAGCAAGGCGGACTACCTGGTGCGCGATTGGGCCATTCCGCGCCTGTTGCCGTTGCGTGTGTTCGCCGCCTGGCGCTGGTGGCGGGAGCGCAGAAAACGCAAATAACAGCCAATCGGCTATTATTCCCACAGGTAGGACTGGCGGTGGTCCGCCAGCCTGCCGTTGCAATAGAGGTCAATGCGCCAGGTCATGATGTCGCCGCCCTTGGCGCGTTCCGGACCGGAGAAGAAGAACTGCGTCTGGCGGCTGCCCGCCTTCGCGCGCGGCTCGTTGAACTCAACCGTGCGGGTGAGCACGGCGGCTCCCGTGAGCGCCTGCGTGTAGCTCATCACTATCTTCACCGGTTGCTGCGGCTCCGCATCGTACCAGTCCAGATAGTAGTAGTCGCCCAGGCGCTCCTTGCGCTGGCTGGCGGTGTTGGCCCGGTACATGGCGTAGCGGGCGTTGGCGCGCAGCGGCGCCTTCTCCCAGTCCCAGTCTGGCACGGTGGTGCTCTTGAGCGGCAGGTCCGTCAGGTCCGTGATGCGGGTGGTCCGCACCTGGGTGCAGGCAACCGGCAGGCAGGCGAGGCACAGCATGGACACGCGGAAACGCATGCCGCTATTGAACACCACCGCCGCGCAAATGTCAACGTGCGATTTCCCGTGAGATTTTGCGCTTGCAAATTTGGGGGCTGTCTGGTAGAATCCCCGCGCCGCAAGCGCGGCTCCTTACTGCAACAGTCAAACAATCTCCTGTTTCCGATTATGAAAGAACTCAAAGGTGCATGCATCATTGGTCAGTCCGGCGGCCCCACCGCCGTTATCAACGCCAGCGTCCTGGGTGCCATCCAGACCGCTCTCAACGCCCCCCAGATCACGCGTGTGTTCGGTGCCGCCCACGGCATCACCGGCGTGCTCAACCAGCAGCTCTACGATATGAGCATGGAGGATCCCGTGGAGCTTGAGCTTCTCAAGTTCACCCCCTCCTCCGCGCTGGGTACCTGCCGCTACAAGATGAAGGACCCCGATGTGGACCCCACCGATTACGAGAAAATCCTGGAAACCTTCAAGAAGTTTGATGTCCGCTACTTCTTCTACAACGGCGGCAACGACTCCATGGACACCTGCAACAAGATTTCCAAGTTCATGCAGAAGAGCGGCTACGAGTGCCGCGTGATGGGCATTCCCAAGACCATCGACAACGACCTCTTCGGCACGGACCACTGCCCCGGCTACGCCTCCGCGGCCAAGTACATCGCCACCTCCTGCATGGAGGTGAAGCATGACGCCAGCTGCTATGACACGGGCATGGTGACCATCATCGAGGTGATGGGCCGCCACGCGGGCTGGCTCACCGCCGCCGCGGCCCTGGCCAACTACGCCGGCGACGGCCCCGACCTGATCTACCTCCCGGAGGTCGACTTCGACATGGAGTCCTTCCTGGATGACGTGGAGCGCATCTACAACGCCACCACCAAGTGCATGGTCGTGGTCTCCGAGGGCATCCACGACAAGGACGGCAAGTTCATCTCCGAGGCCAAGACCAACGGCAAGGACGGCTTCGGCCACGCCCAGCTCGGCGGCCTCGCCAACAAGCTGGCGGATGTGGTCCGCGAGCGCATCAAGTCCGCCAAGGTCCGCGCCATCGAGCCCTCACTGCTGCAGCGCTGCGCCACCCACCTGGCCTCCACCACGGACGCCATGGAGGCGTACCTGGCCGGCAAGACGGCTGTGCAGGCCGCCATTGAGGGCGACACGGACAAGATGGTGGCCTTCGAGCGCAACACGCTGTACGGGCAGTACGCCTGCAACACCAAGCTGCTGCCGCTGGAGAGCGTGGCCAACTTCGAGCGCAAGGTGCCGCGCGAGTGGATCAACGCCGCCGGCAACGGCATCGAGATGCCCTTCATCGACTACGCGCTGCCCCTCATCCAGGGTGAGACCGGCATGAAGACCGTTCAGGCGCTGCCGCGCTTCGCCCGTCTCCGCAAGGTGCTTGCCACCCCGGAAGGACAAGCGTAATTTACAATTGACGATTTACGATTGACAATTTGTAAATAGAGCGCACGCGCAGCGTGCGGGAATTTTAAAAGCCCGTCTGGCGGAATGCCGGGCGGGCTTTAAGTTATTTCCCCTTGGGCTGCTCCGGTTTGGGCTGGGGTTGGGGTTTGAGGGGAACGACGTGGAAGGGTTCCGGCTTGGCGCGCTGGAACTTGGGGTTCATGGAGGCAATCTGCTCGTTGCTCACCGTGAAGGTGAAGGTGCCGCCCTTCGCGGCATCCTTGGCATCCAGGATGTGGTCGAACACGCAGACGGGGTGGTTGCCCGGCGTTTCCGGCATCACGAAGAGGCCGATGCCCAGCGTGGGGCGCTGCATGCCCGCGTTGTCCTTGATGGTGTAGGAGATGGTGTTCTGGCCGCGGCGCAGGCCTCCCGCTATGGTGTCGGCCCGGCGCTCGTCGTAGAACTCGTGCATGGAGACGCCGTTGATGCGCATCTCAATCTCGCGGCCGGGAGCGTCTACAAACACCTTGCCGATGAGCTGCGGCGCGCCGCAGCGCGGCGGGATGACGGGCAGCTTGTCGTACGGGTGGAAGCCGTCCTGCTCCTGCAGCACGGTGAGGTCGCGCGCATGGAGGCGCTTCTTTACGTCCGGCAGCTGGGAGAGGTTGAAGAAGCGGGTCTGGTCCAGCTTCCACTTGCCGCCCTCGAAGATGAGCTCCACGACCATGGCGTTTTCCGCGAGCTTGCCCTTCTCGCCGAGCTGGAGCTTGCCGACGAAGGTGCAGGCCATGGAGCGGTTGCCGCATCCGGCGATGGAGCCCACGTAGGTGAAGTGCTCCAGCTGCGGGGGCTGGGGCTGCTTGCTGAAGAAGTCCTTGGGGAACTGCTTGCGCTCGGAGACCACCATGTTGCGGATCTTGTTCTGGCGTGCGGCGGAGGTGCAGCCGGCCCAGGCCTGCTCGTCTGCGCGCATCATGGCCAGGCGCCAGGTGTTGTAGACGGTTTCCGCAATCTCCTTTGCTTTCTGCTGGTTGGGCACCACGTAGGCGGGCGCGGGTGCAGTCTCCTGCGGCAGGGTGAGTTCCCGCGGGGCGGGGATGGGCGCGCCCTGCGTGCGTGCGGCGGCGGGCTGCTGCGCCCATGCGCACGCGGTTGCCGCCAGTGTTCCAATGAACGGGAAAATTGCTCTCATGGCTTCCTGCATGATACATCAGGCTTGCCTTTGTGGCAAGAAAATTGCATACTTGTGCGTGCTTTGAACATGCCGGAGCAACCCACAGTGCAGGACGACGAGCCGGATTTCTTCCAGCAGGTGCTGGAGGAGGCACCCTCCTTCACCTGGAAGCGCTTCCTGGACGGCACGGAGCTGCGCTGCCTCATGATCGCGCCTGACGACCACACGCCTGACGCCGCGGCCCCGGCCGTGGTGTTCTACTACGGCGGCATGTGGGCGCTGGAATACTCCACGGAGTTCATCTCCTGGGCCGTCCACCTTTCCGACCGCGGCATCGTCTGCCTCATCCCGGAGTACCGCACCCGCGCGCGCTACGACGTGAAGGCGGGTGACATCATCACCGACGGCCTGGACATCTGGAAGTGGGTGCACCACAACGCCGGCAACCTGGGCATCGACCGCGGGCGCATCACGCTGGCGGGCACGGATGCCGGCGGCCTGATGGCGCTCAACGCCGCCATGCAGCCTTTCGTCTACAAGAAGAAGTGGTACGAGTTCGGCAAGCGCAGCGTGCCGCCGCTGCAGCCCGCATGCGTGGCCATCTTCCGCGGCATTGTGGACGTGACCGCGCCGGAGGCGCGCGTGCTCAACATCCCTGCGGAGGTGCCGGACCCGCAGAGCGTGAACCCGGTCGCCCTGCTGCGCGGGCAGCTGCCCGCGCTCTTCTGCGCGCACGGCATGATGGACCCCCTGCTTGACTTCGAGATGCGCCAGTGGTTCTGCGGGCAATGGGAATCCCGCGGCAACATCGCGGAATGCATGCTCTGCCCCAACGGCGACCACACCCTCACCCACTTCGAGGTCAACCCCACCGTCTTCGAGCATGTCCTGCTCGCCTGGGAGGCCTTCATGGTGGACATCGGCATCTGGCCGAAGTCGGAGGTCAAGATTGACGCCCTGATGGGGTGATGGCGTGGCGCCGCGAGTCTCGGTGAAACGCTGTCCTACTTGGTTTCCAGCCAGTTGATGAATTCCTGGGAGGCGCGGGGCTTGCCGTTGACGCTTTCCTTGGCCCAAGGCTTGATGGGCGCGAGCCTGGCGGGTTTCTTGGAGGGCTTGGCGCCGTTCTTCATGAGGGCGTCCGCCACCTGGAGAACCTTGTCCTGCCTCCCCGCATTTTGCGGGAAGGAGGAACGCTCCGCCAGCGTGTACAGCAGGGGACGCCCGCCGGAGTCCATGGCGTCGCCCTTGGCGCCGTGCTGGAGCAGCAGCAGGGCGTGGTCCAACAGATCATTGTTGATGCATGTGGCCAGCACGGAAATCTCGCCGCCGGGCGTCTTGCAGGTTGCGTTGGCATCCGCGCCGTGCTTGAGGAAGCTCTCCAGCATCTTGAGGTCCTTGTCGGGCGCTGAGCTCTTCCCGTTGCAGCAGAATGCCACAAAGAGGGGCTCTGCGTTGCCGGACGCGATGGCGTTCATCTGGCCGCCGAGCATCATGCGCTCGTTGGCGTTGGCGCCGTGCGCGAGCAGCCACTCCACCCTATCCACCTCCTTGTTCTGCGTCATCTGTGCCAGCATGGTCATCATACCCATCACGCAGGGGGCGTTGATGTCGAGCTTGTCGCCGCACTTCTCCATGATGTAGTCGGCAGCCTCGAAGTTGCCGTTGCTGCGGTTGAGCACGTTGAACAAATCCTCGGCGGTGACCTTGGCGCCGTGGTCCACCAGAAGCTTGATGATGGCGGGCCTGCCGAGGGCGTTGTTGATGGGGCTCTCCTTCACGATGCTTTTCGTCATGGGCTCCTTGTTGGGGTCGGCCCCCTTCTCCAGCAGGATGCGCACGGTGTCCGCGTTGCCGTGCAGGCAGGCGATGCCGATGACGGGGAACCCGTGCGAGTTCATCTCGTTGGGGTTGGCGCCCTCCTCCAGCAGCACCTGCACCATGGCGGGCTTGCCCTCCATCACCGCATCGAAGAGCGGGGAGGACGCATTCTGCCTTCCGCAGGGCTGGCGCAGCAGCGCGGGGTTGGCCTTCACCAGGCGGCGCAGCGTCTCGCCGTCATTCTTCTGGATGGCGGTGGACATGGCGGCCACATCGTCCGCGGAGGCGCTGCCGCCCGCAAACACATTCGGCTTCACCGTGATGGCGAGCTTCACCGTGCCGGCACTCTGGACGAGGAAGTTTCCGGTGCGCTGCTCGAAGGGAATCTCGATGACGCCGCCGCCCTTCATGAATTCCTCTCGCTCCCTGGAAGCGGGCGGAAGGTACTCGTCCAGAGCCTCGTGCACCATGGAGAGCACGCCCTGGGCGGCCTCGGACCAGTTGCCCGCCTTGTCGCGGTAGCAGACGAGGTTGACGAAGCCCTTACGCCACTGGCGGACCTTGTCCGGGCTGGCGGCGATGTTCTGGTTAAAGTTCTTTTCAAAGTCGCTGCCGTGCTCGCCGAGGAAGATGACGCGCAGGGAGCACTTGTTGGCATCCGCGAACGCCAAGGCGGGTCCCAGCTGGTCGAAGCAGCGCAGCTCGGGCTTCTCATCCGTCTGGATGGGCAGCTTCATGAGCTCGTTGCGTTCCTTGAACATTCCAACATTGGCCGTGCGGATTTCCCCGTGCGGGCGCATCAGCTCCACGTATGTGTTGTTGGTGGTGGCCTTTGCGGCATCCGCATACAGGCGGCAGACCTTGGCGTTGATGGTCTGGCCCTGTGCATCCGTGTAGGTGAACACCTGAATCTTGTTTTTCTCCTTCCAGTCGATGACGTTCTTGATGTCCTCCTTGGCCACCTGGTTGAGGAACACCTCCACGAGGCGCCCGCTTTCCAGCTTCAGGAGCACCCAGCTGCCTTCCGTCTCGGTCTCGTACCAGGCGCGCACAATGCCGCCCTTCAGCTCCGTAACCTTGCCCTCGCTGTCCTTGAGGTGCCAGGTGTAGGTGGGGGATTCGAACATGTTCATGGAGTCCTCCGGCAGCTTGAGGCGGTCCGGTTCCGGCTGCGCGGCCACAGTGCGCTTGGCACCGGCCTTGAGCGCGGCGGCGGCAATCTTGGCGCCGGGCAGCTTGCTCTTCTGCGCGGCTGCGGCCAGGATGCCGCGGAACTTGTCCTTGCGCTCCTGGTCGATCTCCTTGCAGCCGAGCACCACGGGAATCACGCGCCGTGCCGTGCCGGCATCACACACCAGCAGGGGAAGCGCGGCCTCCATCAGCTTGTCTGCCGTAGCGGCGTCACCCTTCGTGTACAGGTACATGGCGTGGCCGATATCTGCCATGGCGCGCCAGCAGACGATTTGCAGCTGGGTGCCGCTGGAGTTGTTGGGCGTGGCATCCCTGAGACTGAGGTTGATGAGGCGTTCCGCCGCGAAGGCCGCAGTCTCGAAATGGCCCTGCTCCAGCAGGGAGGGAATGGCCCGCCCCATGAAGTCCCGGTTGTCGGGCTCCCGGCAGATGAAGAGGTACCTCACCAGGTCCGCCAGGGCCCCGTGCTGCAGGAAGGCGAAGTACGACTGCCATATCGGGTAGCCGTAGCCGTAGTGCTGCTCCGCGATGGAGAGGATGAGCGCGTCCTTCTCGAAACGGCGTGCCTCTGCGGTCTTGCCCCGGCTGCGGGCGTGCATGGCGCATGCCAGGCGCGTGGCGGGGTAGCCGTAGTACTGCGGGTCGGATGTCATGCCGCGGATGATTTTCTCCTGCGCGGCGGAGTTGCCGTGCTCCATGGCGTAGCGGTACAGGCAGCAGCCGCGCAGTGCGTTTTGGCCGGAGTACTCCACCGGGTCTGCCGGGATGGTTTTGAGCAGCTCCTCCGGCGCGCCGCTGATGTAGCAGTACGCCACCATGGCGCAGGCTGTCTCCGGCTTCATGCCCTTGGCAGCCTCCAGCCAGCGCGCGGCCACCTTGGCGCGCTCCTTCTCGCTGCGGTGGAAGTCGCGGCGCAGGATCATCATGTCGCGCATGTACCCGGCGAGCACCTTGGGGTTGACCTTGCCGTTGCCCTCTTGCTCGGCGGCGCTAAAGGTGACGGTAGTGGAGGTGAGCTCGGTGAATCCCTTGAGCAGGGCGGGCTTGCCGTTGCAGTGGGAGACGAGCTCCGTGAGCACGATGGGGCTGATGCCGCGCAGGCCGTACTCGTTGAACACGAGCGGCCAGGTCTTGGTGCGGTTCAGCAGCTTGGCCAGCTCCTCGCAGCCCTTCTTCAGCTCTTCCTTCTGCCCGTCGCGCTCCATGATGGCGAGCGCCACGATGCAGCGGTGCAGCGTGAGGTTGAGCTCGCGGCATGCGGCCTGGAGCGCCTTGTCGTCCCTGGAGAAGTGCGGGCCCTTCTCGCTCACCAGCACGTCCACGAAGTTCGGCGTCACCACGATGTCGAACACGGCCTTGAAGGTGTCGTACCCGTCCACGTTCATCCAGCTGCGGCGCGTCTCGTCCGGCAGCGCCAGGTCGTCCTCGATGAGCGAGAACGCCAGCATGGCGGGCAGCGTCTTGGCCCCCGCCGCCTTCTGCAGCAGGGATTCCAGGCGCGCGGTGTCCTCCGCCAGCACCTTGGCGGGCGGCAGGCCCTCCTTGCTGAGCAGCTTCGGGGTCCACCCCGGCAGGTTCACGGCGGTGGTGTCCGGCATGTCGTACAGGGAGGCCTTGCCGTCCCAGAGGGGCTTCCAGGCGCGAGCGTTGGGTGCGGCGGCCAGGATGCTGCGCGGCACAAAGCCGAGCATGTCCGGAGAGAGGTCTTCCGTGAGCTGGCGGATGTGGGCGCGCACCTCCTTGGTGGCGGCGATATCGCCGTTGTGGCGGGCATCGATGTAGTTCATGGCGGCATCCACGGCGAGCGGCAGGTCCTTGCCCCAGGTGTATCGCCAGCGCTGCAGGCCCGTGCCCTTGGCGCGGCGGTGCAGGTGCGCGAAATCATTGGTCATCAAGCGCAGGATATCCCGGTAGGCTACCTGGATATTGTTGACGAACTGCGGTGCGTACGCCACGGGATCGCGCCACAGGCGGTTGAGCGCATGCATGCGGGAGGCTCCATCCGGCGCGGGGTAGAGCGCTTCCAGCAGCCAGGGGTTGGTGTCGTTGACGGCATCGGTGATGGAGATGAAGTCATCGCAGATGCAGCCGGTGCCGCTGAGAATCTCCAGCATGTTGACTTGGTGGAAGAGGCTCATGAGGTGGCGGGAGATGGTGGGCTGCGGGGATGCGAAGGTGTGGCGGATGTGCGCCAGGAACAGGCGGTGCTCCGGCTGGCCGTGGCTGGCGAACCAGATGTGCGCGGCCTGCCACGCCAGGAACACCTGGGCGTCCGTGGAATTCGGATCCTTCTCCAACTCCTTCATCCAGGCGTGCAGGGCCTCCAGGCGGTCGCTGTATCCCTTGCCGGAATTCCAGATTTGCTTGAGGCGGTCCCTGGTGGCCGGGCTGACTTCCCCGGAGAAGTGGAGGCGCGCGATGGCGTCGTCCGCGCTGTTGCTCTTCATTTGCTGTTCGGTGAGGCCGCGTTCCATGGGCTTGAACATGCGCGGCATGCCGGCCTCCTCCGCCCCCAGAAGGGGCAGGGCGCTGAGGGCGAGCAGAATGATATGGCGTGCTTTCATGGCTTACTTGGCGTTTTGGGTTTGGGTGGAATGGGAGAACGGGCGTATGGGAGCCTCTGCGGCGTCCTGCCACACGGTGATTTTCTGCAGGGTGGTGCGCGGCGCGGGGAAGCCGTCGTCCTCCTGGGCGCGTTCCCTTTCCTCCCTTTCCCTCTGGAGCGTGTTGAAGCTCTTGCGGCGGTTGCCGCCGGCGAGCTGGTCCATCAAGGCCTCGCGGTCGGCCTCCTCCTCCTTGCTGTCCTCGCCCTCGCGGGCAATGGCGTCCGTGACCTCCGCAGGAATCCAGAAGGTCCAGGCGGAGCCGGCGGGCACCTGGTCGAGCATGCGCTGCACGGCCTCCGGCAGGTCGTCCACGCTGCACTGGGTGGTGGTGCGCTCCGGGTCGGAAATGCCCTCCTCAACCATGATGCGGTTGACGGCGCGGATACTGCCGCTGCCGGGCTGCACCTCCATCTGCACGCCGTTGGGGAGGGTGGAGACGCCGCTGCGCCTGGCGTTGAGCTCCAGCACGCGCTTCTCCTTGGCGGCCTCGCGCGCCTGGAGCACGGGGATGACCTGCTTGAGCAGCTTTTTCTGCTGCTTGACGAGCTTCTTCTCCAGGGTCTCCTCCTTCATCTTGGGCAGTTCCGCGAGCATTTTTTGGAGGTGCTTCATGAGGAGGGCGTTGTCGAAGTCGCGCGCCTCCAGGCCGTCCTCGCGCAGGCTGGCGGCCATGGCTTCCGCGAGCGTCTTGGGCTTAGCGATGGACTTCTTCTTCAGGGCGGCGTCCAGCTGTTTGAGGAAGTCGTCCGTGATGAACGCGGAGCCGAGCTGCTCCTGCATGGTGTGGACGCGTGCGGCGAAGAGCAGGCCGTGGTGTTCCGAGAGGTCGTGCCGCACCTGCTGCGGCATCTCCTGGGCGTGCAGCAGGCTGCAGGCAACGATGAGCGGTATGATGTATGCTTTCATTTTTGATGATGGGGGTTGATTAGTTTCGGAAATCCAGCAGGCGGCGGCGCAGCGCCTCCGGCAGCGGCAGGGTGGAGCGGTAGGTCTTGGTGGGCGTGAGGTGCCCGCATTCCTTGATGGTGAGCGCCCCGCTGTCGCGGTACAGGTAGACGCTGCCGTGTTCGTCCGCCAGGGCGATGAGGCCGTTGGGGCGCAGCTGTTTCCAGGCGCGCATCACGGCATTGTTGTCGGGGTGTTCGCGGGAGAGCTCCCAGAGCAGGGCGTTGCGGGCATCATCGAGTTCCTCATCCTCGGCATCCAACTCGTCCCAGTCCACCTTGAGCTCGCGCACGGGTGCGTTGTACTCCAGCGGGGCGAGTTCCAGCACCTCGGTGTGGTCGATGCGCTCCACCTCTACCAAGGCACCGTCCGGCGCGGTCTCCAAGAGTTCCTTCAGCGTGGCGTCGTCGGTCACGATGGTGCCGTTGATGCTCAGCACGGTGTCCGCGGCCTGGATGCCGCTGCGTTCCGCGCGGCTGTAGTGCTCCACGTTCACCATGGAGCGGCAGCGCGCCAGCACCTCCGGCGGCAGCGCGCGGCACTGCTCCGCGGTGTCGATGGCGCAGCTGTCCAGGAACACGCCGTCCGCGTCCAGGATGTTCAGCATCAGGCGGCCGTATTCCTCGCTCACCTCCAGGCTGCCCTGGGCGTCGTCCAGCCGCAGCACGCCCGTGCCGCACACGGGTGCGCTCTCCTCCACGATATGCTGCATAGTGCGCAGGGATTTTTTCAGCGCGGCGGGGTCAGGCTTGTCGCCCATGGCGGCGAGCGCGGCGCGGGCGTCGTCCTTCAGCGGGCGCAGGCGCTGCGCGAGCTCGGCGGATTCGCCGGTGGGCTGCGCCGCGGCGAGGGCGGAGGCGCGCAGGGCCGGGGTGAGCGTGACGGCGATTTCCTCCCCGCCGCGCAGCACGCGCAGCTCGGCGGGCTTGCCCGCGCGCATCTGCTGCAGCGCATGCTGCAGGTCCTCCCGCGTGGCGATGCCGTGTCCCGCCACGGAGAGCAGGACGTCGCCGGGGCGGATGCCCGCGTGGTCGGCGGGGGTGTCCTCCGCCACGTGGCGGACAACGAGTTGGTTCTCCCGCTCCTGGGGCACAATGCCGAGCACCACGCTGCCGGGGGCATCCGCCGCCGCGGCGCGCAGGAACAGCCCCGCCACAAGCAACAGGAGCATCATTGCAAATCTGTATAGGGGTGTTTTCATGCTACATCACTTCGTCTGTTACGAACACAACGGGGGTTTTGATGGTGAACGAGGATCGGTCCGCGGCATCGGTCACGGTGTAGGCGGGCTGCTGCTCCGGCGCGTAATCCACAACAGGTGGCCGCTCCCCGGCGGGGTACAGCAGCACGCACAGCAGAAGCACCACCGCCGCGCACGCCGCCGCGGCCAGGCGGCGGTAGGTGCGCGCACGGCGCGTGTGCAGCACGGACAGGATGCGGCTCTGGGTGCCCAGCGGGAGCGGGGCGATGCGGAAGCGGCGCAGGTAGCGCTCCGTCTCCGCCTGGCGTTGCTCCAGCGGGCGGATCTCCTGTTGAATGGCGCACAGCAGGCGCTCGTTCAATCCGGGCGGTGTGGCGATTCCTTTCATTCCGTGAAGTGGTCCAAGAGTTCCCGAATGGCCGTGAGGGCCTTGCGGTAGCGGGAGGCAACCGTGTTGCGGTTGAGCTCCAGCAGCTCCGCGATTTCCAGGAAGGTCATGCCCTCCCACACATGCAGCACGATCAGCTCCGCCTCCTCCGGCGGAAGCTGGCGCAGCGCCGCCTCCACCTTGCGGCATTCCTCCGTCGTGGCCTCGTCAGATTGCAGCAGGCACATCCCCTGTCCCCACGCGCTTTCGCCCACGCGCCGCCGCATGCCCTCCCGCCGCACGCGGCTGAGACGGTGCCGCAGCGTGGTGTACGCATAGCGCAGGATGGACGTGTCGTCCCCCACGCAGCGGCCCTCCGCCACGGCGCGCGCGGTCTGTACCATGGTGTGCTGGAGGGCGTCCTCGGGGTCCTCCGCGTTCCAGTGCACGGCAAAGTAGAAGAGCTTGCCGCCGTGGCGCTGCAGCCACGCCGCCCAGTCCGTGCCGGGCTCGCGTTCGCCGCCGTGCTGTGTCTGCTCCATGGGCATACAGGATAATGATAGATGATTTCTCCGCGGATGGGAAGCATGCGCCGCATGCAACCATCCTCACTACCCTACAAGCGCGATTTTTCCCCCGTGCCTAATTTTTTTGAAAATTTTTTGAAAAAAATCAAAAAACGCTCAAACCGCGTTCAATTGGGTGACGGACATGGCGGGGGCGGGCAGGCCGCGCGCGGGCATGGCCCAGGAGAGCTCGTGCATGCCAGCCTCCAGGCGGTACAGCACCATGGCGTGGAAGGTGGCGCCGGGCTTGCCCTCCGCCTGCACGGTGCAGGTGCCGGTCTTGCCGCCCGTGATGAGCTGGCGGCCGTCGTAGTCCGTGATGGTCACCAGGATGGCGTAAATCCCGCGCGCGGGAGCGTGGAAGGTCATTTCCGTGACGTGGAAGCCGTCCTTCTCATGCCAGTGGGGGGCGTACTCCACCGGCATGTCCACGGCGTGCTTGAGCCCGGCCTTGGCGGGGCGGAAGGCGGCGCGGCGGCGGCATTCCCGCCAGCCGGCACGAATCACCACAATGTTGACCAGCACCACCACAACCAGCCCCGCCGCCAGCCAGCTGTAGATGGCCGTGGAGGCGTCCGACGCATCGCCCCACACCAGGATGCCCACCAGCGCCAGGCTGAACGCCACCGTGAGCGCTATCCCCGCGGAAAACCCGAACACCATGCCCGGGAACAGCAGGTACAGCACCACGTAGCGCAGGAACTTGCCCAGGTTGAGCGGCGTGCTCTTCAGGAACTCGCGCTTGATGACGGCATCGCTCAGTTGCTGGAGCTGGGCCTGCGGGGTGTCTTTGGTGACGGTCATGGTGTACGGCGGGCATTATACCCCGCAGGGCGGCGGCATGTCAAAAAGTTAAAATTCCGCCTTGACAATGGGCGGGGCGTGCGTATAATGCGCGGCGCGCTGCGATGGAAACGCAGCCACCACCGTTATGAAAGCAGAAATCCATCCCAAGTACAATCCTGTTGTGTTCGTGGACATCACCACGGGCCGCCGCTTCATCTCCCGCTCCACCGCCACGTCCGAAAAGACCGAGGTCATCGACGGTGTGGAGCACTACGTCATCTCCTGCGGCATCACCTCCGATTCCCACCCGTTCTTCACCGGCAAGAACCAGTTCGTGGATACGGAAGGCCGTATCGACAAGTTCCAGAAGCGCTTCGGCGCCGTGCGCCGCGCCAAGAAGCCCGGCCTGACCAAGTAAGCCTGCCGCAAAACCTCCTTTCTATCCGCGCCGCATGTCCGCATGCGGCGCGTTTTTTTAGTTGCGGCGGAAAATGCGGGCATCCTTCCCCGCGTACTTGTACTGGAGAAACTCCCGCAGGCGCTGCTCCGCCACCTGCACGGCGGCCTTGTCCTCCAGCGCGGTCTTCCTGGCCTCCTCCTTCACCTCGTTGACAATGCGGGCCAGGTCCTCGCCGTCGGGCTCGTGCCAGATGCCGTCGTCCTTCCTGATGACGGGCTTGCCCTTGGGCTCGATGCTGGTGACGATGACATCGTAGCCGACGTCCAGCGCGCCGCCGGGCTGCGCGGTCTCCGAGATGCGGATGCCGTACTTGGCCTCGAACTGCTGGGAGTACAGCACCTTCCACGTGCTCATGAAATGCGTGTGCTCCACCAGCTTGACGGAATTCACATCCTTCTTGTAGGTGGTGAACTCGTACAGCTCCTCGCCTCCCTCCGTCTGGACAATGCTGATGTCCACGAAACGGGGCCCCAGCACCTTGCCCACCTTGTCTACGACCTCCCCGCCCGCCCTTTCCGCGGCATCCACGATTTTCCACGTGACGGCGGCTCCCGCCAGAATCAGGACAATGAGGGTGATGCACACCCACATGTGGTTCGATTTCCCTGGGGCGCCGCCCGGCTGCTGGTTCTCGGCTGAATCCATCTTCACCCGGAATTCAACCACACCCGCGCACGCGGGGTCAAGTTTTTTGTGTTGACACCCCGCCCGCATTCGTGTAGGGTACTGCCAACCCCTATGATTACCATGACTACCCGAAAAAGGAATTTGGATATCCTGCTGGACCTGAAAAGCACGCGCTACCGCCGCCTGCGCTTCCACCGCGAGAACCGCTACCGCCGCCACCCGCAGGTGCCGAGCCTCGCCGAGCGCCTGCAGCGCACGCTGGCGGACCTCTCCAGCCTGTTCAACACCTACCGCCGCCGTCTCCGCGGAAACGCCTACCGCCGCAACCACGGCAGGCTGAACTTGAATTCCCGCCGCACCCCCTGGGCGCGCGAATTCTCCAAATCGTGAGCAGCGGGCGCGCGTGCGCATACCCGCCATGCCATGATTGCCGCTTGCGCGGCGGCGGCGGATGTGTTAGGGTGGCTGTATGCAACGTGCCGCAAGACACCTCATGCTGCTGCTCGCCTGCCTGTTCGCCCTCTGCTGGTGCCGGGCGGAGGCGCGGCAGTTCGCCCGCGTGACGCCCGACCTGAAGTGGGCGTACACGCCGCTGGCCGACGGGTTCGACTACCCCGTGGGCAAGCCCAACGGCGACGGCTACTACAAGTCCCGCGGCCTCCGTCTCGCCACGCCGCGCCACCTCGGCGAGGACTGGAACTCCGAGTCCGGCGGCAACTCCGACCTCGGCGATCCCGTCTACACCATCGGCCACGGCCTGGTCACCTACGCATCCGACGCCCGCGGGCGCTGGGGCAAGGTGGTGATTGTGCGCCACGCCTTCCGCGAGCCGACCACGCACAAGGTGCTGTGCTGCCAGACGTTGTACGCGCACCTGGACCGCATCGACGTGAAGGTGGGGCAGCTGGTGAAGCGAGGTGACCAGATCGGCACCATCGGCAACAACCACGGCATGTTCACCGCGCACCTGCATGCGGAGCTGCACTTCAACATCCTGGTGAACTGCGGCCAGCAGGGAATCCCCAAGACCGCCCAGAACTACGGCAACCTGGAGAGCTTCATCAGGCACTACCGCCGGCTTACCCCGGAATCCAAGTTCGTGAAGCTGCCCATCGGCTGCTTCCTGCCCTACAAGGACACCGAGGGCCTGTAAACCGCCCCCGCACCCCCTGCCGGCCATGAAAACGTGCCTGTTCGGCGGCTCCTTCGACCCCATCCACCTGGGCCACGTCCAGATGGCCACGGACGCCCACCGCGCGTGCGGGCTGGATGCGGTGGTGTTCCTGCCCGCCGCGGAATCTCCCTTCAAGCAGGGGCAACACCTGATGTTCAGCAATGAGCAGCGCCTGGACATGCTGCGGCTCGCCACGCGGGGCTTGCCGTGGGCGAGCGTGTCCGAGCTGGACCTGCAGCTGCCGCCGCCCAGCTGGAGCTGGCGCATCGTGGAGGCTTGGAAAAACACCCACCCGCAGGACGAGTTGTTTTGGCTGCTCGGTACCGACCAATGGGACGAGCTGCACCGCTGGGGACGGTACGACTACCTCGTGCAGCAGCTCACCTTCATCGTCTACCACCGCGACCACGCCCCCGCCCCGCGCGACGGCGTGCGCGCCGTCTTCCTGCAGGGGCAGCACCCCGCCTCGTCCTCGGAAATCCGCCGCCACCTGGCAGACGGCTCTCCCATCCCCCACGGCTGGATGTCACCCGACTGCGAGCAATACGCGCGCCGTATTCCGTGAATTCGGGAAAATGCGGTTGCAGGCGCGGGCGGGAAGGCGTATACTGGCAGGAGCAACGCTGATTGATTATGCATACTCTCCGCTACAAGCCGATTCCCGCCATGTTCTACAAGCGCAACCGCGACCGCCTGGCCGCCAAGCTGCCGGAGGGCAGCCTGGTGGTCGTTCACGCCAACGACATCCAGCCCACCAACGCCGACGGCACGCTGGCGCACCACCAGAACGCCAACCTGTTCTACCTGACCGGCATCGACCAGGAGGAGACGGTGCTCGTCATGCGCGTGGGCAAGAAGGGCAGCCACAAGGACACTCTCCTGCTGCGCGAGACCAACGAGAAGACTGTCATTTGGCATGGCGCGCGCCTTTCCCAGGCCATGGCCACCAAGCTCAGCGGCATCAAGGACGTGCGCTGGACGCAGGAGTACAACTCCCTGCTGGCGGAGTGGCTGCCCGCGGCCACGGGCGTGTGGCTGGAGGTGGATTCCCACCCGCGCCGCTACACCTACGTGCAGACGCGCAACGAGCGCATGAAGGCCGCCCTGCTGGCCTCCTACCCGGATGCCAAGGTGCAGAGCGTGTACCCCATCCTGGCGGAGATGCGCCTGGGGAAGCAGCCGGAGGAAATCAAGCAGCTGCGCGAGGCCTGCCGCATCACAGGCGAGGGCTACGTGGACACCCTGCGCTGCGTGGTGCCCGGCATGGGAGAGTGGGAAATCGAGGCCCTGCTGAGCGCCGGCTACATCCGCCGCTGCTCCCGCAAATTCTCCTTCCTGCCCATCATCGCCAGCGGGCAGGACACCTGCGTGCTCCACTACATCTCCAACCACAAGAAGTGCAAGGACGGCGACCTCATCCTCTTCGACATCGGCGCCGAGTACGGCGGCTACGC
>JAKSOT010000021.1 GCA_024405455.1 Akkermansia sp. | reverse complement strand
CGGAGTAGGACACGGAGCCGATGGTATCGTAGAAGACCTTGGCGCCGCGCTCCTCCGGGGTCTTGGCGCCGGGCTTGGCGTTCGGGAAGTTGGCGCCGCCGAAGAAGATGACGGCGCGGCGTCCATCGTCCGCGCGGTTGAGACCGACGGCACCCATGCCTGCGCGGCCGATGGCATCGGGGATGTTCAAATGCTGCGCCACGTGCAGGGATACCTGCTGCTGGGAAGATTCGTCCGCGGGGATTTCATCCGTGGGCGTGAGCACTTCCGCCGCGAGCGGCAGGGCGAGGGCGAGAGTCAGGAGATAGAGTGTCTTCATTGCTGTCTTCTGGTTCGGGTTTTGAGAGAGAGATGGGGGTGAGGGTTATCTGAGTTTGACGCCCCAGACTTCGTTGGAGCGCTTGCCGGGGCGTTGCTCGCCGTTCACGATGACGGCCAGCCCGTTCCACACGGCGCAGGGAAGCACGGCGCGCGCGGCGGCCACCGTTCCGGCGTCGCGCCACGTGTCGTTGGCGGGGTTGTAGCACAGGCTCTGGTTGTGGAAGCCCGGATGGTTGGCGGGCGTGAAGCCCTTCACGGTAGCGTCGTCGCCGCCCAACAGGTAGATGCGGCCGTCGATGACCGGGGCGGGCGTGGGAGCCGCGCCGCAGAAGTGCGGCAGGTGCGCCAGGCGCCGCCAGCCCGTGGACTCGCTGTAGCTCCAGGCCTCGGTGAGCATCTCGCGCGCCATGCGGCCGTTCTCGCCCTCCACAATGCCGATGCCGCCCAGCACGTACAGGGTGTGGCCGATGGCGGCCATCTGGTGCAGGAAGCGCCCGCGGCCCGGCAGGGCGGGGCCCTCGCTCCAAGTATCGGCGACGGGGTCGTACACCCACATGCGGCTTTCGGCATCCTGTTCGCCCACGGCCACGCTGCCGCCCTGCACGTAGACCTTGCCGCCCATCACGGCGGCGGCGTGCCCGGTGAGCGTGGTGGGAAGCGGGGCCACCGCGCGGCAGGTGACATCGCCGTTAGCGTAGGTGAGCATGTAGCAGTCCGCCAGCGCGCCGCCGGCGTTGCTGCCGCCGATGAGCATCATGCCCTGCGGCAGGGAGGCCGCGGCGCCGTAGCCCAGCGGCTTGGGAAGCGGTGTGGCGTCGCGCCAGCCGGGGTTGCCCGGCTCCATGATGAACAGGCGGTCCGTCCAGCGCTTGGGGCCGCCCTCCCAGAGCGGCTTCTCCGGGAAGTTGGCGCCGCCGCCCACAATGAGCACGCCCTCGCTCACGCCCGCAAACATGCCCGCCCAGCCTTCCGCATCAGGAAGCTCGGCCAGCCTTTTCCACTCCAATTCAGAAAAATTTTCCATACTGGCGCAATTGTATCATGCTCACCCACCCCTTTCAACCCCTTTTCACGCGCACACGCGAAAAAAGCCGCCCATCCGGCATTGCACCGGAGGGATGGCAATAATCGTAAATTGTAAATCGTCAATTCAATTGGACTTGCAGCGGCATGCCTCCCTTGGTACAATGCGCAGCAACACAACCCGTATACACCATGCCGGAAGAAAACCTCCCTCCCATCCCCGTGCAGGAGCAGCAAGCATCCATCGTCTGGGGCGTCCTCGCCGTCGTAGGCTCGCTGTTCTGCTGGATTGCCGGCCTCATCTTCTCCATCATCGGCCTGTGCAAGTACCGCAAGGGCAGCGCGGGCCGCGTGCTCAGCTGGATCGGCCTCGTCATCTTCATCGTCATCACGGCCGCTACCGGATATGTCACCTATGTGGCTATAGGGGCCACCAGGGAGGCGATGGAGAACATCCAGCGCGACCACCCCGAGTTCACCGAGCAGCAGCTCCTGGAGTACATGCGGGATCCCGCCAACAAGGCCGAGATTAAGCAGTACACGCAGGAAAGCGTGAACGCAGCGTTCGGCATTTGACGCTTGCGCCGCGGGCGCGCCTGGGATAGAATGGGCGCGTATGATGGATTACGCGCCGCTCATTGAGAAACGCCGCGCGCGGCTGGCGGAGCTGGAGACGCAGATTGCGGACCCGGCCCTGTTCAACGACCGCGCCCGCGCGGAGGAGCTGATGCGCGAGCACCGCCGCGCGCAGGAGTTGATGCGCGACTGGGACGAGCTGCAGTCCGTCCGCCGCCAGCTGGAGGAGAACCGCGAGCTGGCCGCGGGCGAGGACGAGGAGCTTGCCGCGCTCGCCCAGGCGGACTTGGCGGAGCTGGAGCCGCGCGTGGCGCAGCTGGAGGAGCGCATCCAGTACAGCCTGCTGCCGCGCGACGCCACCGAGGACCGCGACGCCCTGGTGGAGATCCGCGCCGGCACGGGCGGTGACGAGGCCTCCCTCTTTGCGGGGGACCTGCTGGGCATGTACCAGCGCTATGCGGACTCCCGCGGCTGGAGGTTTGAAATCCTGGATGCCAGCCCGAGCGACGTGGGAGGCTTCAAGGAGGTGACCGCGCGCGTGTCCGGGGAGGAGGTGTTCCGCTACCTGAAATACGAGAGCGGCGTGCACCGCGTGCAGCGCGTGCCCGTCACGGAGACCCAGGGGCGCATCCACACCTCCACCGCCACGGTGGCCGTGCTGCCGGAGGCCGAGGAGGTGGACGTGGAAATCCGCCCGGAGGACCTGCGCATCGAGACTTGCCGTTCCGGCGGCGCGGGCGGCCAGCACGTGAACCGCACGGAATCCGCCGTGCAGATTTTCCACCTGCCCACCGGCATCATGGTGCGCTGCGAGCAGGAGCGCTCCCAAATCAAGAACAGGGAGACCGGCATGCGCATCCTCCGCGCCCGCCTCTTCGAGATGAAGCAGCGCGAGGCCCAGCTCAACTATTCCGAGAAGCGCCGCTCCCTCATCGGCTCCGGCGGCCGCGAGGAGAAAATACGCACCTACAACTTCCCCCAAAACCGCCTCACCGACCACCGTATCGGGTACACCGCCTACAACCTCGACATCGTCGTCACCACCGGAGCACTGGATGAAATCATCTCCCGCATGCAGCACGCCGAAATGCAGGAGCGCATGGACGAATTGAAATAACGACACGCCATGAAAACCGTCAACGAGGTCCTGACCGGCGGCACGCAGTACCTGGAGGCGCGCGGCATCGAGGGCGCGCGGCACTCCATGCAGAGCCTCATGGTGCATGTGCTGGGCTGCGACCGCACCTGGCTGTACCTGCATTTCGACGACCCGCTGCCGGAGGAGCGCCTGGCGCCGCTGCGCGAGCTGCTGCGGCAGCGCGGGCAGGGCGTGCCGCTGCAGCACCTGCTGGGCAGCACGGAATTCTACCGCCGCGAGTTCCGCACGGATGCTCGCGCCCTCATCCCGCGCCCGGAGACGGAGGAGCTGGTGGAGCTGGCGCTGGCCCGCGCGGAGAAGCGCGAGGGCATGCGCGTGCTCGACATGGGCTGCGGCTCCGGCATCATCGGCATCACCCTGGCGCTGGAACTGGCGGCACACCATCCCGTGGTGGTGATGGCGGATATCTCGGACGCCGCGCTCGCGCTCGCGCTGGAGAACGCCAACTCCCTCGGCGCCAAGGTGCAGACCTACCGCAGCGATTTGTTCTCCGCCTGGAACGACACCGCGGAGAGCGCCATCGCCCCGCCGGAACCCTTTGATTTGGTGCTGGCCAACCTGCCGTACGTGCCGGACGGCGAGCCTGTGGCCGCAGAGGTGGCGCACGACCCCGCCACCGCGCTCTACGGCGGGCCGGACGGGCTGGACGTGGTGCGCCGCTTCTTGGAAGAGTCCCTGCCGCACCTCGCCGGCCGCGCGCTCGTGGCGCTGGAGGTGGGGCACGACCAGGGAGAACCCGTGCGCGCCCTGATGGAAAGCCTGGGCTTCACAGACACCGGGGTGCTCACCGACATGAGCGGCAAGCCCCGCTTCCCCATCGGCCGCGCACCCGAGCGCAAGGAGGAGCCGCGGGAGGAAGAAACGCCGACCGAAGATGAATGACGATTGGCCCATCTACCCCGGCGTGAAGCGCGCGGCGGCGGTGCTGGCGCGCGTTGCACAGGTGGGCATGCTGGCGTGGTCGCTCTGCGCGGTGCTGGAGATAGCGTGCTCCGCGCTGGCAGAGGCGGTGCAGAGCAGAGGCGTGCTGATAGCAGCCGTGCTGTGCGGCTACGGTGCCGTGCTGTTCCCGCTGGTGGCGGTCACCTGCCTGGGGCCGCTGGCGGCGTGGTGCCACCTGGTGCTGCCCTCCGGGCGCGGCAGCGTCTTCACCCGCTTCCTCACCCAGCTGGCGGCGTTCCTCTCCCTGCTCATCCCCGTCTGCGCCGTGTACGCGCTCGTCATGCATGAGCCCCTGTTGGCGCGGCAGGCGGAAATTCCCCTCTACATCACCGCCATTGTTTTCTTTGCCGCGCTCGTCAACCTTCCCAACATCAAGGCCGCCGCCGTGTTCCTGCGCGTGCAGGTTGTCCTCTTCCCCCTCTTCCTGCTGGCATCCATGGCGGTGGAACCCATCCCCCTGCAGGCGGCCTTCGCCCTGCTGGCCACCGCGGCGGGGTTCCACCCCCTCCGCCTCCTCTCTGCCACCGCGGAGCGCATCGTCTCCCTCCCGGACAAGGAGGATATCTAGCCTGGCTGCCGGAGGGGCGGCATACTATAGCGAAACCCGCTCCTGCAACGGCAGGGCGGGTCCGCTTTTTTATTGTTCGCTATTCCGGCGGAGTTACATGGCGGTGCCGTTGCCGGTGCGGCCGTCCTCGCCGTCAGGGCGGGAACCGGTCTTGCCGTCGGCACGCTTGCCGCCCTTGCAGCAATCGCTCCACATGCTCTTGTACTTGGCGGCCATCTCAGGGTCCTTGTCAACCCCCTTGCCGTCCGTGTACATCTGGCAGAGTGCGCGGCAGGCACCGGCGTGGCCGTCAGCCGCGGCCTTCTGCAGGCCCGGCAGCGCCTTGCCGTACATCTCCGCGGCCTTCTCGCTGTCCTGCGGCATGGAAATGCCGTTGTCCAGCATGTACGCCACGGTGTACTGCGCAATCGGATTGCCGTTGGCCGCCTCCCACGTCACGGAGTCGATGTTCACCCACACGGAGTCGCCGCAGGAGATTCCCTTGTCCGACATGGTGCAGATGGGCGTGTTGTCCGCCGCGGCGGGAGCGCCGTTGATGGTTTCAGCCGCCATGAGATTCAGCCCCAGCAGGGCTGCCACTACTGTTGTTGTCGCTATGTTGTTCATAGGCTTCCCAGCATGCCCCTACCAAACGCGCGCCGCAACCTAACTCTCCAACTGTTTAATCGCCCGCCCTGCGCGCGGTTCTGCAAGCTCTTTCATCCCGTTTTTTTATTAACTTTTGTTAAGTGCAGGGCGTTTTTTTGCCGATTTTGCAAAAAAAACGAAAAAAAATGAAAAAAATCAGAAATTGTGGTTGACGTATCGGGCAAACGCGTGTATCATCTCCCCGCTTTGCGTCTCTCCCAACGGAGGGGCCTTGGGCAAGTCGCTTCTGTAGCTCAGTGGTAGAGCGCATCCTTGGTAAGGATGAGGTCGCGGGTTCAAGTCCCGCCAGAAGCTTCAGGCCCGTGCAAGAATAAAGCAGCATTACAAACAAAACAAAAACAAAACACTGTTATGGCTAAAGAAGCATTCCAGCGCACCAAGCCCCACGTGAACGTGGGAACGATCGGTCACGTTGACCATGGTAAGACTACCCTGACCGCTGCAATTACTAAGGTTCTTGCAGACCAGGGCAAGGCAGAATTCAAGGCATACGACCAGATTGACGGCGCCCCCGAAGAGCGCGAGCGCGGCATCACCATCTCCACCGCACACGTGGAGTACGAGACCGACGCCCGCCACTACGCACACGTCGACTGCCCCGGGCACGCCGACTATGTGAAGAACATGATCACCGGCGCCGCCCAGATGGATGGCGCCATCCTGGTGGTCTCCGCCGCTGACGGCCCCATGCCGCAGACCCGTGAGCACATCCTGCTGGCCCGCCAGGTGGGCGTGCCGAAGATTGTGGTGTTCATGAACAAGATGGACCTCGCCGATCCCGAGCTCGCCGAGCTCGTGGAGATGGAGATCCGCGACCTTCTTTCCTCCTACGAGTTCCCGGGCGACGAGATTCCGATCGTCAAGGGTTCCGCCGCGAAGGCCCTGGAGGGCGACGCCGACAACGTGAAGGCCATCATGGACCTCATGGAGCAGGTTGACGCGTACATTCCGACCCCGCAGCGTCCGACGGACCTGCCGTTCCTGATGCCGGTGGAGGACGTGTTCTCCATCTCCGGCCGCGGCACGGTGGCCACCGGCCGTATCGAGCGCGGTATCATCAAGAAGATGGAGGAAGTGGAAATCGTGGGCATCAAGCCGACGGTGAAGACGGCTGTGACGGACATCGAGATGTTCCGCAAGCTGCTTGACCAGGGCGAGGCCGGCGACAACGTGGGCGTTCTGCTCCGCGGCATCAAGAAGGAGGACATTGTGCGCGGCCAGGTGATTGCCAAGCCGGGTTCCGTGACTCCCCACACCAAGTTCCAGGCTACCGTGTACGTCCTCTCCAAGGAGGAAGGCGGCCGCCACACCCCGTTCTTCAACAACTATCGCCCGCAGTTCTACTTCCGCACGACGGACGTGACCGGCACGGTCACCCTGCCCGCCGGCACGGAAATGGTGATGCCCGGCGATAACGTGACGTTCGGCGTCGAGCTCATCACCCCCGTTGCCATGGAGAAGGGCATGCGCTTCGCTATCCGCGAGGGCGGTCGCACCGTTGGCGCCGGCACGGTGGCCGAGATTGAGGCCTAACCCTCCCGTTCCACCAAACCAAGGCCGCTCTCCCCGCAAGGGGAAAGCGGCCGCGGCTGGGGGAGATGTCCGGCACCCGCCGCGGCGTCTCCCCTGTCCCGCCAAAAGGGACAAACCCCTAGGGTACTAGCTCAATTGGTAGAGCGGCGGTCTCCAAAACCGCGTGTTGGGAGTTCGAGTCTCTCGTACCCTGTTCCGCAAGGAAGCAATCCCACCAATTTTAGAAAACAGCAATGGCCAGTAGCAAGCAGAGCCTCATCCAGAGGACGTTCGGATACATCTCCCTCGTGAAGATGGAGCTTAAAAAGTGTTCCTGGCCGTGGGAGAGCGACCCCAAGGTCACGGGCTTCAAGAAGTACCGCGAGCTGAGCGGCTCCACGATGGTGGTGCTCATTGCGATGGTACTGCTGGGAGCCTACGTGGCGTTCTTCGACTACGTGCTTTCCGCCGTGGTCAACAAGATCATCGTCGTCCTTTCCTAACTGCCCACCCCAACCCTCTTCTCTCAGCCGCCATGTCACGCCAGTACGACCGCAAGACCGGAACCGCGCGCCCCGTGCCGGAGCCCAAGGACCAGTGGTACGTGCTCCACGTCCTCTCCAACAAGGAGCGCCGCGCCGTGGAAAACCTCAACCGCCTCTTCAAGGAGGATGAACAGGTGGGAGCCCTTGTGCAGAGCCCCCCTCTGGTGCCCACCGAGAAGGTGGAGGACGTGCGCAACGGCAAGAAGTACGTGGTGGAGCGCAAGCTCTTCCCCGGCTATGTGTACCTGAACTTCGCGCTGCGCCGCGCGGACGGCACGCTGGACAACGACGCCTGGTACAAGATCCAGGCGGTGGACGGCGTGATCAGCTTTGCCAGCGGCCGCAACAAGGAGCCCCTGCCCATGCCCCTCAAGGACGTGAAGGAGCTCATGGCGGAGATTGAGCGCCGCAGCGGCGCCGCCCGCCCCAAGGTGTCCTACACCGTGGGCGAGGAGGTGGTTGTGCTGGACGGCGCGTTCCAGGGCGAGCACGGCCTGGTGGAGATGGTGGACCCGGAGCACGGCCGCATGCGCGTGGGCGTGTCCATGTTCGGCCGCTCCAACCCGCTGGACCTGGACTACACGCAGGTGCGCAAGCTGACGGAGGACGACACGCCCGTCCTCTAGGAGACCCCTTCCCGCCGCGGGGAGCCGGACCTCCGGCAACGCGGAAACTAACAAGACAATACCATGGCAAAAGAAGTAGTAAAAGTAATCAAGCTGCAGATTCCTGCAGGCCAGGCGAACCCCTCGCCGCCTGTCGGACCTGCCCTTGGTCAGGCCGGGGTGAACATCATGGGCTTCTGCAAAGAGTTCAACGCAAAGACTCAGAAGCAGGCCGGAGATGTCCTTCCCGTCGTGATCACCGTCTACAAGGACAAATCCTTCGACTTCATCACCAAGCAGCCGCCGGCAGCCCTCCTCCTCAAGAAGGCCGCCAACGTCAAGTCCGGCTCCGGTGAGCCCAACAAGACCAAGGTGGCCAAGATCACCAAGGAGAAGTTGCTGGAGGTGGTCAAGACCAAGATGCCGGACCTGAACACCACGGATCCCGAAGCCGCATGCCGCATCCTTGCGGGCCAGGCGCGCCAGATGGGAATCGAGGTTGAAGGTATGTAACCCTTCCGCAGGAGGGAAAAGAAACAAAACAAATTAACCCGAACGTACTGCAAAACATTATGTCAACTAAACGCTCCAAGCGCTATACCCAGGCGGCCAAGCTGGTGGAACCCGGCAAGGCCTACGCCGTGGAGGAGGCCGTGGAACTGATGAAGAGCTTCCCCGCTCCCAAGTTCGACCCCACGGTCACCCTCTCCTTCCACCTCACGGTGGATCCCCGCAAATCCGACCAGATGGTCCGCGGCTCCGTCGCGCTCCCCAACGGTACGGGTAAGAACGTCCGCGTCATCGTCTTCGCCCAAGGTGAGGCCGCCCAGGCCGCCTTGGAGGCGGGCGCGGAGAAAGTCGGCCTCGACGACCTCATCAAGGAGGTGCAGGAAGGCTACCTTGATTTCGACAGTGCAATCGCCACCCCGGACGCCATGGCCCAGGTGCGCAAGATTGCGCGCGTGCTCGGCCCGCGCGGCCTGATGCCGAACCCGAAGACCGGCACGGTGACGGAAGACACCGCGAAGGCCGTTCGCGAGGTGAAGGCCGGCCGCGTGGATTTCAAGGTGGACAAGAACGCCAACATCTCCGCAGCGGTGGGCAAGCTCTCCTTTGAGAAGGAGAAGCTGGCAGAGAACCTGCGCGCGCTTATCGCCGCCGTGGTGAAGGCCCGCCCCTCCGGTGCCAAGGGCGCCTACATCGCCGCCGTCACCGCCACCAGCTCCATGAATCCCGGCCTGCCCATCAGCCAGACCGAGTTCTCCAAGCAGCAGTAACCCTGAACACGATACGAACATGAGCACTGAACACAAAATGAATGCGGACAAGGCTGTCATCATCGAGGCCCTCCAGGCCAAGGTGAACGCCTCCCCCTTCCTCATCGTCATCGACTACACCGGCATCACCGTGCCGGAGTTCACGGACCTGCGCGCCAAGCTCGCCGCGTCCGGCGCCTCCTGCATGGTGGCCAAGAACTCCTACATGGGCAAGGCCCTGGCGGAAGCCGGGCTGCCGGACATCTCCGCGGCCCTGAAGGGGCAGACCGCCTACGTGATGGGCGAGAGCGACGTGTGCGCCGCCGCCAAGGTGTTGAACACGTTTGCGAAGGCCACCAAGAAGGCCCCGTACAAGGTGGGCATCATGGACGGCGCAGAGCTTGAGCCGGCGAAGATCCAGGCGTTGGGCGACCTGCCCAGCCGGGAGGTTCTGCTGGCCACGCTGCTCGGCACCATCAACGGCGCCGGCTCCGCCCTGGCACGCGTCATCCAGGCCTACGTGGACAAGGAGGGTGGTTCCCAGGAAACCGCAGAATAAGAAAGAACTTGAACAGATGGCGGCGGTGTGGTTCCACCGCCCCGCCGCCTGAAACAAAATTAGGCTCTCTGTCGGCTCTCCGGCCGGTGAGAACTGAAATGGGCAGGAAGCCCCTGCCCGCGACAAGAACCAATTAACCAAAAAAACAACAATGGCTGATATCAATACTATCGCAGAGGAACTCGGCAAGCTGACCATTCTGGAAGCCGCCGAGCTTGTTAAGTTGCTCGAAGAGAAGTGGGGCGTTTCCGCCGCCGCTCCCGTGGCTGCCGCCGCCGCTCCCGGCGCGGCTCCCGCAGAGGCTGCTGAGGAGAAGACCTCCTTCGACGTCGAGCTCACCGATGGCGGCGCCAACAAGATTGCCGTCATTAAGGCAGTCCGCACCGTCAAGCCCGGTCTGGGCCTGGCTGATGCCAAGAAGCTCGTCGAGGGCGCTCCCGCCATCATCCTTGAAGGCGCCAACAAGGAGGACGCCGACAAGGCCAAGGCCGAGCTCGAAAAGGCTGGCGCAAAGGTCACCATCAAGTAACCTTTCGTTTCCGCGACCGCAGGGGGGAACCGCGGTTTCCCCCTGCCTTCGCGTCTTTCCGTCTTTTGGCTTCCCAGCAAAGCCAAGCGTATCATTAACCACTAACAATCAAGGCATAAGAAAATCCGTTCTCGCGCGCGCCTTCGCGTGAGCCCGACCCGGGGGAAGCCCGCTTCCCCGCCCCGCCCGGCAATGGGCGGCAGGATTCCCCCGGGTCGGTTTCACCAAACGGGAACCGGCCCCGCCCCGGGTAACAGGGAGCACATCAACCATCATCTCGCCAACTCTATGTCCAAGCCCAAGCAAGAGAGAATCAGTTTCGGCAAGATCAAGGAGGTCATCGAACCGCCGAACTTGATTGAAATCCAAACGAAGTCCTACGAGGAATTCCTGCAGCACAACACGGAGCCGAAGAAGCGGCTCAAGATGGGCCTTCAGGCCGTGCTTGCGGAGCACTTCCCGATAGAGAGCTACGACGGCAACATCAAGCTCAAGTACCTCTCCTACGAGGTGGCTCCCTCCAAGACCTCGGACTTCACGGCCATACGCAACGGCGAGACCTACAGCGCCGCCATCTACGTCAAGTTCCAGCTGGACGTCAACAACGGCGAGTACACCACGGAGGAAAACGTCTACATGGGAGAAATCCCCATGATCACGGAGCGCGGCACCTTCGTCATCAACGGTGCGGAGCGCGTCATCGTGGCCCAGCTGCACCGCTCCCCGGGCCTGTGCTTTGAGAAGACGCGGCACAGCAACGGGCGAGACATCTACTCGTTCCGCATGATACCGGACCGCGGCTCCTGGCTGGAGGTACAGTTCGACACGAGCGACCTGATGTACGTGTTCCTGGACCGCCGGCGCCGCCGCCGCAAGTTCCTGGCCACCACGTTCCTGCGCTACCTTGGGTATGAGACGGACCGCCAGATTGTGGAGCAGTTCTACACCATCCAGAAGCTGAAGCTCTCCAGCGTGTCCGGCGACGAGCTGGAGTACCTGGTGCCCTTTGAGGACGTGACCTACGGCAAGGACACGGACGAGCGCAAGGCCACCGTCATCTCCAAGGCGTACGAGCCGCTCAGCCCCGCCACCATCCGCAAGATGCAGGAGCTGGGCATCAAGCAGATCGAGGTCATCGACCAGCGCGAGGACGAGCTGCTGGTCAAGACCCTCAAGAAGGACCTGGCGTACGACCGCGAGTCCGCGCTGAAGGAAATCTTCCGCAAGTTCCGCCCGGGAGACCCGCCCACCGTGCAGCAGGCCACCACCGCGCTGGACCGCCTCTTCAAGGACCCGAAGCGCTACGACCTCACCCGCGTGGGCCGCTACAAGATCAACCAGAAGCTGGGGCTCGACGTGCCGGAGGACAACCGCCTCATCCAGCCCATCGACTTCCTGACGGCCCTCAAGTACCTTCTGCACCTGCGCCGCGGGACGGAAGGGTACCAGGTGGACGACATCGACCACCTGGGCAACCGCCGCGTGCGCGCGGTGGGCGAGCTGGTGTCCAACCAGTGCCGCGTGGGCCTGGCGCGCACGGAGCGCCTGGTGAAGGAGCGCATGACCCTGTGCGACACCACCAAGAACGACATCACGCCCAGCAAGCTCATCAACCCGAAGGCGCTCAGCGCCGTGGTGCGCGACTTCTTTGGCCGCAGCCAGCTCTCCCAGTTCATGGACCAGATCAACCCGCTGGCAGAGCTCACGCACAAGCGCCGCCTCTCCGCACTGGGACCGGGCGGCCTGAACCGCGACCGCGCCGGGTTCGAGGTGCGCGACGTGCATCCCTCCCACTACGGCCGCATCTGCCCCATTGAGACGCCTGAAGGCCCGAACATCGGCCTCATCAACTCCCTCTGCACGTATGCGCGCATTGACGAGTACGGCTTCATCGAGACGCCGTTCCGCCGCATCAAGCACATCGAGAAGAAGGGCAAGAAGCCGGAAACCATCGTCACCAACGAGGTGGAGTACCTCACCGCGGACAAGGAGGAGTACCACCTCATCGCCCAGGCCAACAACGAGCTGGACGAGGACAACGGCAAGGGCCACTTCGTCAAGCCGCGCGTGACCGCGCGCGAGCACGGCGAGTTCGTGGAGGTGGATCCCGCCCGCGTGGAGTACATGGATGTCTCCCCCAAGCAGATCATCTCCATTGCCGCAGGCCTGATTCCCTTCCTGGAGCACGACGACGCCAACCGCGCCCTGATGGGTGCGAACATGCAGCGCCAGGGCGTGCCGCTGATGGTGAACCAGGCTCCGCTGGTGGGCACGGGCATTGAGGCCAAGTGCGCCAGGGACTCCGGCTCCGTCGTCGTGGCCAAGGCCAACGGCATCGTCGCCTCCGCCACCGCGGAATACATCGTCACCACCAAGGACGGCGAGCTGCCCGTCTCCCCCAACACCTGGCTCAGCGAGCCGGAAAGCGTGAAGACGGACCCCGAGAACGGCATCTACGTCTACCAGCTGCGCAAGTTCATGCGCTCCAACGCCTCCACCTGCATCAACCAGAAGCCCATCGTCTCCCGCGGAGACAAGGTGAAGAAGGGTGATGTGCTGGCGGACGGCCCGTGCACGGACGGCGGCGAGCTTGCGCTGGGCCGCAACGTGCTGGTGGCCTACATGTCCTGGTACGGCTACAACTTCGAGGACGCCATCATCATCTCCGAGCGCCTGGTGCAGGAGGACGCCTACACCTCCATCCACATCGAGGAGTTCGAGGAGAAGGCGCGCGACACCAAGCTGGGCCCGGAGGAAATCACCCGAGACATCCCGAACGTGGGCGACGACGCCCTCAAGAACCTGGACAGCGAGGGCGTGGTGCGCATCGGCGCGGAAGTGAAGGCCGGCGATATCCTGGTGGGCAAGATCACCCCCAAGAGCGAGACCGACCTGGCGCCGGAGGAACGCCTGCTGCGCGCCATCTTCGGCGAGAAGGCGGCGGACGTGAAGGACACCTCCCTGCGCGTGCCGCCGGGCACCACCGGCGTGGTGATGGATGTGCGCGTGGTGCACTCCGCCGTGCCGGGAACACCGCCCGTGGACGTGGAGAAGGAGGCCCAGAAGCAGCGCAAGAAGCTGGACACCGAGTACCAGAAGAACCGCGACAAGCTCATCGAGGACCTCACCAGCAAGCTCTCCGACCGCCTGCTCGGCGAGAAGATCCCGCTGGAAATCACCCGCGCCGGAACCAATGAAATCATCATCCCGGCCAACCGCAAGATCACCAAGACCCTGCTGCGCAAGCTCGCCGTACACCACGACCAGATCGAGATGAACGAGAGCCCCGTGCGCAACCAGATTTTCGAGATCATCAACACCTTCGAGACCCGCTTCGCAGACCTGGACGCCGAGCGCGACCGCCGACTCGACCAAATCGAGGCCGGCGCCGAGCTGGACCCCGGCGTCGTTACTGAAGTCAAGGTCTACATCGCCACCAAGCGCAAGCTCGGCGTGGGCGACAAGATGGCAGGCCGCCACGGCAACAAGGGCGTCTGCTCCCGCGTGCTTCCCGTGGAAGACATGCCCTACCTGGAGGACGGCACGCCGGTGGACATCATCCTCAACCCGCTGGGCGTGCCCTCCCGCATGAACGTGGGACAGGTGCTGGAGGCCCACCTGGGCGTGGCCGCCAAGGCCCTGGGCTTCAAGGTGACCACCCCGGTGTTCGACGGCATTGAGGAAAAGAAGATCTGGGAGTACATGAGCCAGGCCAAGCAGGTGCCCGGCTTCTCCTGGGTGGGCGACGGCAAGGACGGCACCACCGCCGGCAAGAGCCGCCTCATCGACGGCCTCACCGGCGAGTACTTCCACTACCCCGTGGTGGTGGGCTACACCTACATGCTCAAGCTGAACCACCTGGTGGCCGACAAGGTGCACGCGCGCGCCGTGGGCACCTACTCCCTGGTCACCCAGCAGCCGCTGGGCGGCAAGGCACAGCACGGCGGCCAGCGATTCGGCGAAATGGAGGTGTGGGCCATGGAGGCCTACGGCGCTGCCTACACCCTCCAGGAGCTCCTCACCGTCAAGTCCGACGACGTGCAGGGACGCACCCGCATCTACGAGAACATCGTCAAGGGCGACAACGCGCTGGAGGCCGGCACCCCGGAATCCTTCAACGTGCTCATCAAGGAAATGCAGTCCCTCTGCCTCAACGTGCAACCCACCGAGCAGAAGGACCGCGAGAACGCGCCCCGCACCGCTGACGACTACTTCGCGCTCCTGGCCGACGACGGCATGGAGGGCGGATTCATCGGCGAGGAAGGCGACGAGGACACCGAGAAGCCGGAAGGCGAGGACGACGACTTCCCCGAGGATGCGGAGGAAACCGCCAACGCGGACGACAACGACGACTCCGAGATGTAACCCAGTAACCCTTAAAAATCCGTACCAATATGTCTTACATCGACCTTAGCAACGAGAAGCCCAAGAACTTCGACCAGGTCTGCATCACCGTGGCCAGCCCGGAGGATATCCGCAAGTGGTCCCACGGCGAGGTGAAGAACCCGGAAACCATCAACTACCGCACGTTCAAGCCGGAGAAGGGCGGCCTCTTCTGCGAGCGCATCTTCGGCCCCACGCGCGATATGGAATGCTCCTGCGGCCGCTACAAGCGCGCCAAGAACAAGGGCACCATCTGCGACCGCTGCGGCGTGGAGGTTACCTCCGCTCGCGTGCGCCGCGTCCGCATGGGCCACATCGACCTGGCGGTGCCCGTCACCCACATCTGGTTCTACAAGTGCATGCCCAGCCGCATCGGCCTCATGCTGGACCTCACCTCCCGCGACCTGGAGCGCGTCATCTACTATGACGACTACATCGTCATCGACCCGAAGGGCGTGAACGGCCTGGAGCGCGGCACCATCATCTCCGAGGAGGAGTATGAGGACATGGTGGACGAGTACTCCGAGGACGACATGCCGGAAGTGGGCATGGGCGCGGAGGCCATCCAGAAACTGCTGGCCACCACGGACCTGGACGCCCTCATCGACCAGCTGAAGCAGGAGATGGAGAAGACCAACTCCAAGCAGACCAAGCGCAAGATTGCCAAGCGCCTGCAGCTGGCCCAGGGATTCAAGAGCAGCGGCACCCGCCCGGAGTGGATGGTGCTCACCGTGCTGCCCGTCATCCCCCCGGACCTGCGCCCGCTCGTTCCCCTGCCCGGCGGCCGTTTCGCCACCAGTGACCTGAACGACCTGTACCGCCGCGTCATCAACCGCAACAACCGCCTCAAGGAGCTTGCCGCCCTCCAGACCCCGGAGGTCATCAAGCGCAACGAGATGCGCATGCTGCAGGAGGCCGTGGACGCGCTGTTCGACAACGGGCGCCACGGGCGCCACGTGACGGGCGCGGGCAACCGCCCGCTCAAGTCCCTTTCCGACATGCTGAAGGGCAAGAGCGGCCGTTTCCGCCAAAACCTGCTGGGCAAGCGCGTGGACTACTCCGGCCGTTCGGTGATTGTGATCGGCCCGCACCTGAAGATGAACCAGTGCGGCCTTCCCAAGAAGATGGCGCTGAACCTCTTCGAGCCGTTCATCATCCACCGCCTCAAGGAGCTCGGCTACGTGCACACCGTGCGCTCCGCCAAGAAGATGATCGACCGCAAGGAGCCCGCCGTGTGGGATATCCTGGAAGAGGTGACCAAGGGGCACCCCGTGTTCCTGAACCGCGCCCCAACGCTGCACCGCCTCTCCATCCAGGCCTTCGAGCCCGTGCTCATCGAGGGTTCCGCCATCCGCCTGCACCCGCTGGTCTGCACCGGCTACAACGCAGACTTCGACGGCGACCAGATGGCCGTGCACGTGCCGCTGAGCGTGGAGGCCCAGCTGGAGGCGCGCCTGCTGATGCTGGCGCCCAACAACGTGTTCTCCCCGGCGTCCGGCAAGCCCATCTGCACGCCCACGCAGGATATCATTCTGGGCTCCTACTACCTCACGCACACCCGTGCCAAGGAGGTGAAGGAGCAGCAGGACAACCAGCACCTGCTGCCGCTCTTCGAGTCCATCTCGGAGGTGGAGTTCGCCATCGCCTCCCGCAAGATCGGCTACCACGAGTGGATCCGCCTCAAGAACCCGGACTACGGCAAGACCGGCGCCGCGTTCGACAAGCTCGCCTACAACCAGGAGAACGTCGGCCGCAAGACCATCGTCACCACCGCAGGCCGCGTCCGCTTCAACGAGATCTGGCCGGAGGAAATCGGCTACATCAACCGCAACATCGGCAAGAAGCAGCTCGGCGACATCATCTGGCGCTGCTACCAGACCTGCGGCCAGAAGAAGACCGTTGAGACGCTGGACGCGCTGAAGTCGCTGGGCTACAAGGAAGCCACGCGCTCCGGCTGCTCCATCGGTATTGTGGACATGGTGGTGCCTGAGAACAAGAACGAGCTCATCGAGGCCGCGTACGACGAGGTTGCGAAGGTGACCGAGCAGTACGAGGAAGGCCTTATCACCAACGGCGAGCGCTACGAGAAGGTGGTGAACATCTGGTCCTCCACCACGGATGCCATCCAGAAGGAGCTCTACACCAAGCTGGAGTACAACGGCGGTTCCGCCGTGGCCAGCCCGCTCTACATGATGGTGGACTCCGGCGCCCGCGGCAACAAGGCGCAGATCAAGCAGCTCTCCGGTATGCGCGGCCTCATGGCCAAGCCCTCCGGCGAGATTATCGAGCGTCCCATCACCTCCAACTTCCGCGAGGGCCTCTCCGAGCTGGAGTACTTCATCTCCACCCACGGCGCCCGCAAGGGCCTGGCCGACACCGCCTTGAAGACGGCAGACTCCGGCTACATGACCCGCAAGCTGGTGGACGTGGCGCAGGACGTGATTGTGCGCGCGGAGGACTGCGGCACGGAGAACGGCATCACCATGACCGCCATCTACGACGGCGAGGACGAGATTGCCTCCCTCTCCACCCGCATCTACGGCCGCGTGGCATGCGACGACATCGTGGACCCGACCTCCAAGGAAGTTATCACCGCCAAGAACGAAATCATCACGGACGAGGCGGCGAAGCGCATCGAGAAGGTGGGCATTGAGAAGGTGCGCGTGCGCTCCGTGCTCACGTGCGAGCTCTCCAAGGGCTGCTGCGCCAAGTGCTACGGCCTGAACCTGGCCACGGGCAAGTCCGTGAAGGTGGGCGAGGCCGTGGGCATCATCGCCGCACAGTCCATCGGCGAGCCCGGCACCCAGCTCACCATGCGTACGTTCCACGTGGGCGGCACCGCAACCGCCGCCGCCAACCGTCCGGAGTACGTGGCCAAGAGCACCGGCCGCCTCATCTACGACGAGAACCTGCGCGACCGCTGCGTGGAGGACGAGAACGGCGACATGATCGTGCTCTGCAAGAACGGCGGCGTGAAGATCTACGACGAGGCCGGCAAGGAGCTTGAATCCTACCAGCTCACCATGGGTGCCGCGCTGCACGTCAAGGACGGCGCGCAGGTCAAGGCGGAAACCGTGGTGGCCGAATGGGATCCCTTCGCCATCCCGGTCATCGCGGAAGTCTCCGGCAAGGTGGAGTTCAAGGACATGATCACCGGCATCACCTGCCGCGTGGAGCACGGCGAGTCCGGCAAGGGCCAGACCGTCATCATCGACCACCGCCAGGACCTCGCCCCGCGCATCATCATCCACACCGGAAAGGGTGACAAGGACAATCCCCGCGTGTACTCCATCCCCACCGGCGCCTATCTGGCCGTCACCAATAAGCAGCAGATCGCGGCCGGCACCGTGCTGGCCAAGACCCCGCGCAAGGTGCAGAAGACCAACGATATCACCGGCGGCCTTCCCCGCGTGGCGGAACTCTTCGAGGCCCGCAAGCCCAAGGAGATTTGCACGCTCGCGCAGATTGACGGCATCGTCGGCATCGAGGACGCCATGATCCGCGGCAAGAAGGTGGTGACCATCTACCGCGACGCCGAGGCCAAGGAGACCGCCTCCAAGAAGTCCCGCCGCACCACCAAGCTGGAGGAGCGCGACGAGAAGGACGGCACCGTTTCCGTGAAGCACCTCGTGCCCATGGACCGCCACATCATTGTGCATGACGGCGACTACGTGCACGCCGGCGAGCCGCTTTCCGACGGCTCCGAGGCGTCCGACGAAATCCTCCGCATCTGCGGCAAGGAGGCCCTGCAGGAGCACCTGGTCAACAAGGTGCAGCAGGTCTACCGCGTGCAGGGTGTGGAAATCAACGACAAGCACGTGGAAATCATCGTCTCCCAGATGCTGCGCAAGGTGCGCGTGAAGGACCCCGGCGACACGGGTCTGCTGTGGGGCGACGAGGTGGACCGCACCACGCTGGTGCGCATCAACAAGGAAACGGAGGAAATGAACGGCCGCCCGGCGGATTCCGAGCCCATCCTGCTCGGCATCACCAAGGCCTCGTTGAAGACGGATTCCTTCATCTCCGCCGCATCCTTCCAGGATACCACGCGCGTGCTGACGGAAGCCGCCACGCTGGGCAAGGTGGATATGCTGGAGGGCTTCAAGGAGAACGTCATCCTCGGTCACCTCATCCCCGCCGGCACCGGCTTCACCAAGTACCGCGAGATTGCGGTGGAGGGAGCCCCCGGCGCCGTGCCCATCCCCCGTGCAGGCACGGAGGACGAGGACGAGCTCCCCGCCCCGGAGGACACCATCTCCGTCGGCTCCGACGACTAAGCGTCACCGCTGAAAACCATTTCAAGGCCCGCCCGGCATCCCGCCGCGCGGGCCTTTTTCAATTCCCCAATCCAGGGAAAAGTTTGGGCAGGGTGCATTCCGGCAGCACCTTGGGCCGCCAGGCGGCGGCTATGCAGCCCGGATTGCGCAGCCCAGCGTCCCAGGCGGCGGATTCCGCCTGCAGGGCGGCGCCCAGGGATGGCGGTGTGTCCTCCGCGGAGACGGTTCCGCCGCCGTCTTGCGTGTACCAGATGACGTTGCAGAGGAGAACGGGGCGGTTGGGGCACACCACGGCGGCGCCGCAGCAGTGGGCCTCCAGGGAGGCGTTGTGCGTTCCCTCCGCGTATGAGGTGCACAGGCAGGCGCGCGCGCGGTTGTAGGCGCGGCAGAGGGTGGCGTGGTCTACATTGCCCATCAGGTGCACGTGCGGCTGGACATGAGGCGGCAGGGCGGCGTGCCAGGCTTCCATCTCCGGCGTGGGAATGCCGTACACCTCGGTGTCGCACATTTCCGCGGCATCCGTGGAGGCATAGTAGGCATCCAGGGTGGCCATCAGCATCTCCGGGCGCTTGTTGACCACGTCGCTCCATTTGCCCACAGCCACAAACAGGCGCTCTTTCTCAATATCCATGCGCCGGAACACGGGGGAGACCGGGCACGGCATCTCCACGCACTTGGCGGCTATGCGCTCCCCGTAGGCGGGGTCGTGCAGGAAGGCGTCGCGGTTGGAAGGCGTGGTGGTGATGGCGTCTGCATAGCCCAGGTGGACGGCGCGCATGCGGTTGATGAGCGTGTCCTTCACGCGGTTGAAAAGGCGTTTCGCGGCGCCGCCGGGGCGCTGCAGGTGCCCGTGGAGCTCGCAGTTGGCGTCGTAGTGTATCACCAGGCGGATGCCCGCGCGGTGGACGGCGCGCGCCACGCCCGTGTAGCGCGGGTCGCCCCAGGAGTACAGCATTACGCCGTCCAGCTTCTGCGCACGCCACCACGCCGCGGATTTCAACCGCCGCAGCGGCACGCGGACGAGCGGCGCGTCCGGCAGGTCGTCCTCCCGCGCGGGCAGGGGCATCACCGCGCGGCTCTCCGCGCCCAGCGCCTGCAGGCTGCGGCAGAGCAGCCCGGTGTCGCGCGTGAAGAAATACCCGTCCGCGGGAAACGAAAACGGCGTGCAGGTGAAGATTCTGGGGGGCTTGGCGCTCATCCTGATATCCCCACCAGCATACCACGCGCGAGCGGCATGTCAAGGCGTTGCCGCGCTTTGAAATTGCATGGGCGTACCGTGCGGTGTATGATGGCGGGCATCATGAAGACCATCAGCATTGACGACCTGAATGTTTCCCCGTCCCGCCTCATCGGCAAGGACTGGATGCTCATCACCGCCGGCACGCCGGAGAAGTTCAACTGCATGACCGCCAGCTGGGGCGGCATCGGCTACCTGTGGAACAAGCCCGTGGCCTTCGTCTTTGTGCGCCCCAACCGCTACACCCGGGAATTCATCGACCGCGAGGCCGGGCTCACCCTCACCATCATGCCGGAGCGCTACCGCCAGGACCTGGTGTACTGCGGCCGCAACAGCGGGCGGGATGTGGACAAGGTGGCATCCACGGCGCTGGAGCCGGTGGCCACGGAGAGCGGGCTGGTGACATACAGGGACGCGCGCTACGTGCTGGAGTGCCGCAAGATGTTCCGCGCGCCGCTGCGCCAGGAGGATTTCCTGGACTGGAGCGAGGTGTTCCCGACCATGTATGCGGACGACAATCCGCTGCACCTGCTCTACATCTGCGAAATCACGCGCGTGCTCGCCGCGGAATAGATTTCCGCTTGACACTCTAGGCCCTTTGCCCTTATGATGCGCGTATTATGAGACTGGGCGCGTTATGCTTGCTGGCATTGGCCGCGCTTCCCATGCAGGGTGCCGTCCGCACCTACATGGTGAAGGGTGTCACGGAGAGCAGGGGATGGTATGATGCCGACAAGGCCCCCGGGCAGGAAGCCGACCTCTGCTGGGCGGCGGCCGCCTCCAACGCCATTGCCTGGTGGCAGGACCGCAACGCGGACACCCACGGGCAAACCGATGCCCCCAAGGGCACCGCGGTGTGGGAGATGATGCGCAAGGACATGCCCAACCGCCCCGGCTCCCCGCAGGGCGGCGTGAACTGGTGGTTCAGCCACAGCCTGCAACCCGGCCCCATGGGCGGGAGCGACAATTCCAAGGGCGGCTTCTACGCCTCCATCATGAACGGCAAGCCCCTGCAGACCGAGCTGCTGCGCGCGCCGCTGTTCGGGAGCGACCTCACCCTCTCCGAACGCATCAAAGAGCTTATCCAGGGCGGCAACGCCCTCTGCCTGGCCATTCAGCCCGTGCAGGGCCGCCAGATGCAGAACGGCTCGCATTGGATTTCCCTCTGGGGCATCGACTACGACGAGGACAAGAAGGTGGTGACGCGCGTGTACGTGACGGACCCGGACGATGCCGCTGGCCAGTGGCCGAGCATCCAGAAAGGCCTGCTGGTGGCGGACTGCACCTGGGCGGAGGATATCCAGGCCGGATCCCGCACCTTCGCCTCCCTCATGTTCCGCACGCCCGAGGGCTGGTACAACGACAACACCTGCATCACCTCCATCGTCACCCTGAACGGCAACAGCGAGTTCGCCGCAGACTCCGACAAGGAGCGCAACGCCAAGGCCGACGAGGAGCAGGACGCACAGGAGGCCAAGTCCACCGCCAAGAAGGGCAGGAAGCTCGCCAAGCCCAAGCGCGACAAGAAGGCCGAGCGCGAGGAGAGGAAGCGGGAACGCGAGGAAAAGAGGGCCGCCAAGAAGAAAAAGAAGTGATTTCATCCCATCAGCCATGAACAAGCTCTCCACAGCAGCCCTGGCCGTACTGGCCGCCGCTCTGCCCCTCAACGCCGCGGTGCGCACCTACATGGTGCGCGGCGTCACCGAAGCCAAGGGGTGGTACGACGGCGACAAGAGCGGGCCCAGCGACAGGCAGATGTGCTGGGCCGCCTCCGCCGCCAACATGATTGCCTGGTGGCAGGACCGCAACGCCGACACCCACGGCCAAACCCAGGCCCCCACCGGCAAGAACGTCTGGGAAACCATGAAAAAAGCCTTCGACAACACCGCCGGCTCCCCCATGGCCGCCACCAACTGGTGGTTCAGCAAGAACAAGGGCCCGCGCCCCTCCGGCGCCAAGGAGAACCTCGGCGGATACTACGACGGCATCATCGCCGGAAAGGATTTCAACGTGGTCCTGCACAACGGCCCCGGCTTCGGCTCAGAACTCCCCCTCTCCGAGCGCCTGAAGGAGCTCATCCAGGCCGGCAACGGCGTCTGCGTCGGCATCCAGAAGCTCGTCAACGGCCGCCAGATGCAGAACGGCGCCCACATGATCTCACTCTGGGGTATCGATTTCGACGAGGACAAGAAGGTGGTCACCCGCGTCTACCTCACCGATTCCGACGACGCCCTGGGATACTCCGCCAGCATGCAGAAGGGCCTTTTCGTGGCGGACTGCACCTGGGCGGAGGACGTGAAGGACCCCGGCGGCCAGCCCTTCCCCACCCTCATCATGGACACAGAGTCCCCCTGGTTCGAGAACAACGCCGTCATCACCTCCATCGTCACCTTCTCCGGCAACAACGATTTCCTGACCGACAAGGACAAGGAGGAAAACGCAAAGGAGGACGCCGCCCAGGACGCCAAGGAGGCCAAGTCCATTGCCAAGAAACCCAAGAAGGCCAAGAAGGAAAAGAAGCCCAAAAAGGAGAAAAAGCCCAAGAGGGAGCGCAAGCACGGGCGCGGGTGATCGCAGGGCGCGAGGGTGCCCTCGCGCATTTTTCCCGCCCGCGCGACGCCCGCGCGGCGGGAGGGAAATAAGTTGACTTGGCGCGGGCGATGTGCTACAAGGCAGCAATGCGTATAACGCGCTCCACCATGAAAAAACATGTTCTCACAGCGCTTGCCCTGGCCCTGGTTGCCCCATGTGCCGGTGCAGCCGGAGAAGGCGGCCAGGGGCTGGGCAAGGTGATGTTTGTGGGGGATTCCATCACCCACGGCATCAACACGGGCTCCTACCGTTGGGATTTCCACAAGATTATGGTGGACAACGGGGTGAGGTACCAGGAGACGGGTTACAACTGCGGCAATTTCCAGCGGGGCAAGGGAAACGGCGTCGATCTGGCGGGAGAGTCGTACCGCGGGGTGGCCTTCAAGAACCTGCACTCCGCGCATGAGGGCGGGCAGATTTGGCAGCTTTTCGAGCCGGAGAACACAAGCTACACCCAGGAAGCCACCGGGTTGGCCTACAAGACCGGCTCCGGCGTGAAATACGCCGGCCAGACCATCGGCGGTCTGGTGAAGGCGCACAAGGCCCAGACCTACATTGTGCTGCTGGGCACCAACGACATCATCCAGAATTTCCACCAGGGCGGCAGCATTTCCAAGGCGGACAACCTGCCCAAGGCCCTGCTGGGCATCCTGGGCGCCACCGCGGACGGCGACAGCTTCACCTTCAGCGGCAAGGGCACCATGGACACGCTGGCGGACACCATCTTGAAGGCCAAATCCACCAAAAGGGTGGTGGTGATGGGGCTCATTCCCCCCGGCCGCACGCAGTTTGCGGCGGCGGACCATGCCGCCATCGCGGATTTCAACAAGGCGCTGGAGGCCTGGGCCGAGCGGAAGGGCGTGCACTACGTGGCCCCCGGCGCCGGCACGGTGGATGTGGCGTTCACGCCCGCAGACCCCTACGGGGCCTTGGTCAGCCCGCAGCAGCGCGTGGATTGGATTCACCCCGGCACGCAGACCAACCTCATCATGGCCGGCAACCTGGCCAAGGCCATGGGGTACGCCGGCCGCACGGCGGGCCTCCCCCGCAAGGCGGCCACCAGAAAATCCGGCTTCGCCCCCGTCCCGCAGGAGGCGGATGCCGCCTCCTGGAGCGGCGCGCTCCATCCCGCCGCCAATCAATCCGTGACCGTGGATCTCGGCCCCGTGCAGGTGGGCAACGGCTACTCGGACAACAAGTGGGATGCCCAGGGCGGGCTTTCCCTCACCATCGACACCGGCAAGCAGCGCGGCACCCTGACCATCAGCGAGTGCTACATCACCTGGGGCAGGGATTTCATCCTCTACTCCCGCGATATGAGCGCCAATGCGGAAAGCATCCGCGTGGCATACGTGCCCGGCAAGGCTTCCGACGGCGTGCAGCCCGGTTTTTACGTGTGGCTGGGCAACCAGCTCATAGGCGAGGCATGCCCCGCAGAGTCCGGCAGCGGCAAGCCCGCGCTTTCCGTTTCCTCCGCGGGCGCTCCCCTCAAAAACCTTTCCATCACCACCGCCAGTGGGGCCGCGGCCCCCGCCAAATAAACACCACCCACCTTTCAAATCATGAGAATCAACCGCTATATCCTCCCGTTCCTCGCCCTGGGCTGTCTGTTCAGCCCGCTTTCCGCTTTCGGTGAATGGACCTCTCCCATCCCGGTGCAGGCGGAGGCGGACGCGCCCTGCACACTGCTTCCCTTCCCGCAGAAAGTGGAGTGGAAGAAGGGCGCCCTGCCGTACGGCAAGACCGTCAACATCACCGGAGACACCAAGGGGCGCATGGTCAAGACGGCCGCCAAGGCCCTCGCCAGGGAGGCCGGGGAGTTCGGCAAGGCCGGCGCCGCGCCGCTGGCCGTGGCTCTCAAGATAGACCCCTCCGCCACCGCCCCCGAGCACGCCGACGAAGGGTACCGCCTGAGCATCACCAGCAAGGGCGTGGGCATCTCCGCCGCCAGGGAGGCCGGCCTCTTCAACGGCCTGCAGACCCTGCGCCAGCTGGTGGCCGACAGCAGGAAGGGGCTGCCGCTCTGCGAGATAGAGGACTGGCCCGCCTTCCGCATGCGCGGCTTCATGCATGACTGCGGGCGCAACTTCCAGACCATCGACAGCCTGAAGCACCAGCTCGATTTGGCCTCCCGCTTCAAGGTGAACTATTTCCAATGGCACCTCACGGACCACCCCGCCTGGCACGTGCAGTGCAAGTGCCGCCCCGTGCTCAACGACCCCTCCAAGCGCACGCGCGACGTGAACGACACCTACACCTACGACCAGATCCGCGAGCTGTTCCGCTACGCCGCGGACCGCAACATCCAGATCATCCCGGAGCTGGACATGCCCGGTCACAGCTCGTACTTCGACCGCTGCTTCGGTTTCAAGATGCACACCGAGCAGGGCATGAAGATTCTGGAGGAGCTGCTGGATGAATTCTGCAAGGAGGTGCCCAAGGACATCTGCCCCATCGTCCACCTGGGCGCGGACGAGGTGCGCATTCCCAACGCCAAGGAATTCGTGAAGCGCATGAGCGACTTCCTCATCGCCCGCGGGCGCATTCCCGCCCAGTGGGGCGGCCCGCGCGACCTGCCCGTGGGCGAGGATTCCATCTCCCAGCGCTGGGGAGAGGGCGGCGAGATGGTGGAGAAATCCCTGAAACCGGAAACCATCAAGTGCCACAGCTTCGATTCCACCATCGGCTACACCAACCTGTTCGACCCCGCCCTGCTCGTGCGCCGCTACTTCTTCATGCGCCCCTGCGGCTCCGCCAAGGGCGATGAGCTCAAAATGGGCGTGATGATCTGCAACTGGCCGGACGCCCGCGTGGAGGACAAGCGCAACATCGCACGCCACAGCGCACAGTGGCCCGGCATGCTCGCCATGGCCGAGCGCGCCTGGCTCGGCGGAGAGGCGGACGGCGACGCCCTCCCCTGCCACATGCCCGCCGCGGATTCCCCCGCCGGGCAGGCCTATTCCCGCTTTGAGCGGCGCCTCATGAAGATGTCGCGCTCCCTCCTCAAGGGCCAGCCCTTCCCCTACTGGGCGGAATCCTCCGTGAGCTGGACCGTGGTGGGCCCCGTGGCCTCGGCAGAGGCGGACAAGAACCGCGATGCCGTGCTGAAGGGCGAATACGGTTCCCTGGCCACGCAGCCCTCCCACGGCGCCAATCTCTACCTGCGAACCAAGCCGAACACCGGCTGCCTCGGCGTCATGGGCAAGGTGAAACCCGGCAACACCGTCTGGGCCGTCACCACCATCCAATCTCCCAAGGCCGGGGAAATGCCCTTCATGATCGGGTTCGACGCCCCAGCACGCTCCTCGCGCCGCTGGTCCGGCGTGCCGCAGAACGGCGAGTGGTCACAGTGCGGCACCCGCGTGTGGGTGAACGGCAGGGAAATCAAGAACCCCCGCCGCTACAAGCTCGCAGGGCAGCGCCAGAGCAAGGGCGACACCTGGACCTCCCCCCTCAACGAGATGCCCTACGACGATGAGGAGATCTGGTGGGCGCAGGACCCCACCAAGCTCCCCCTCAAGAAGGGGGCCAACACCGTGGTGGTGGAGATTCCCTACGTGGGCGAATTCCAGTCCTGGGGCGTCTCCCTCATCCCTCTCTTCTGAGCGGAGCAAATGCGCGGCGCGTGCATTTGCTCCTTTACTCCGGCGCGGTATTTGTTAGAATAGCTGGCATTAGAAAACCGCCGCCATGATACGCCATACAGCCGCAGCCGTTTGCCTAGCCCTTTCCACCGCCTTTGGGGCGGATATCTGCCAACCCGCGCAGGATGTGATCCAGCGCTTCACCGGGGGCAGCGTGCCCGTGAAGCTCCATGCCGTGAAGGACAACGAGCCCGACCACTACCGCGTGGAGGTGAAGAACGGCACCGTGGAGGTGAGCGGCAACTCCCCCGTGGCCCTCGCCCGCGGCTTCTATGCCGCCCTCAAGGAGCAGGGCCGCGGCATCTGCAGCTGGAGCGGCAACCGCGTGGAGCCCGGCCCCTGGGCAAACGGCTCCGCCACGGAGGGCTCCACGCCCTTCCGCCACCGCTACTACTTCAACGTGGTGACCTTCGGGTACTCGATGGTGTACTGGGACTGGAAGCGCTGGGAGCAGGAAATCGACTACATGGCGCTGCACGGCATCAACATGCCGCTGGCGCTGGTGGCGCAGGAGGCCATCACCGCCCGCGTGTTCAAGCGCCTGGGGCTCACGGAGGATGAAATCCAGCACTACTTTGTGGGGCCCGCCCACCTGCCGTGGATGCGCATGGGCAACATCAGCGCGCTGGACAGTCCCATGCCAAAAGAGTGGCACGCGGAGCAAATCGCGCTGCAGCACAAGATACTGGACCGCATGCGCTCGCTGGGGATGACGCCGGTGTGCCCTGGATTTGCAGGCTTTGTGCCGCAGGCGCTCAAGCGCCTGTACCCGGATGTCAAGCTGGTGGAGACCAACTGGAACGGCGGCCTGCCGCACAACTGGATGGTCACGCCGGACCAGCCGCTCTTCAAGAAAATCGGCACCATGTTTATCGAGGAGTGGGAGAAGGAGTTCGGCAAGTGCTCCCACTACCTCATCGACAGTTTCAACGAGATGGACCTGCCGTTCCCGCCGCACGGGCAGCCCGCGCGCTACGAGATGCTGGCGGACTACGGCCGCGCCGTGTACGATTCCATAGCCGCGGCCAACCCGGACGCCGTGTGGATGATGCAGGGCTGGATGTTCGGGTTCCAGCGCCACATCTGGGATTCCCGCAGCCTGGCGGCCCTCATCAGCAAGGTGCCGGACGACAAGATGATGCTGCTGGACGAGGCCGTGGACTACAACAAGCACTTTTGGCACAACGGCGTGAACTGGGACTTCCACAAGGGCTTCTACAACAAGCAGTGGATCTACAGCGTCATCCCCAACATGGGCGGCAAGTGCGGCCACACAGGCGTGCTGGAATTCTACGCCAACGGCCACCTGGAGGCCCTTAACTCCCCCAACCGCGGCCGCCTGGCGGGCCACGGCATGGCCCCGGAGGGCATCGAGAACAACCAGGTCGTCTACGAGCTGGTGAGCGACGCCGCGTGGTCGCAGAAGCAGATGGACCTCGCCGCGTGGCTGAAAAACTACTCCACCTGCCGCTACGGATCCTGTCCCAGGGAGGTGGAGGAGTTCTGGGCGCTCATGTGCAAGTCCGTGTACGGCACGTTCACGGACCATCCGTACTACAACTGGCTGCGCGGCGCCGGAGCCGCCAACAAGGGCAGCATCAACTCCAACAAGGACTACTTCAAGGGCATCGAAACCCTGGCCAAGGCCGCGCCCAAGCTCAAGGACAGCCCGCTCTTCCGCGCGGACCTGGAGGAATTCGCCGCCGCGTACCTGGGCGGCACGGTGGAGCTGCTCATCATGGCCTGCGACCGCGCGCGGCAGGAGGGCGACACCGAGCTGGCCAGGAAGCTGGACGCGCGGGCGACCGAG
>JAKSOT010000020.1 GCA_024405455.1 Akkermansia sp. | reverse complement strand
CCCGGCACATGCCTCAGAAGATTTGGGTGGGGAGGCGGTGTTTTTCCTTGGGCGGGAATAGGCGGTCGTAGGCATCCACATCCGCCTCGTCCACAAGGTAGGGGGCGGGCGTGGCGTATTCTCCCGTGATGCCTTTGAGATAGCCGGGTATCAGCTCCCTGCAAAGGAAGAAGGAGCTGTCCGCCCCCTCCGGCAGCCCGTGGTAGCGCAGCCCGAAGGATGAGGCGCAGGTGAAGCCGCTCTTGCCGTAGAAGGCGATATTCCCCTCAAAGCAGAGGGCGCCGCAGCCCATGGCCGCTGCACGCCTCATGCCTTCCTCCAGCAGCTTTTTGCCGTACCCCTTGCGCTTGTAGGCAGGGGCAATGCAGATGGGGCCCATGGTCATGATGGGGATGCGGCGTCCGTCGTCTGCGGCCAGGGTTGTTCTCACAAAGGCGATCTGGCCGATGAGCACACCGTCCTCCTCCGCCACGAGCGCCAGCTCCGGCACATAGTCGGGGTGTCCGCGCAGGACGTGCAGCACGTAGTGTTCCCAACAGCCGGGGCGGTACACATCCCAAAAGCTCTCGCGCACGAGTTCCTCCACCTGCCTGTGTTCATCATGCCGTTCTGTCCGTATCACCATATTCCTTGCAGTGTACCACCGCGCCAGGCACGCCTCAAGGCTTTTCCGCAGCCTTGCCAATGGCGCGGGGGAATGGTACACTGACGGGGAACACAAAAACGCAAGATGAAGGCAACGGTGACACTTAGTCTGGCGCTGGCTGCCGGCATGTCCGGGGCCGCACTGTACGGGGCACAGCCCCCCATGAGCCCTGCCGCGGAAACGGCGCAACACCCTGCCCGCGCGTGGCAGGAATACCCGCGCTGGTCCCTGCTCACCCCGCAGCAGCTGGAGGCTGATTTGCGCAGCGCCATGGCGCACGCGCGCAACATTATGGATGCCATCCGCTCCGTCAAGCCGGAGGATGCCTCTTTCGAAAACGTCTTCCGCGCCTACGAGTCCATAGGGCTCGCGCTGAGAACGCCGGAACAGATGATGCTGAACCTGGGCGCCACCATGGATTCCCCTGCCCTGCGCGCCCTGCAGGAGAAAATGACACCGGAGCTGGCCGCCTTCCGCGCCTCCATCACCGCAGACGACCGCCTGTGGGCGGTGGTCAAGCACGCGGCCGCGCAGCCCTGGGTGGCCGGGCTTTCTCCCGCCAAGCAGCGCTATGTCCGGCAGGTGTGCGATGAGTTCCGTGAGAGCGGCGCAGACCTGCCCGCCGAAAAGAAGGCCCGCAAGGCACAGGTGGAGGCGCGCATCGGCAAGCTGGTGATGCAGTACAACGGCCTGCTCATGGATGCCAAGGAGGCATGGAGCCACGTGTTCACCGACAAGGCGGAACTGGCCGGCATGCCGGAGGATTGGCTGGAGCACTCCGCCGCACTGGCACGTGAGAAGGGCTTCGGCACAGAGGGGCAACCGCAGTGGCTGGTGACCCTGGGCGGCGCCTGCAGCGCGGCGGAGGTGCAGGCCCGCTGCTCCGTGCGCGCCACTCGCATGCTCATGTGGGAGGGCCGCCAAACCGTGGGCTGCGGGCGCTTCGACACCGCACCCGTCATTGCGGAAATCATGCTGCTGCGCCAAGAGCTGGCGGAGCTCAGCGGGTTTGCCAACTATGCGGACATGGTCACCGCCCACCGCATGGTCGGGAACGGCCAGACCGCCCTGGATTTCGTGGACGACCTGATTGCGCGGCTCAAGCCGGAGTTCGAGCGCGAGACGCGGCACCTGATGGATTTCGCCGCTCAACGGGAGGGCCACCCCATGCAGCAGCTGGAGCCTTGGGACGAATCGTATTACGAGCGCCTGCTCAAGCTGAAGGAATACCAGTTCGACAGCGAATCCCTGCGCCCGTACTTTGAGGTCTCCGCCACCATCCGCGGCCTGTTCCGCGTGGCCGCCACCATGTTCAACCTGGAATTCAGGGAGCAGCCCAACGCCGAGGTGTGGCACCCGGATGTGCGCCTCTTCGAAGTATACGACACCCGCACCGGACACCACCTCGGCTCCTTCTACATGGACCTCTACGCCCGCACCGGCAAGCGCTCCGGGGCTTGGCAGGACACGCTCACCTGCGGTGAACCCGCGGCAGGCGGGCAGCCCCACCGCCCGCACCTGGCCACCATTTGCACCAATTTCAAGCCCGCCGCCCCCGGCAAGCCCGCCCTGCTCAGCCACACGGAGGTGCTGATGCTCTTCCACGAGTTCGGCCACCTGATGCACGCCCTGCTCAGCGACACCGAGATGCAGTCCCACAACGGCTGCAACGTGGCCTGGGACTTCGTGGAGCTGCCCAGCAAGCTCAACGAGTACTGGGTGTGGTCCCCCGCGGTGCTCAAACTCATCGCCAGGCACCATGAGACCGGCGAGCCGATTCCCGACGCCCTGCTGGGCCAGCTCATTGCCGCCAAGCGCTTCATGCGCGCCACGGACAAGATCCACCAGCTGGGTTCCGCCCGCCTGGACCTGCTCATGCACATGCAATACGGCTCCATGTTCCAGGACAAGAACTTGGACGAGGTCAGCCGCGGCGTGGTGGCGGAGACGCGCTATCCCTATGAGGGTCCCTGCCCCCGATCCCCCATGCGTACGCTCAACCACTGCTTCCTGGGCGGATATGCCGCCGGCTTCTACTCCTACAAGTGGGCGGAGATGCTCGCGGCAGACGCCTTCTCACGCTATGCCGACGAGGGCCTGCTCAATCCCGCCGCCGCGGATGCCTACCGGGAAGCCATCCTCTCCCAGGGGGACTCCCGGCCGGCGGATGAGCTCTTCCGAGCCTTCACAGGCCACGCGCCCGGGCCGGAGGCACTCCTCCGCGAGCTCCAGGAGGAATAGCGCCAACGCCTGACCCGCTCCGAGCCTTTTTTGCAAAAAAATCGTTTTTTGTCGTACATTTGCCCTTTTGGTGGCTATAATGGGGTATAGGGAAGCCCATGCGCTCGCCTGAAATACACCCCCAATATCCGACAAAATGAACTTTTTCATTAAAATTGCCTCCTTGGCAACGCTTGCATGCCTGGCTGTTGGTTGCAGTGACAACAGCAAGGAGATTTGCGGCATCAAGGCTGTTCTTTCGGCTCCAGGTTCCAAGTCCGTTCAGTTCCCTCGAAAGAGCCTGGACGCACATGTGGTCTGGCGCGATAAACAGCATCCCGAGAAAAAAGCGATCGTCGGCATCGGCAAGGATACACCTGCCATCCGCCTCACGTACCGCTGTCCCTACGAAAACACGACGGCGCCCGATACTCGAACCATACCCCAAGACACACCGTGCTATATGGCCTGCGACGGCAAGATAGTCATGGGTGACATAGACGATGATGAATGGTACATGATGCTTGTATGGGAAGGCGATACCATATACCTTGTCTGCAACCACAGCCGTGCAGACGGCGAACCGTATTTCATCAACGACAAGCATCCATACACCTACAGAAGAATCCAAATAACAGACCAGAGCTTCAAAGACATCGATTTCAAGGCCTGGTGGTGAGTTTTATAAAACGCCCGGACCCGTCTTCGCCAAGGCTACGCCGAGACAGGACGCCGAGGCCTACGGGAGGTTATACAGCTGTCTCGGGTCATTGAACCCTTAATGAAATTGGCAATTTGGATAACAAAAGCTGCAAGGCTTTCACCCCAACCAGGTGCATAACATAGCCTACCAAAAGCGAGCCAAGCAAAATACATAAACTCCAAGCCACCGTATTCGTGTGCAGATTTGCGCACAGCGCGAATAGAACGCCTTGATACAAATAGGCCTCAAGGGAAAAAGACGAGACAAAATCAGCAATTTTAATAGTCTTTGACTTAAATGCCGTTAGACTGATGATAAAAGGAATTGCAACGATGGGGCAAGCCAGCACGCTACCCAAGATGTACGGTTCAGGGACGTACTGAAGCTTCAGCAAGGTGTATGCGCAGGCGCATATGGCAAGTGTGAAAGCACAGAGCCGGAAGCATCTCGGACATCTCTTCGACAGGACGGCGTAGCAATATATTTGTCCGGCCATGAACGCCATTAAGGAATCGTATCTCCAGCCACCCCATCCCGCTTGCTTATACATGACGATTATTAACCCACAAAGTATAGTCTGAACAATAATCGCTTTCAGTATCGTCAGGTGCTTATTCGTTATCCAGAAGATTATATATAACAGTATCATCTGATCAATAAACCACCCAAATAGGACAAGGGTGGAACCACTGCTTTCCAATCGCCACATCGACGATAAAAAGCATTGGATTAGATCAATGAACGATTCTCCCTCAAACGACGAGCAAATGCTGTTCAAGTGAATACCGGCGTAAATAACATTGGCGATGATATATGGAATGAGAATCGATAAAATTCGTATATGCATCCTTTTGAGATAATCTTTCTTATTGGATATCGAATAAAGGAGTCCATACCCACTAAAAAAGAAAAATGCGGCACATATATAAGCTCCCGATACCTTAAACAACTTATGGAAAGCGAAGCATACGGAGGAAGGGTCTGTGTCAAGGGCAAATATAGCTAAATGATGAATGATAACTCCAAGCATCAGGATCGTTTTCATGTATTTGGCGACCGTGTAATCCAATTCACCGGGGAAGGAATCATCCGCTTTCAGACGGAACAGGAAACAGACAGCACAAGCGATCAGCAAAAACAAAATGAGGAATATCATGATAAAGATGGGTGGTAACGCACGCCGCCGCCCCCTTGCCTGGCAAAAAAGCTTTTTGCTTCCAGAAGGCGGACAAGGTGCTTAGTAGCATAGGCGGGTATTGGGTGTCAACATTTTTCGCGCGCTTCGCAAGTGTAGACCCACATGGGCCGCCTTTTTGCTTCCCTTTCGCGCGGGGGCGTGTATAATACGCGCAGCGCATGTACGAAGAATCCATCCATATCTACGAGAAGCTGCCGCTGTGCGGAACGGGGGTGGTGATGGGCCTGGTGCTCATCCTGCTGCACGTGTACGGGCTGGCACGGCCGACTGCGGCACTGCAGGCGCTTGGGCGCGCGCACACGGCGTACAAGGCGGGCGCGGTGCTGCTGGGGGTGGATTTCCTGTGGATAGCAGCGCTGCTGTTCAAGGCGGATTGGAACCCGCTGTGCATGCCGCTGTACGAGTTCGACAGCTTCCGCGGGTGGCTGCTCATCCTGTGCCCGGTCATCTGGTTTGTGCTGGCCTCCATGGCGAAGGAACACCTGTTTGCGCGCGCGCTGGGGCTGTTCCTGCTGCTGGCGGCGCTGCTGCCGCTTTCCGCGGCGTTCCTGAAGGTCCCCGTGACGCGGCTGCTCATCCCCATCTGGTGGTACCCGGCGCTCACGGTGGCGATGTTCTGGGTGGCCAAGCCGCACCTGTTCCGCGACTGGGCGGCGTGGCTGAACGCGCACCCCGCCGTATTCAAGGGCATCGCGCTCTTCGGCACGCTCTACGGCGCGGCCGTGCTGGCCTGTGCCATCCTCTATTGGTAAATCCTCTCTTTTCCCTACCATGCACATTTACACCGCAGACTATGTAGTCACCCAGAACAACGCCCGCGACGTGATTGAAAAGGGCGCCGTGGGCATCGACGGCGCCACCATCACCTGCGTGGGACACGCCGACATGATGCGCGACATGTACCCGGACGCCGAGCTCACGGAGCTGGGGCGCGCGGTCATCATGCCGGGCCTGGTGAACGCGCACACGCACGTGCCGATGAGCCTGTACCGCGGGTTCTCGGACGACAAGGCGCTGATGGACTGGCTGACGCAGGACATCTTCCCCGCGGAGGCGAAACTCACGGCGGAGATGGTGGAAATCGGCGCGCTGTTCAGCCTGGCGGAGATGGTGCGCACCGGCACCACCTCGTTCTTCGACATGTACATGCACTCGGACGCCGTGTTCCGCGCGGCGGACAGCATCGGGCTGCGCGGCATCATCGGCGAGAACCTCACGCGCTTCTTCCCCAACCTGGCCTTTGCCGACATGGCCGCCTACCGTGAGCTGATGGCCGCCCAGGCGGAGCGGTGCCGCAACCACCCGCGCCTGCGCCAGGCCATCACCCCGCACGCGCCGTACACCACCACGCCGGAGCTGCTGCAGGAGGCGCACGCCATTGCGCAGGAGTACGGCGCCATCTTCGCCATGCACCTGGCGGAAACGGAATCGGAGACGGAAACCTGCCTGAAGGAGCACGGCATGCGCCCCGTGCCGTATGCGGAAAGCCTGGGCCTGCTGCAGCCGGATTCCACCTTCCCGCACCTGGTGCACGTGGATGAGCACGATATCGAGCTGCTGGCGGAAAACCGCTGCGCCGCCGTGCACAACCCCGCCTCCAACATGAAGCTCGCCAGCGGCGTGGCCCCCGTGGAGAAGATGATCCGCGGCGGCGTGGACGTGGCGCTCGGCACCGACGGCCCCGCCAGCAACAACGCCCAAAACATGTTCCGCGAGATGTACGTGGCAACCCTCCTGCACAAGGTGGACCAGCTCTCCCCCACCGCATGCCCCGCCACCCTGGCGCTGGACATGGCCACCCGCGGCGGCTCCGCCGCCATGCACGACCCCCTCATCGGCGTGCTGGAACCCGGCATGCGCGCGGACTTCATCGCCCTGGACCTCACCACGCCCAACATGCAGCCCGTGCACCACATCGTCTCCAACATCGTCTACGCCGCCACCGGCCTGGAGAACCGCCTCACCGTGGTGGACGGGCGCGAGCTCTACCGCGACGGCAAGTTCCTCACCTGCGACTACGACGCCCTCTGCCGGGAAATCAAGGAGCGCGCCGCCTTCTTTGCATGAGCACCCTCGGCCAGCTCGCCTACGCCGCCATCGACTTCGAGTCCGCCGGCGCCGCACCCGGCGAGACCGACTGCCCCGTGCAGGTGGGCATCGTGCGCGTCAACTCCCTGTACGACCCGCAGCCGGAGTGCTACGCCTCCTACATCGCGTGCGAGCACCCCGTGCGCTGGAGCGCATCGCGCCTGCACGGCATCACCGCCGCCACGCTGAAGGACGCGCCGCCGTTCTCCGCGCTCTGGCCGGAAATCAAGCGCCTGCTGGGCGGCTGCGTGGTGGTGGGCCACAACCCCGCCACGGAAATGCGCTTCCTGCGCGCCTTCCCCGGCCACGGGTTCGGCCCCTGGCTGGACACCCTCGCCCTCGCGCGGCAAGCCATGCCCACCCTGCAGGACCACTCGCTCTCCGTGGTGTGCGATGCCCTGTGCATCTCGGAACGCGTGTCCGCGCTCGTACCGGGGCGGCAATGGCACGATGCGCTCTTCGACGCCGCAGGTTCCCTGGAGGTGCTGCGCGCCATCGTGGGCGGACTGCACATGGAGAACGCGGAATTGAGGAACATCCCCTTTGCCGTGCGGGAGGGGTGATAGAAAGGCGGGCGTTCTGCGCCCCTTTTTGAGCAATCTCCTTCGAATTTGGGAAGAAAATACGCCAAATCTCCCTCGAATTTGGGAAGAAATTACACCAAATCTCCCTCGAATTTGGAAAATTACTATTGACATTCAGCAATTTATGGAGTAGCATGCTTTCTGAAAGGAGACACCATGGAACGAAACGGCATCACCAGGCTGGAAGCGTGGAAAAACAACCCGCGACGGAAGCCCCTGCTCCTGCTGGGAGCACGGCAGGTCGGCAAGACCTGGCTGGCGCAGGAATTCGCCAAAAGGCACTACCGCTGGATGGCGTATGTACGTTTCGACAAGGATGCGGCCCTGAGAGAGACCTTTGGGCGGGACTTCAACGTGAAGCGCCTGCTGAACGAGATCCAGCTGTCCACGGGCGTTCCGGTGGAGGCGGGCGAGACGCTGATTATCCTGGACGAGATACAGGACTGCCCCGCCGCGCTCACCGCGCTGAAATACTTTTGCGAGGAGGCGCGGGAGCAGCACATCATCGCCGCGGGGTCCCTGCTGGGCGTGGAGCTGCACCACGGCGTGGGATTCCCCGTAGGCAAGGTGGACCGCCTGATGCTCCACCCCCTCAGCTACACGGAATTCCTGACCGCCACGGGCAACGGGCGCTTTGTGGAGCTGCTGCGCCAACGCGACAGGGAAACCATCATGCGCTTCCGCAACACCTACGAGGACATGCTGCGGTACTACTACTACATCGGAGGCATGCCGGAGGCCGTGAACGCCTACCTGAACACCGGGCAGTTCACCGAGGTGCGCGAGGTCCAGCTCTCCCTGCTGGACGACTACCGCTCGGATTTCAGCAAGCACGCGCCGGGGGTGGACCAGCCGCGGATTGCCGCGGTGTGGGATTCCGTGCCCACGCAGCTGGCGGACAACCGCCGCTTCGTGCTGGCGGAGGTGGTCAAGGGGGCCAAATCCGCCGCCTACCGCACGCCCATCCAATGGCTGCTGGATGCGGGGCTGCTGCACACCTCGTGGAACGTCCGCAAGCCGGAGCTGCCGCTGGCGGGCAACAAGGACGCGCAATTCCGCCTGTACCACCTGGACGTGGGGCTGCTGGCCGCGCAATCCAAGCTGGATTCCGCCGTGGTGGTGGAGAGGAACGGCGTGTTTAAGCAGTTCAAGGGCGCGCTCACGGAGCAGTACGTCCACCAGCAGCTGCTGGCGGAATGCGCGCAGGAGCCCTACTTCTGGCTGGCGGAGAAATCGCAGGCGGAAATCGATTTCCTGCTGGAGACCGCGCGCGGCGTGGTGCCGCTGGAAGTCAAGGCGGAGCGCAACCTGACCGCCAAGAGCCTGCGCAGCTATTGCCGCCGCTTCTCCCCCGTCGCCATCGCCCGCGCCTCCATGCACGGCTACGAGCGCAACCCCTACCCGTACACGGATTCCCTGGGGCACCCGCGGGAATGCGCCATCCTGGACATCCCGCTCTTCGCAATCAGCCAAGTCATGACCGAGCTGGATGCCCGGTCCGGCGAAGCGGGAAATTGAAAAATATGCGGGGCTGTTGATTACCCCCTTATCATACCACGGCAGGGGTGTGCATAAAAATCCCCGCTCAAATGTGCTTTTGGCGGGCGTTTTGCGCCCACACACGGGGTGGTTCGATTTTGGATTGGGGATTTGGGATTTTAGATTTGGGATTGGGAAAGTTCGCGCGCGCGGAGCGCGCGTCCCTCGCTCTCCAACAAAACATCCCCGTCCGCTATGCAGCGGGCGGGGATGTTTTGTTCCGGGACAAGGGTTCGTTAGATGAGGTTGTCGCGCTCCTTGTCCAGGTAGTACTTGTAGGTATCCACCTTGAGCTCGCCGCAGGCGGACTCGTCGCACACGATGATGGCGGCGGGGTGCATCTGCAGGGCGGAGGCGGTCCACTTGTGGGACACGCTGCCGTCGATGATGTGGGCGAGCGCGCGGGACTTGTGGTGGCCGTTGCAGACCAGGAGAACCTCCTTGGCGGCCATCACGGTGCCGATGCCCACGGTCAGGGCCTGCTTGGGCACCTTGTTCACATCGTTGTCGAAGAAGCGGCTGTTGGCGATGATGGTGTCGGTGGTGAGGGCCTCGATGTGCGTGGGGGCGGTGAGGGAGGAGCCGGGCTCGTTGAAGGCCAGGTGGCCGTCCGGGCCCACGCCGCCCATGAAGAGGTCGATGCCGCCGGCCTCAACGATGGCCTTCTCGTAGTCTTCGCACTCCTTCTTGAGGTCGGGAGCGTTGCCGTTGAGGATGTGCACGTTCTCCTTCTTGATGTTGATGTGGGAGAAGAAGTTGGTCCACATGAAGGAGTGGTAGGACTCCGGGTGTTCCTCCGGCAGGGCGACGTATTCGTCCATGTTGAAGGTGACGACGTTCTCGAAGGAGAGTTCGCCGGCCTCGTACTTTTTGATGAGGGCCCGGTAGAGGCCGAGGGGTGAAGACCCCGTGGGGCAGCCGAGCTTGAAGGGCTTCTCCGGCGTGGGGTTGGCTTCGATGATTCGCTTGGCCACGTAGTCGGCGGCCCAGGCGGACAGCTTGTCGTAATCGGGTTCGATGATAACGCGCATGGTGCTAGATATTGGATTGGTGTAGCGCGCGGGGCGGGCAAAGGCGCCCGTTCCCACACGCCCACCAATCTACCAGATTTCCCCCGCCATGTGAAGCATTTTCTTGCGCGCGGAGGCCAAGAGGCAACACACGCCCCGCAACGGTGGCCGCGGGGCATGGGCGGGTAGTTGGGCGGAGGGGTTATTTCCCGCCCTTTTTGCCTTTCTTGATTCGCGCACGCTCCTCGTCCATCAGGGCGGAGAGGCTGCGGCAGGCGTCCTGGCGGACGGCATAGCTGGCGGTTCCCATGGACACCTTGCGGCAGGCCTTCGCGCGGCGGCTCTGGGAGCTCATCACGGCATGCACCTCGTCCGCGTCGCCTGCATCCCAGGTCACGCTGTCGGCGCGGTCGATGTTCATCTTGGAAGCCACCTCGATGGCATCCATGCCGGCGCCGAAGAACATGAAGCGCCAGCTGTACTTCTCCCTCTGGTGCGCGATGCGGTCCGCAATGTCCTTCCACTTGTACCGGCGGGAGGAGTTCTCGAAGCCATCGGTCATGATGCCGATGATGACGTTTCCGGGGCGCTGCTCCTCCGGCAGGCCGGCCAGGCGCTTGCCCGTATCGTCGATGGCGGTGCCCACGGCATCCAGCAGGGCCGTGCAGCCGTCGGGGTCGTAGTTTTCGCGGGTGAGCTCCGGCACGTTTTCCAGGGGGCGGCACTCCTGCATCACCATCACCTCGTCGTCGAAGGCGTACATGGTGACGGAGGCGGTGCCCTCGCAGTCTTTCTGGTCCTTGAGGAACGCGTTGACGGACTCGATCACCGTCTGGCGCAAGCAGGACATGGAGCCTGACTTGTCAATGACCAACACAATCTCTGTTTTACTTTTATCCATAGTGGTATCAATAGTTTGGGTTAATAATGGGGTTGGGTTGCACAGGGAGTGAACTCGGGTAGTTGCCCTGCACAATCCACTTCTAACACCCACCCCCACAGACCCGCAACCGCAGGTTGTGTCATACAAGGCGTGCAGGGTCGCACGCCTATTCCCCTCCTCCCGTCCCTACAGGAACTCGACCCACAGGAACACGCCGGAAATCACCACGGAAAGCAGCATCAGCGGGAAGCCCACCACGAAATACTGCATGAAGCTGACATGCATGCCGTGCTTGCGGGCAAGGGAGAGGGCCACCACATTGGCGCTGGCGCCAATGACGGTGCCGTTGCCGCCAAGGCAGGCTCCCAGCGAAAGCGCCCACCACAGGGGCTCCATGGTGGCAAAGTCCCAGCCGGCGGTGGCTCCCATGTCCTTGAGCAGGGGAATCATGGTAGCCACAAAGGGGATGTTGTCCACAAAGGCGGACATGACGGCGCTGAGGCCGAGGATGGAGTAGGTGGCGGCGGTGATGTCGCCGTGGGTGATGTCCAGCACGCCCTGGGCCATGGCCTTGATGACGCCCTGTGTCTCCAGACCGCCGACCAAGACGAAGAGTCCGACGAAGAAGAAGATGGTGGCCCATTCCACGCTGGAGAGGGCCTCCACAATCTTCTCCTCCTTGTTGGCCATGACGAGCAGGAGGAGGATGGAGGCGCCGAGCATGGCGATGCCGCCCGGCTCGATCTTCCAGTCCGGGAAGGCGCTGTGGCTGCAGAAGAGCAGGATGGTGATACCCAGCGTGAACAGGCACTTGTGCATGAGGCCCGGGTTCACGATGAGCCCCTTGAGCTCCATGTCCATCACCACCTTGCGGTCCTCTTCCGCCGCCACCAGCTGCCTGCGGTAGATGAACAGCAGGATGGCCACGGTCACGATGAAGGAAATCACGCACGGCACGGTGAGGTTGTAGATGAACGACATGAAGTCGATTTCCGCGACGGCGCTGCCGATCATGATGTTGGGGGGGTCGCCGATGAGGGTGGCGGTGCCGCCGATGTTGGAGGCGAGCACCTGCGCAATCACAAACGGCATGGGGGAGATTTTGAGGTCCTTGGCCAGCGTGAAGGTAAGCGGCACGGTGAGCAGCACCGTGGTCACGTTGTCCAGGAACGCGGAGCACACCGCCACCAGGATGGAGAGCGCCACCAGCAGCGCCATCGGGTTGCCACGGGTCTTCTTGGCCGCCCAGATGGACAGGAAGTTGAACAGGCCGGTCTTGCTGAGCACGTACACCTGAATCATCATGCCCGTCAACAGGGCGATGGTGTTGAAGTCGATGAACTCCTTGAACGCGGCCTCCTGGGTGACGCATCCGAAGACGACCATGAAGACGGCGCCCAAGAGGGCGATAACGGTTCGGTGGATGCGCTCCGAGATGATGAACGCATACACCACGAGGAAAATGGCAATGGCTGCGCAGGTGGTGAAGTTGAATTCCATAACGGTGGGGCCGCGAACTCGCGCGGGCGCCTCATGATAGCGCGCGCGGGGCGGGTTGGCAAGCCCTTTCTGCCGCGCCGCCATGCGGGAATCCGCGCTATCGCCCGTGGGCAGGGCGGTTGCGCCGCCGCAAAAAAATGACACGCACACGCGGAAATTCCCTTGACAAGCGCGCGCATTCTGGTATTTTTTTCCTGCTGCCACGCAGCGCGAGTATCCATGTCCCCATCGTCTAGGGGTTAGGACATATGATTCTCAGTCATAGAACTGCGGTTCGAATCCGCATGGGGATGCTCCAATGAAAGGCCCGCCGGGAACGGCGGGCCTTTCAATTTGGGATTAGGATTAGGAAAATTCCGAGCGGGGCACAAGCCGCTTGCAGAGGGGGATTGGATTTGCTATACTCCGCGTGTTATGTACATAGCAGTGATAGTCGGCAGGGTTGTGGCGGCTCTGTTCGCGTTCTGCGGGGTGGTGAACATCCTGGCGTACGCGGGCGGCGTGACCAAGGCGATGGGCTACATGAACTTCATCCACGGCCTGGCGGAAGCCGCGTGGCCGCTGGCGGCGGGCATCACCATCTGGATCCTGGTGGAGGCCGTCCTGCACCTGGAGAAGCTGGTGTTCCACGCGGATTCGTCTGCCGTGCCGGTGGCGATGCCGCGCAAGAAGCCCAAGGCGGCCAAGCAGCCGGCCGGCACGCCCACGTACTTCAACGCGCCACCCGTCTCACAGCCGGTGCCGGCACCCGCCAAGGCCGACATGAGGCCCGCGGCGGCACCCGCACCCGCCGCAGACCCGGAGAAGCCGGCGGAGAAGCCCATCCCCAAGGATGACGGCATGAAGTATTTCAAGGTGGACTGATGCCCCCCCTACCCCAGCAAGCGCAGGATGCGCTGCGCCGCCTGCTGCGCGAACGCGGCTGCGCGGATGCCGACACCTGCGCCTTCGAGCCAGTGAGCGGCGGGGCGTCTGGCCGCTGCATTGCGCGCTGCAGCGGTGTGCTGGGCATCTACTGGACAGATGCCCGCGCGGACAACAACTCCTTCCTTCCCGCCGCGCACGGGCTGGCCGCCGCCGGGCTGCGCGTGCCCGCCATCCTGGCGGAGGCGGATTTGGGCAACGGCTGCGGCGCGTGCCTGGTGCAGGATTTGGGCAGGGTTGACTTGCTGAGCATGAAGCACGCGGGGCGCGCGGAACGCATCGACGCCTACGAAAAGGCCCTGCGCACGCTCGCGCCGTTGTACCGCCTGCAACCGGACTGGGAGATGCAGCCGCCGTTCGACCACGCGCTGTACCGCTGGGAACAGGGGTATTTCGCGGAGCACCTGCTGGCGCGCCACCTGGGCCGCAACGCTGCCGCGTTCATGGATGCCGAGGCGCCCGATGCGATGGCGCGCTGGCTGGCGGAGCTGCCGCGCGTGCCCGTGCACCGCGACTGCCAGAGCCAGAACATCATGCTGCACGAGGGCGCGGCGTGGCTCATCGATTTCCAAGGCATGCGCGCCGGGCGCTGGGAGTACGACCTGGCATCCCTGCTGTACGACCCGTACATGGAGCTTGCGGACGACGAGCGCGACGAGCTGCTGCAGCTGTGGCTGGACATCAGCGGGCTGGAGTGGCGCGCGGATGTCTACCACGCCTGCGCCATGCAGCGTCTCATGCAAGCCCTGGGCGCATACGGCAACATAGGCTACAACCAGGGGAACACCTGGTACCTGAACGTGATACCGCCGGGGCTGCGCGCGCTGCGCCACGCCGCCGAACACACGCCCGCAGATTCACCCGCACACGCCGCCGCGCTATGCATTCTCTCCTGCACAGACTGCTGAGGAAGCCCGCCGTGGCCTGGGGGCTGGGCGCGCTCGCCGTTGCGGGCGCGTGGTGCGCGTGCCACTGCACCGCGTTCGACCGCGCGTTCCACGGCACGCTGTGCGAGGTGGCGGGCATCTGCGGCGAGGGCCAGGAGGTGGTGCTGCAGGAACACGCGCAAACCGCGCCCCTACCCACGCCCGCCAAGGCCGCGCCCGCCGTGGCGTACCTGAGCCTGGACGCCGCCACCTGCTTCCAGAATTTCTCCAGCATGACACCCGGCCCGCAGGAGCTTTCCGTGCTGCTGGACAAGCTGCGCCGCGGCGGCTACACCGCGCTGGCGCTCTCCGCGCCGCTGGCGTGGGACGAGGACAGCGGCGCGATGGCGCGCGAGCTGCTGTGCCACATGGTGGCGCAGTTCCCGCACCACGCGGTGGGGCTGCGCGGGCGCACCGCCGCGCTGGCGGGCGCCACGCCGCGCGCCCTCTCCCAATGCGCCATCCCCGCGCAGAACATCCAGGGCGCCACCACCGGGCTGCCCTCCGCCAACAAGCCTTTCCCGAACGCGCTGGCCGACACGCCGGACCAGCTGCCCTTCCGCTGGGCGGCGGACTGGCTGGAGGACGAGCCGACCACGCACGCCTCCACGGCGCGCAACCTGCCGCTGCTGGCGCGCTGGAACGGTGCGGTGGTGCCCACCCTGCCCTTGCGGCTCGCCATGGAGCAGCGCGGCGTTTCAGCCGACGACATCCAGGTTGAAATGGGGCGGCAGATACGCATCGGCAACGCCGCCCTGCCGCTGGACATGCAGGGCTGCACCGAGCTGCACGGCGAATGCGCGCAGAAAATTTCCCTCCCTGATCTGCTGCAGGACAACATCCCCCTGGCGGAGAGCAAATGCGTGGTGGTGTGCCAGTCCGCCCCCGCCACCACAGAGGAGCAGATGCAGGCCCTTTCCGGCGCGGACGAGAACCGCGCGCGCGCCTTGGCATGCGTGCTGGCGGAGCTGCTGGCGCCGCCCGCACCCGCCGCTGTGGACGCGCATGCGCTCACCCTGCGCACCTATCCCTATCCGCGCGATTTGAACACGACTGTGTGGAGCGCGTACCTGCTGCTGGCGTGCATGGCCGGGCTGGCGTACATGCGGCGGCGCTGGCGGTGCATTGCGGTGGCGTTCCTGCTGCTGCCGCTGCTGTACGTGGTGTACCGCCTGGCATGCGGCGGGCTGTACCTGGATCTCAGCCGCTTCCTGGCGGCGTGGGCGGCTATGCTCATCACGGCGGCGTTGCCCATGCCCAAACGCGGCGGGGCCGATAAAAATCCCGTTCCGTAAAGGCGGAACGGGATTTGAAATTGCCGGAGTGCGGCGCGGCAATCAGAACGGCGTGTCGTCATCCAAATCCGGGGCGGGTGCCGCGGCGGGCTTGCCGAGGTAGTCCGGCAGCTCCACGCCCACGCTCTGCGCCAGCTCATGCAGCGGCAGCGTGCCCGTGACCAGGTTCTGCACAAAGCCGCCCACGGAGCCGCTCTTGGAATCCCCTCCGCCCATGACCACCACCTTGTCGAAGGAGAGGTTGCGGATGGCGGACGCCTGTGTTTCCACAATCTTGGGAAGCTGTTCCGTGACGAGGAGGCCGGAGGCGGACTTGGCGTCCCCCGCGGCATCCACAATGAGCTTGAAGCCCTTGGCCTTGGCCTCCAATGCGGCTTGTATGGCGGATGCCTGGCCGCGGCCCACCATCTCCAGGCCCTGGCTCTCTGCGTTCTTCTGCAGCAGCAGGGCGTCCGCCTGGCCCTTGGCCAGGCGCGTGGCGGCGGTACCCTCCGCCTCCTTGGCGCTGACGAGTGCATCCGCCTTGCCCTGCTCCTCCTCCACGCGGACGGCTGCGGCGGCTTCCGCGGCAATCTCCATCTTGCGCTTCTCGATTTCCGCCTTCACGATTTCATCCGCGGTGCGTGTGGCGCGCTCCAGTTCCGCGCGCTTCATTTCCGCCTCCCGGTTGGCGATGTAGCCGGCGGCCTCCGCCTGTGCGGCCTGCTCGCGCTCGGCCACCACGGCTATGCGCTGGGCCTCCGCCTGGCGCACCTTGAGCTTGGCGTTGGAGTCCGCCACCTTCATCTGGGCCTCGTTGTTGCCCTCCACGGCGGCGGCGTTGGCCATGGCCACCTGAACGGTCTGCTCGCGCAGGGCCTCCGCCTTGCCGATCTCGCCGCGGCGGGTTTCCTCCGCCACCTTGATCATGGCGTCGTTGATGGCGCGGGCGGCGGCCTCCTGGCCGAGGGCGGCGATGTATCCGGAGGCGTCACGGATATCCGTGATGTTGGCGTTGATGAGGTAGAGGCCCACCTTGTGCAGCTCCACATCCACGCCGCCGGTGATGCCCTTGATGAGCTTCTCGCGGTCCGCGTTGATTTCCTCAATGGTGAGGGAGGCGATGACCACGCGCATCTGGCCCATGATGATTTCCGAGGCGAGGTCGCGGATGTCCTCGCGCGTGCGGCCCAGCAGGCGGCTTGCGGCGTTCTGCATGATTTCCGGCTGCGTGCTGATGCCCACGATGAACGAGGACGGCACATCCACGCGGATGTTCTGGCTGGAGAGCGCGCCCTTCAGCGGCACGTCAATGTTGATGGGGTTCAGGTCCATGAGCGCGTAGCTCTGGATCATGGGCACAATGAACGTGGCGCCGCCGTGGATGCACTTGGCGGAACGCCCCGCGCCCACGTTGCCGTACACGATGAGAATCTTGTCCGACGGGCATTTCTTGTACCGGCTGAACAGCCACGCGATGGTGCCCAGCAGGAACACGACCAGGATGACGATGGCGACGACCTGCGAGGCGTTGACGCCCGCAGATGCGATAACATGGGGTATGGTTGATGTCATGGTGATTTCAGGGTTAAGGGAGAGTTTTTTTAGAGAGGGCGGACGGTGACGAGGTAGGTGGTGGCCTTCACCACCTCCACGCGGGTCTGCGCGGGAAGCGGGGTGTCACCCTCCTGCACGGCGGCGATGGTGAGCAACTGGCTGGGGTGCGCTATCTGCACCTGCCCGCCCGGTTCCCCGTGCGGCGGCACGGTCACGTACACCGTGCCCGTGAGCCCCACCAGGGAGTCATGCTTCAGCGTGCCGTCCGACTTCAGGCTGTAGATGAGCTTCATCATGCCCGCCACAATGACGAACATGACCGCGCCCACGCCGAAGCCCACCAGAACCGCCACCAGCACGCTGGGGTTGGTCTGGATGCTCACGAATCCGCCCCAGCCGAAACCCAGCAGGAAGCCGATGAGCGCGCGAACGGAGAAGAAGCCCGTGTCGCCGTTGCCCACGTCCGCGTCGGAACCCACGTCGCCGTCCGTGTCCGCATCCGCGAACAAGGAGATGACGAACAGGCCCAGCGCCAGCAGCGTGGCCACCCACGCAATGGCGCAGAAGATGCCCCGCGGCGTGGTGAAATCCGGCATCAGGTCTCCGGCCTTCAGCAGGGCGGAAATGCCGTTGAGGATGTTCAAAAGGGTATCCATAGTCTTACCGCCAGTATAGCGCAGGCGGGGCGGCGCGGTCAATGAGAAAAGCCCCGCTTTGCGCGCCTTCCCTGTCATTATTTTCCACCGCGCGTGAAATTTGCCTTGCATCCGCCGGATTTGGTGCTATCATTCTCGCACCTTGTCGGTCGATTGCCGCAGCCACGAAAATCAACCATTAAACAAGATCAAGCATTATGAGCGATATCAATGTCAATGACTTCAAGGTCAACGAGAAGGACTCCGGTTCCACCGGCTTCCAGGTGGCGGTGCTCACCAAGCGCATTGCCCACCTCACCGAGCACCTGGCCGAACACAAGCACGACCACGCATCCCGCCGCGGCCTGCTGATGATGGTGGCCAAGCGCCGCAAGCTGCTGGACTACGCCAAGCGCACCGCGCCGGATCTCTACAAGGACCTGCTCAACCGCCTTTCCCTGCGCCACTAAGCAAAGGGCGGCGGCTCGAGGGAGCCTCCAACAAATCTCAATCCCATACAGCAAAGCCCGCAGGAATTTCCCTGCGGGCTTTCATTGTGCCATTTTCAATGGGCAGCCATCATCAACCGCGGCGGCGAATGGCGATGCTCTCCTGCTGGCCGCGCTGGATGAGCTCGTTGCGCTTCTGCTCCGCAATGAGCATGGGGTTATAGCGGCCCTTTGAGAACACGGGCACAATGATGCCTTCCTCACGCCCTATGCAGTACAGCACCTTGGCAAGCGCCAGATAGACGAAATCATCAAAGAATCTGTGGATTTGCCCCGCCGATACGTAGAAGTGCGCAATATCACCATATAACTGGCAAAGAAACAGCACTGCGAGGACAAACATGGGCGACCCCCTGTAGGCGCGGCACACGCGGACAATCAGGAAGGCTCCATACAGGAAGGTGATAGTGATGAGCGCCAAGCCCACGATGCCTGTTCGGTGGATAGCCAATATAGGGCCGTTGTGCCAAGTTCCGGAGCTGGCGAAACGCTCCTGGTCCCCGCGCTGAACGGCACCGCGCATGAGAGACACGCTAATACGGTTCAAATCCCCCACGGCCAGACCAAAGCCGTCTCCCCAGACATAGTCCTCAATATACCCGGTGCGGGGGTCCAGGGCCCACTGCCACATCACCTTGCGCCATTCCGAGGAATTCTCGGCACTTATTCTCACCTCGTCGCTGATTTGCACGCCGGGAAGAATGGAGAGGGTTCTCTGCATGCCGAAGGGGAAATGCTCCTCCACCACTTTTTCCTCACTCAAGTACAACAGCGTGCCGTACACGGCAAGGCCCATGAAGACAAGGTATGCCAGCTCGCGCTTGATATGGCAGACGGCTATTACCATTGCCCCGAACATCACCAACTTTTCACGCCAACCGGAAATAACCACGGCTGCACAGCAGAACAGCATGATGATGATATATTTCGGGGATGTCAATATTTCATGGAACGTCTTTTTACTGAACGCAATGAGAAACGCCACGATGCCAAGCTGCGAAAACAGGGAGAATCGGGAGTTCCCCATATTTTCCTGCAACTCACCGGCGGTCACCATGTTGAACATCCCGGATACGGCTACAAACACGGTGGTGCCCACCACCAGGAACATGGCTTTACGCAGCACGCCGTATAAATCCTCGTAGGAACAGGGGATGCAGCTGAGCGTCACGTAGTAAATAACGGCCAGAAGACACCAGACGTACTCCTTGCCGCCCACGTACTCGACCTCGATACCGAGCGCATTGATGGAAACAGGATGCCAGTAATACGTGAGCGCGTAATACAGGAAGACGGCAAGAACAATGAAATCCAGCGCCGGGAGGGTTCTCCACTTAAAGCGCACATAGCCCATAATCCACATCAAGGTCCAGTACGTCAGCACGAGCCCGGCGATAAGGAAGCCTGCCGGCAGCCTCTCCAGAATACCCAGCGGCAGGAAAGCGACCAGCGGAGGCAACAAGTAAAGGAGAATCCAGGCGCGCCTGCCAAGGATCACCATGAAAATGAGACCCACAATGCCGGCAATCATGAATACAGAGACATTCTTGTCTTCTGCTGCGTACGAGCCGATTAGGATGCAGAACAGCACCAGGACAATGGCAACAATGACGTTTCTGATGGCGGTGGCATTCATGGGCTTGGCAATTGCTGCATATCAATTTCCAATCACAGGGCGGATGGGATTTCCTTGCCCAAATCCGATGCGGAACGGCCCTTGCCGTCACCCGCAATGCGCTCCAAGAGCACATCCCGGTACGTCATTCCTCCCGGGATAAGCGGCAGGACATGCACATCATGCGGCACCATGACATCCAGCACATAGGCCTCCTTGGCCTCCAGCATGCGCGCGATGGCGGCGGGAAGTGCCGCGGGATCCGTCACGCGTTCGCACTTGATGCCGAACCCGGCGCACAGGACGGGGAAATTCGGGTACAACAGCTCCTCCGTCTTGTGGGTGGGATCGTATTCCCTGGAGGGGTCTGCCAGGAAAGTGTTGGCACGGTTGGAATCATACTTCACATCCTCCCACTGCACCACCATGCCCAGGTGCTGGTTGTCCAGGATGATGCACTTGATGGGCATGTGCTCTGTGTATATGGTGGCGAGCTCCTGCACGTTCATGAGGAAGGAGCCGTCGCCGTCAATGTTTACCACCGTCTTCTCCGGGCAGGCGACGTGGGCCCCCATGGCTGCGGGCAGGCCGTACCCCATGGAACCCAACCCCCCGGAGGTTGAGAGGCGGCGGGGTTCCTCAAACTTGTAGAACTGGGCTGTGAACATCTGGTGCTGGCCCACGCCGGTGCAAATGATGGCATCCCTGTCCTTGAGCTGGCGGTAGAGCTCCTCCACCACCTGCTGCGGTACAATCTCCGCTTGCCGCCTTTCATAGGTCATGGGGAAGCGCTCCCTCCACGTGTCAATCATGCCGAACCACGCGGGGCGGTTCTCCAGGGAATACGGGCGGGGCTTGACCCCCTGCTCTTCCAGTTTCCTGTTCCAGTGGGTGAGCGCCTGCAGGGCGTCCGCACGGATTTCCATGTCCACGCGCTTGTTCTTGCCGAGCTCCACGGCATCATAATCCACATGGATGATGCGCGCATGCCTGCAGAAGCCGTGAATGTTCCCGGTCACGCGGTCGTCAAAACGCACGCCGATGGCGAGTACGAGGTCCGCCTCGTTCACCGCGTTGTTGGCGCACACGGAACCGTGCATGCCGAGCATGTGCAGGGCGAGCGGATGGGAAGCGGGCATGGCCCCGATGCCCATAAGCGTGTTCGCCACGGGGATCTGCGTGCGCTCGGCGAATTCCCGCAGGGCATCCGCCGCGCCGGCAATCACCACGCCGCCTCCCGCATAGATGGCCGGGCGCTGCGCCGCCATGATAAGCGGCAGCGCCTTGTCCAAATCCGCCACCGGCAGCGGGATTTCCGGATTGTACCCGGGAAGGTCCATCGCCACGTCGAAATCCGGCACGAACTCCGCCTCCTGGACGTTCTTGGGAACATCAATCAACACGGGGCCCGGACGCCCCGTGCGCGCCAGGTAAAAGGCCTCCTTGACAATACGCGGGATATCCTCCACACGCGTGATCATGTAGCTGTGCTTGACCAGCGGCGCAGTCATGCCGAACACATCCGTCTCCTGGAAGGCAGAGGTGCCGATCATGCTGCACCCCACCTGGGCGGTGATGGCCACCATGGGTATGGAGTCCATGCAGGCATCGGCAATGGGGGTCACCATGTTCGTGGCACCGGGGCCGGAAGTGGACATGCATACGCCCACCCTGCCCGTGACACGGCCGTAGCCCTCTGCAGCGAAAGCGCCTCCCTGCTCATGGCGCGGAAGGATGGTGCGTATTGCGGGTTCATGGCTCAATGCCTGCTGCATGGGCAGGCTGGCTCCGCCGGGGTATGCGAAAACAACATCCACCCCTTCCTGCACCAAACAGCGCACCAAGGCCTGCGCTCCGGTCATTTGCTTTTCCCCTTTCATATCCGTCATGGTTTCTTATCACGGGAACTCTCGCCGCCGTGCCCGCGTCATTCTACCAGATGGACGCGGGCAAAGGAAGACTTTTTGAGCAGTGTGACGCAATTGGGTTCGTTGCATTGCCCGGGCATTGTTCCACGCCGCCAGGCTTGCCCCTGCGACGCCTCCGGAATATCGGCCGCCCTTTTCACAATATGCACCGGGGTGCCGACGGTGACCAGCAAGGCGAGCTCGTTCAAATCCGTCTGCGCCATGCAGAGAGTCAGGCCGGCCGCCTTTGAATCAGCCGCAATGATGATGCCGTTGGACAGGGTGAGGCGGCGGTCGGAGCAAATCATAAGCGGAGACCACGCCGGCACCTTGGAGCCGTCCACATACCCGTCGCGTTGGGTTACGGCGGCATCTTGCTCCGCCATGCCCGAGAGAAGAGTTTCCTCTGCGCCCGTGATGTTGTAGGAGGACACGAGCATCTCGCCGTTCCACACGGTGATCTCCCGCCTGGGCAAGTTGATTTCCACCCTTTGCTGCATGGGGACGTATACCAACCTCTGTCCCACATGGATGGCACTGGGGTCCACAATGCCGTTAAGCAGCATGAGCAACTCGTAGGGGCAATGCAGCGAGGATGCCACCTTGGTCAAATGATCCCCCCGCCGCACCGTGTAGACGGCTGCGGCCGGGTGGCGGAGAGAAAGGTAAACCGGGGCGTTGACAGCGCCCACGAGCTGACGCGCCTCCCGGCCGGCTATTCCCTCCAGGCCCACCAGGGGAAGGAGCAGGCGCACAGCCTCATCCGGCCTGCGTTCCTTGATGAGCTGGCGGGCCTGCTCTATCTCCGCGGGGCGGCGCGGCCAAAGGGAATAGCGTTCCGCCGCAGTTGCGCACATGGCGCTAGATAAGGCCGCGGCGGTGAAAATCAAAAGCGTTGATTTCATGGGATTGTTGGATCATTTCCATCATAAAGCGCAGCAGGGACACCTCCCATGCGTCATCCACGCCCTTGATCACCGCACGGAAACTGTCGCCGGACTCCAAGGCGTCTTTCACCAGGCGGTCCGCCACCTCGCGGGAATCTTCATGCACGGTTTCCACCTGCACCTCCGAGCGGCTGAAGCGGAAGCCGTACTTGAACCATGCGCACATGCGCCCCTCCGTGGAGCGCAGCCAGTCGAAAACCCTTGCCGCAGCGGGGGAGAAGCCTTCCAGCTCCACAGAGTCCGGCGGCACGGGGCGCACAATGCGCGGACGGTGCGCCTCCACCCACCCGGATCGCACGCGCGCCGCACCCACCTCGTCCATGGGTTCCGTGATCAAACGGAAGTTGAAGCGGGTCTCGCCAAAGGTGTCAATGCGCCGGTCGGGCACATACAGCACCTCCGTATTGGCAATGGCGTACGGTATGTTTCCGGCATGCATGCAAGTTGTCCCTTCTCAACACAGGAAAAGGGCGGCTCCTCCAATACCGGTGGAACCGCCTGCGGAAAACACACGCCAGGCCGTTTAGGCCTTATGCTGCTCAATGTATTCAACCACCTCCTTGACGGACTTGAGCTTCTCCGTATCCTCGTCCGGAACTTCGATGGAGAACTTGTCCTCAAAAGCCATGACAAGCTCCACAATGTCGAGCGAGTCCGCACCGAGGTCTTCGATGAATTTGGCATCCGAGGTCACCTTTTCCGGTTCAACGCTGAGCTGGGTGGCGATAATTTCCTTTACCTGAGATTCAATAGTGTCTGACATATGGTTGATGTGACAGTTAATGTACCCGTATTCTATCCGCTTTCCCGGCGTCGCGCAACAAAATTCTGCCGGGACTCCGAAAAAACTAGCGTGCGCGTTCAGCCGCCAAGGCAATTCCACGCATGGTCAGGAGCTCGTCCAAAACATCGAACCCGGGCACGCATTGCACGGCCGCGGGAGAATCGCCGCCCGTTGCAATGAAGAAGGGTTTGGCGCCCAGCTCGCGTTCGATTCCGCGCATGGCGTTTTCAAGCATGCCGACAAATCCCGCACGCACCCCCGCCTGCATGGCTTCCACCGTGTCTCCGCCAATGCAGTGCAAAGGATCGGCCGCGGCATGGACGAAAGGGAGGAGGGAAGTTTGCGCATGCAGGGCATCAACCATCATCTGCCGCCCGGGGGCAATGACACCGCCCAGGAAACGCGGGCCTGCGCCCACCACGTCAAAGGTCACAGCCGTACCCATATCTACCGCCACCACGGGGAAACGCCCGTATTCCGCAGCTGCCAGCACATTGGCCACGCGGTCCGCCCCAAGCGTGGCGGCGCCCGCATATTCGGCGAACAGCGGGCCGCATGCGGCAGCGTTGACCCAACAGACGGGGCTTCCCGCAAAGGCGGCTTCCAAAGCCGCGCGTGAATCTGCCACCACCGAACTTATGCAAACCCTCCCGTAGCGCCAGCCGGAAATCAGCCCGCGGATAGCGGGCGCACTCATTCCCCGGGTGGGCAGGCAACGCGTTTCTCCGTCATGGAGCAGGCTGCCTCCAACTGAAACGGCAAACTTGGTGCGGGTGTTGGAGTTGTCCACCAGCAAAACCGGCAATTGCCCTTGCATCTGTTGCGGCATGGAAGTTCTCATATACAAAACGGGCTCCGGCCCGTTGAAAGGCCGGAGCCGCGGAAAGCGCATGCGCGGTCAGGGTCCCACCGTACTCGGGCGGCCCTCCCAAATGGAGCGCCGAGGAACATAGATGATGTCGCCGGGATATATCGTGATGGCACGATCCTTGGCGCTGAAATAATCGTACTTGCGGGTCACGCCCTTGCGGGTGATTTGGATGTAGCGCGAACCGAAGTCCGTGATGTCGCCGCAATCCAAAAGGGCTTCAATGAGGGTCATGCCCTCGCGGTACGGCAGGTTTTTCTTGCCTCCCACATACCCGGTCACCTGAACGTAGCGGCGGTCCAGCTCGGCCTGCTGCTCGGCTGCGCCCAGGGTTACCTGCACAATGGGATCCTTGTAGATTTTCTGGGCAACGTACTGGCTGCGTATGGCGTTTTCTATGTCGCGCGCGGTCTTGCCCAGCACAGAGGTGCGGCCATTAATGTAGGGCAGCTGGATGGTGCCGTCGCCCCGGTTCACGGTGTAGCGCCCGTTCACGTTGCCGGCATCCTCGCTGGGGATGTTCTTGAAAGTGATATTGACAGCGCCGCCCTTGACGGCGCGCGGTTCCGAAGCCTCGTTCTGCGCCGCGGCCTGTGTGGCAAAGGCGAGGGAAACGAGAACCCCGACCAGCAAGAAGTATATCTGTTTCATCATGTCTCTGGGTATGCGTTAGTAAAGGTCATTGGATTCCTCAGGCGAGGCTCCCTTGTTCTCGGCCTCGGATGCGGTGAACTTGTCTCCGTCTCCGGCTTTCTCCTCCCGGGTCCGGGTGGCGGCGGCAAGCCCGGGCGTAACGGGTTCCTTGCGCTTGCGGTCGCTGCTGTAATACGAGTAATAGGTGGTGTAGTACTGGTACTGCGTATCGCCGCTTATATCCACGTTGTTCATGATGAGCCCCATAACCTGCCCGCCCGCGTTCTGAATCAGGAACTTGGTGCGCAGCAGGGCTTTCAGGGGCATCTTGCGGGGCTGCAGCACCAGCAGGGAGGCATCTGCCTTGCTCACCAGGAGCGAGGCGTCACTCACGCCCAAGACAGGCGGGGAGTCGAACAGCACCACGTCGAAACGCTTGGAAACCTCCGCAATGAGCTGCTCCATGCGGAAAGAGCCTATCATGCCGCTCGGGTCGGCGGGTATGGGGCCGCTGGGCAACAGGTAGAGATTGGGAATCCCCGTCTGGAAAATCACTTCCTTGAGGTCCTTGGTGCCCGCCAGGTAGTTGGACAGGCCTACATCGCTCTTCAACTCTGCGTAGCGGGCCAAGCGCGGGCGGCGCAAGTCGGCATCCACCATGAGCGTGCTGTAGCCGGCCTGCGCAAACACGTATGCCAGGTTGCTCAGGGTAGTGGTCTTGCCCTCGCCTGCGTTGGAGGAAACCACGGCAAACGTGGTGGCCTTGTACAGGGATTTCTTCAGCTCGATGTTGGTACGCAGGATGCGGTAGGCCTCGGCATCCGGGCTGGAGTTGCCCTGCAGGATCAGCAAGCCGGCATCCTGCGGTATCACGCCCAGCACCGGCAGTCCGAGCCCGCGCTCGGCATCCTCCAATGTCTTGATGGACGTGTCGAAGTAGTCGAACACAAACGCCACGATAATGCCCAGGACGCAGCCGAGCACCGCGCCGATAATCAGGTTGAGCCTGTAGTTGGGTCTGGAGGGCACGCTCGCCACGCCCGGGCGGCTGTACACCTCCATGCAGGCGCGGGGCGCGAGCATACGCATCTTGTCCGCTATGTAGTCGTTCTCCAGCTTGTCGTACCTCTGTTTTTCCGCTGCATATTCCTGCAGGGCGCTCTTCACCTTCTGGTCTTCAAGGGTTTTGTCCTTCAAGAGCTTCTTGGCCTCCTCATACCGTTCCTTGAGGCTGTTGCTCTCGGATTTCTTGACATCCAGCTGATCCACCATGGCGTCACGCATACCGAGCAGCTCGGCATACAGCTGCTCGCGCGTGCTGCTGTGCTGCTCTTCCAGGCGCAGGAGCACGGGATGCTGCTCCCCGTAGCCCATCAGGAGCATTTTGTTGCGCTCGTCCTCTTCCTTGCTGTACTGGGTGTTGAGCTCGCGCACCTTTGCGGAGCAATAGGATTCCGCCGTGAGAAGCCCCGTGCGGGTCACATAGCTGAGCAACTCCTCGTCCTTCAGGTTCTGCAGCTTGTCGATGTGCACCATCATGTTGGCTATCTCGGAGTCCAAGGTGAGCTTTTGGGAATTGAGGGTCTCCAGGGTGCGTTCTTCCGCACCGGTGGATTGCGGTGTTCCCGCGCCGTTTTCATTCCAGATGTTGGCGATATAGCGGCCTGTGCGGATGAACTGGCGCACCACGTCCGCCTTGCGCTCCAACTCGTCCTGGCGGGAACGCAACACCTCGTAGCGCTTGTTGATGGCCTCGTTGATGACGGCGTTCTCCTTTTCCTCGCGCAGTTCCCTGTAGCAATCCACCACAGCCTGGCAGATTTGCTGGGCCACGCGGGGATCAGAGTTCTCCACGGAGATATCCACCAGGTTGGTGTTCTTGCGCGGCATCACCTTGATCATGCCGGAAAGCATGCCGGCGGCGGAAACCTCGTCCGTCTTCCACTCGTTGGGCAGGTCCAGCTTGTTCGCTATGGCTATCAGGTTCTGCTGAGACACCATGATCTCGAACTGCGTCTGCATGTAGGACGCGGTTTCGCTCATCACGGCGTTAATGGGGTTCATGCTGTTGTTGGAGACATTGATAATCTCGCGCGGAGGCATCACCTCGGCCGTCATCGAACTGGTGTAGCGCGGGGTCATCATCTTGGTGATGACGGCGCAGCTGACGAAGACGAGGAGGAAGACCAGCAAAGCCTCCTTCCAGCGCGTTTTGAGAACCTGCAAATAATCCTGTGCGTGCAGCAGGGCCTCGCCCTGTGTCTGCTGAGCTGTGTTTGCTGTCATGATAAATGTCTAGATTGTGGTGTGCGCCCGCGCGGGAGAGATGCGCGAGCCGGGCTTACCTTAGAAGGTGTAGGTGGCGCTGAAGGTTGCGTTGTTCCTGTGGTATTCTTTGCCGCTTCCGTAATATCCGTACGAGGAATTGCTGATAGTGTGCGTATAACTGATGTGGCCGCGTATCTTGTCGGTTATCCGGAAAGAGACACCCACGTGCGGGGAGAGGGAGTGTCTGTTGTAGCTCCGCATGCCGCCCTCGCCCCGCGTATACTCGCTGGTGTAGTAGGAGCAGCCGAATGTAAGTGACAAATCCGGCGACCATGTGTAGGAACCGCTGAATCCCATGCGCAGGCTGGGATTGGAGAGATAGCTGCCGAACGAGCCGCGGTACGTGTCCACATTCTCGTTGTCCAGGGAGACATAGAGGCTGATGCTGAACCCTTCCATCACCTTGCGGTTGTACCCGGCACGCGCCGTGGGGGTCCATATCTTCTCATGGCGGATTTGCTTTTGCTGCACACCAACGTTCACGTTCATGCTGGAATAGGGCGTGAGCGAGCGGCTGGTGCCCAGCGTGGCGTAGAAGTTGTTGGAATTGTACCCGTATCTGCGCTTCTTTATGTCGCGGCGGTAGGAGAGGTTCAGGCTGTACGACACCAGCTCCGAGGTCTTGACGCTCAAGCTTGCCCCGCCGTGGATGTACTGGCGGTCATCGTAGTTGTACACCTTCTCCGCGTAGTAGTTGCCGGTGTAGGATGCGCGCAGGGACCAACTCCACCGCTGGTCGATGGAGCGCGTGACGGCATTGCTGAGCGACCAGTTGAAGCAGTCTCCATGCGCCCGGGAGGCGGATATGCCGTTGGAGTAGTCCGGCTCCGGCTGGTAGCGCACAGAGGCATTCAGGCTGTACGTGCAGCGGTCGCTGAAGCTGTGGGTGATACCCCCGCTCACGCTGGTGTTGGAAAACCACTTGTGGTCGGTGCTGTACGCCCGCTTGAAATAGTAGGTGGCGCCCAGGCTCGCGTTGAAATGGGTCTTGGTGGTGGACTCGTAATCCGAGTAGGACGCGCCAAGGTTGGCGCCCGTGTAGACGGAGGGTGTCTTGCGGCGGTAGGAGGAGTTGATGTTGTCGTCATACCCCGCCCTGGCGGTCAGAGTGTACTTGACCGCCTGGGACACGGGCAGGCCGATGGCCGGCG
>JAKSOT010000002.1 GCA_024405455.1 Akkermansia sp. | reverse complement strand
CTATCGATTTCGTTAATCTCTTTCGTCTTCATGGCTTCCGTATTCGGTATGGGTATAAGATGCCAGTCAATCAGCGTGGCTTCAAATGTTATCGCGTGCTACACTACGCAGCGAACAGCCCTATCACGCCTTGGTTGCCCACATGCGGTAGCCTTATGCGGCTTAGTGCCGAGCCATTGAAGATTTTTGAAAAAACTGCTTGACTACCCATACCGAATACGGAAGCCATGAAGACGAAAGAGATTAACGAAATCGATAGCGCCGCGCTGGAAGTGCTGCGGTCAACTGGTATAGATGTGCTGGAGGCTGCGTTGGTGGCCAAGGAGGCTTTGGAGTGCGGGCGGGGACGGGTTAGGCGCGCGCGGGAGTGCGTGCGATTGGGGGCAGAGGAAATGAGGAAGCGGGAAAGGACTGTGACGTTTGCCAAGGCCGTGGAAACGGCGCTGGAGGATAGGAAGCGGAAGGGACTACGGGCGCGGTCGATTGTGGATTTCAGGTATCTTTGCAAGCGGATGATGAAGATGAATCCGGGGCTGGGGGAGCGGCGGGTGCGGAGTGTTACGTCGGAAGATTGCCGGCGGTATCTGGAAACGGCGTTCGGCGGGAGCGCGGCGCAGTATCGGAAGGCGCGAGCGATATTGAGCGGGGTGTTTTCCACGGCGATTCGGCACGATTGGTGCGACTCCAACCCGGTCACGCGAGTAGAAGTGCCGGAGGTGGTGGAGAAGCCGATAGAGCCGCTGACGATTGAGGAAGTGGAGCGTCTGGAAGCGGCGGCGCAGCTGCCGGAACACCAAGAGATGCAGTTGTCGTTGCACCTGATGCTGTACTGCGGCATCCGCCCCACGGAGGTGAGCCGGATTGATCCTGAACGCGACATCGATTGGCAGAACCAGCGCGTGGTGGTGCGGCCCACCACCAGCAAGACGGGCGGCGGGCGCGTGGTGCCGCTGCGCTGCGGGAACATCGACGCCCTGCGGCATGACATCCCGCGCCGCTGGGTGCAGCGGTGGCGGGCCTTGCGCAAGGCGGCGGGGTGGAGCAAGGAAACCGCCCATCCCTGGCGGCAGGATGTCTGCCGCCATACATTCGCCACCTACCACGCCGCGCATTTCAGGAATTTTGCGGCGTTGCAGCTAGAGATGGGCCACCGAGATTCCTCCCTGCTGCGTACGCGGTACGTGTATGCGGGGAAAACAAACGAAGCGTCAGCCCTGCGCTATTTCCGCGTGTAACCTCGGAATTAGGATTAAGATTAGGATTAGGATTAGGAAAGAGTTCGCGCGCCATGCGGCGCGGGGTGGGGTGGGCATTTGGTGGCAGCGAACCTATGAGAGCGTTTGTATGGGATGGCAATGATGTAGGATTTGGGATTTATCCCCCCAATCCAACCGCTAGTCCTGTTGGCCGGAGTTGAGCTTCTTGGAGATGATTTCGAGGGCGGGGAGTAGGTTGCCGCCGACGAAGTTGCCCAGGGAGATGAAGAGGAGAGCCCAGAGGACGGGGCCGGGGTTGGAGTAGATGGCGCCGGAGACGCAGAAGTAGTACATGTCGGCGATGCTGTGTTCGCTACCGGCGCAAATGAAGCCCATGACGCCGAATATGATGGCGAGGTACTTGCCGAGCTGGTGTGGGTTTTCGCGGTAGCCGTTGACGGCGATGTACATGAAGACGTTGCAGATGATGCCGAGGATGAAGAGGGAGACGGGTGCGCTGTCGAGCTTGGCCTCGCAGAGCTTCAAGGCGGCGGCGTTGATGCCGGCATCCCCGCAGACGGCGGTGAGGTTCTCGATGGCGCCCATGAACATGCAGCCCGCCAGGTTGCCCAGCCATATCAGCAGCAGGCGCGCCGCGTAGGACGGCCCCTTGTGCAGCACGTAGCACAGCTTGCCCGTGTACAGGGAATAGCTGCGCGTGCACACCACGAACAGGCCCACGGCGAACAGGAAGGAACCCACCACCGTGCCGCCGGGGAAGGCGTCCTTCACGCGCAGGAACACGGTTCCGCCCAGGCTGATGGCGATGCCCGCCATGAAGGAGGAAAGCACGCGCGCCGTCGTCAGGCACGGCAGGGAGGGAGAGGGATTTTCAACAGCAGTATCGGTATTGCTCATGCCCCCACTATAGGCTTTCCGCGGCGTGAAGTCAACGGAAATCCCCCATGGGCACGGACACGGGGATGGACACGGGCACAGGTTCCGGCCGGGGCTGGGCGGGCACTGGTGGAGCGGGCTGCACCTGCCTGCGCACGGGCTTGGGCTGCGGCTTCGGCGCGGGCTTGGGTTCCGGTTTCGGGAAGGCGTGCGGGAAGAATTTCATGGCGCGCGGCAGGGCGGCCTGGATGCCCTCTCGTGTGGTGCGGATGCCGGCCTCGCCGTCAAAATTCACGGCGCGGCGGAAGATGTTGTGGTCGGTGCCGAAGACCATATAGCGGTGGACAAGGAAGCGGTTCTCCGTACATTCCACCTTGGCCTCCTCCACGGTGAAGGCGGCCTGGTAGTCGGAGGCGGCGAGGGTGTCCAGCATGGGCGGGGTGTTGTAGCCGCCGGGGAAGCAGTAGGTGGAGCAGTTGCCGAACAGCTCCACCAGGCGGGCGCGGGAATCCAGGAACTCCACCTGCAGCTGGTTCAGGTATTGTTCCGACTCCATGGCGTAGCGCTTCCACTTCTTGGGGTAGAGGTGGTTGGCGGAGTGGCTGCCGATGGTGGCGCCGCAGCGCTGCATGGCCTGAATCTGGCGCACGGTCATAGAGTCCCCCTGCACATCGATGTAGGTGGTGTAAAGGAACATGGTGAACGGGTAGCCGTACGCGCGCAGCACGGGGAAGGCGTCCGTGTACACGCTCTTCCAGCCGTCGTCGATGGTGATGAGCACGCAGCGCTCCGGCAGGCGGCGCGTGCCGTTGAGCCATTCCAGGAAGTCCTGCATGGTGACGACGCTCAGCCCTGCATCCTTGATGTACTGCATCTGCTGGCAGAATTCGGAGGTGTGCATGCGCATTTCCGTGGCGGGCTTGGAGTTGCTGAAGTTGTGGTAGCCGAGCACAGCCACGCGCGTGCGCCCGCGTTCCACGAGAGGCGCGGCGAAGCGGCTCGTCACCCAGTCGCCACCCGGCGTGCGGCGTCCCAGGTTCTCATAGACGGGAGCCACCTGCGGGTACGGGTCCTGCACTTCCACTTCCGTCGCGGGTTGCGGCGTTGCCGCCGTTTCCGGCTCGTCCACCTCCTCCGCCACGTCGTCGTCCTCGAATGCCACGGCGGGCTGCTGCGGCTGCTCAGGCGTGTCCGTCTCCACGGGCACCAGCAGGGATTCCGCATCCGCAGGCGGCGCGGGCTTTTCCACGTAGCCGGAATTCACGGCGCGGTTGAAGGAATCCTGATCCGTCACCATGAAGCGGTGCTGCTTGAAGGCGGGGGTGTTCCTGCGCGAGGCTCCGCCCTGCGCGCCGAAAGCCACCTGAATACCGTATTGCGGCAGGGCGCGTGCGAGGTTGTCCTCCGCCACGCCGCGTGGGTAGGAGAAGGCGCGGCAGGTGTGGAACGCGGCGGCGATGCTACGCGTGGAGTTGCCGAGCTCACGCTCCGCCAGCGCAGTGAATTCCCTTTCGCCGGACATTGCGGCGAACTGCCATTCGTAGCTTTCCGGTCGGTTCATGGTGAGGCTGCCGATTTCCGCGCCGTGCATGGCCATCTCCTGCAGCTGCGGCAGTGTGGCGTGCTCCGCGTCACCCATCGACAGGTTGTGCGCGTCCACGAACACCACGTAGGGGTACTTGTGGCGGCGCAGGATGGGGTAGGCCACCTCGTACGCCCCCCTGTCCGCCTCGTCAAGCGTGATGAGCACGCAGCCCGTCGGCAGGCTGAGACGCCCGTCGCGCCAGTCCAGGTACGCCTGCAGGGAAATCGGGCGCATGCCGTGCTCTTGGAGGTAGTCCATCTGCCGCGCAAAGGTCTCCGCGGCCATCGTCCCCTGCCCTCCCTGCGCGGTGAGACGCCCGTAGCCCAGCACCAGCACCTGGTCGCGCTGCGCGGCGGGTTGCAAAACCGGCTCCGGTATGGAGACGGGCAACGGCTCCGCCGCCGCCAGCAGCAGCGGCAGCATTGCCAAACACGCCTGGAGCACCACTCCCCTCATGCGCGTTCCATCATACCCCCGTTTGGACAATATTCAAGGCGAATGTTAAGGAAACCGAAACAAATGTCACGCACACGGCCCCGGGGCGCCGCGCAAGCCCGCACTTGCCAAAGGCGGGCAAATGTGCTATGTTGCGTGCGCATGGCGTTCAGCTCCCAGAGAGAGCGGCACAATCGCGTGCTTGAGCTGCCGGAAATCATCTCCGGCGCGCTTGTCCTTTTTGTCCTGCTTTGGATAGTGTTTTTCCAAGGCGGTGGGGAGGACGACCCCCAACAGCGCTTCATCCGCGGCACGTACGTGATGTTGAGCGGGCTGGTGTGGTTCAACGCGGCCGCCGTGCTGGCGCACTTTGTGCGCGAGCTGGTGTTCCGGCGCCTGCCGGGGCGCCTGCTGTGGGTGCAGATGGCGTTTGCAGCGGCATCAGCCGCGCTCTTTGCGCTGCCGTACGCGGGATATGTCCACAGCTGGCTGGGATGGGCGCACGCGGGCTGCTGCCTGGGCATCGGCGGGTTCGCGGCCATCCGCGGCTACCTGCACAGGCGGGCGCGCCGCCATAGCATCGTGCGCGGGCGCGCCACCTGGTGGAGTCCGGCGGTCACCTTCTTCACCTACATGCTGGCCCTGGTGTTCGTGAGCACGCTGGTGATGCTCACGCCGGGGGCCACGCACCACCCCATTTCCCTCACGCAGGCCCTGTTCTCCTGCGCGTCCGCCACCTCCATCACCGGGCTGGACTGCGTGAACATGGCGCAAACCTTCACCACGGCGGGCAAGGTGGTGCTGCTCATCGATATCCAGGTGGGCGCCGTGGGCGTGATGACCTTCACCTACATGGTGCTGCTCATGCTGGGCCGCCGCCTGGCCGTGCGCGACAGCATGACCATGTCCGGCGTGCTGGACCAGCAGGGAGTGAACATCGGCAGCCTGTTGAAGACCGTCTTCAGCGTGACCGTGGCCACGGAGCTGGTGGGTGCGGCGTTCCTGTACTACCTGTGGCAGGGCACCCCCGGCATCCCGCAAGAGCACCTGCTGGGCTACGCCGTGTTCCATGCCGTGTCCGCCTTCTGCAACGCCGGCATCACGCTTTTCCCGGACGGCATGAGCCACCTCGGCGTGCAGGGCAACTTCGGCGCGCAGGGCGTGATGATTGTCATGATGCTGGTGGGCACGCTCGGTTTCGGCGTATACCTGGAAATCCTGGAACGCATCCGCGCGCACCTGCACCGCAGGCGCATCCCGCGCCGCTGGAGCACGCACTCGTGGTTTGTGCTGCGCGTGACCGTGACGGTGCTGCTGGCGGGCACGGTGGTGCTCTCCCTGTTGGGCATGCTGGAACCCTCCTCCCACGCCGGCGGCCTGTACAGCGTGTGGGAGGCATTCTGGAACTCCGTGAGCCGCTCCGCAGGGTTCAATTTGTCGGACATGGACACCTTCGGGCCGGTGTACAAGACCTTCCTGTGCCTGATGATGTTTGTGGGCGGCAACCCGGCGGGCACGGGCGGCGGCGTGTACGCGCCTGTGTTCTGCCTGTGCCTGCTGGAGGTGTGGCGCGTGCTGCGCGGCCAGCATGACGTGGAGATGCACGGGCGCCGCATAGCGCGCGGCACGGTGGAGCGCGCCATGGCCACCGTGGTGCTGTCCATCTTCTGGATTGTGGCCACCACCATGCTGCTGCTGCTGCTGGAGCCGGGGATTGCCAAGGACCCGCAGGGCGCGCTGCGCATGCTCTTCCTAGAGGTGAGCGCGTACACCACCACCGGGTTTGACTTGGGCGTGGCCCCGCACCTTTCCCCCGTCTCGCGCTGCATCGTGGCGCTCAACATGCTTTTCGGCCGCGTCGGCATGTTCACCTTCATGCTCATCTTCATCAAGCAGAAAGACCCCGCTCCCCTCCGCTACCCGGAAACAAGACTCCCCCTTAACTAACCACCCCCGCATTCACCATGAACTTCGTTATCATCGGCATCGGACAGTTCGGACGCGCCCTCGCGCTCTACCTCACCGACCTCGGCTTCGAGGTGACCGCGCTGGACATCCGCGAGACCAACATCACGCCCATCAAGGACATCGTGGCCAACCCCCTCGTGGGGGACGCCACCGACATCCGCGTGCTGCGCCAGCTCAACCTCACGGACAAGAACACCTGCGTCATCGTCACCATCGGCGAGCAGTACGAGCGCAACATCCTCGTCACCGCCCAGCTCAAGGAGCTCGGCGTGCAGAGGATGTTCGTCCGCAGCGTGAACGACCTCCAGGCCCGCGTCCTCAAGCTCATCGGCATCAACGATGTCTTCCGCGTGGAGGAGGTGGCCGCCAAGCAGCTCTGCAGCAGGCTCGTCAACGACGGCATGGTCAGCGTCCGCAAGATTGACTCCACCCACTCGCTGGCGGAAGTGAAGCTCCCCGCGGAATGGGTGGGCAAAAAGCTCGCGGAAGTGGGTCTGCGCCAGGAATACCGCCTGAACCTGCTGACCGTGCGCCGCGGCATGCCCGTGGAGCAGCAGGGCAGCGACGACGTGCTCGCGGAGCCGGAATCACCTGTCATCGACACGCCGGACGGCAACCTGGAGTTCCTGGCGTGCGACATCCTGGTGCTGTTCGGCAAGGATTCCGACCTGAAGGATTTTGTGGACAAGTACAACCTGTGATGGCTGCGCGCGTGGAATTGCCGGACCGCCTCTACGGCGGGTACATCTTTGATTTGGACGGCACGCTGGTGGACAGCATGCCCACCCACTACCGCGCCTGGCGCAAGGCTTTGGCCGAGCACGGCGCGCCCCCGCACGCCTTCCTGTGGCCGGAGTTCACCGCCCACGGCGGCATGGCCGCACCCGATATCGTGCGCGACCTCTACCGCACCTACAACCTCCACATGGATGCGGAGGCGGTGGCCCAGTACAAGCGCGAGTGCTACACCCGCCTGCTGCAAACCGAGCAGCTGCCCGCCATCCCGGAAATGCGGGAGCTGGTGCTCACGCTGCGCGGGCGCGGCATCCCGTACGCCATCGGCACAGGCAGCATCATGCCCGGACCCCTGGAAACCCTCGGCTCCGCAGGCATGCAGGACTGGTTTCCCATCATCGTCACACCGGACGACGTGCCGCCCGGCCGCGGCAAGCCCGCACCGGACATCTTCCTGCGCTGCGCGGAACTCATGGGCGTGGACCCGCACGACTGCGTGGTCTTCGAGGACGGAGAACCCGGCCTGCACGCCGCCGCCACGGCCGGCATGGCCAGCGTCCGCGTGGGCCAATGCCCGTCGCCGCCCGGTTGGGAACGCTAGCGGATTCTTGACAAGCGGGGCGTGAGATGGGAGAATGGGAGCGTGGAGGACTTGATACAGGAACACATTGTGACGAGCTACGAGTGCGGGGCGGACCACGTGCTCAAGCCGGAATGCTTCATGATGTTCTGCCAGGAAATGGCGGAGCGGCATGCGGAGGGCAACGGCTTCGGGTTCGACTGGGGCTTCTCCCGCCACGTCATCTGGGTGGAGGTGCAGGCCAACTACGAGTTCCTGAAGCGCCCGCGCTGGAAGGAGCGCGTGCTGCTGCGCACCAACACCGGCGCCGCAGGCCCGCTCAAGGCTCGCCGCTTCATCGAGATGACCGCGCCCGACGGCACCGTGCTGGCGCGCGCAGACCTGCAGTGGTGCCTCATCGACATCACCACGCGCGGCCCCGTGCCGCTCAAGAAGGTGGGTCTGGACATCATGGCGCCCTGCCCCGCCATCACGCAGCCGCTGCAGAAGCTCGCGTGGCCCGCAGATGCCGCGTTCGGCGAGCCGTTCCCCGCGCCGCGGCGAGACACCGACTTCAACGGCCACATCAACAACTCCGCCTACCTCATCTGGGTGCTGGAGCACGACCCCGCACCCCTGCCCGCAGAGCCCTTTGCCATCCAGCTCAAATTCAAGAAGGAGACCCAGGCGGGAGAGGCGGTGCAGATAGCCGGGGCTGTGCAGGAAAACCAGCGCCGCTACCTGGTGGGGGCGGACCCCGTGCGGGCGGAGGTGATCATTGAAACGCGGTAGGGCCTTGATTGTTGCAAGGCGCATCCGCGCGAGACACCGGGCGGTTCAATTTAGGATTGGGGATTTAAGATTTGGGATTGGGAATGTGATGATACAGCCTCTAGAGCTGACCCTGTGTCTCACGCACAACTGCAACCTGCGCTGCCTGTACTGCTACGCGGGGCGCAAGCATGCGGCTTCCATGAGCTGGGAGACGGCGCGGGCCGCGATGGATTTGTGCGTGGCGGAGGCCAAGCGCCTGGAACTGCCGCTCGATGTGTCGTTTTTCGGCGGGGAGCCGCTGCTGGAGTGGGAGCTGCTGCAGCGCTGCCACGCGTACATGGAGGAGCGGCGCGGCGAGATGTGCATGCCGCCGCGCTATGGCATCACCACCAACTGCACTCTGCTCTCCCCGGAGAAGCTGGCCTGGATGGCGGAGCGGGATTTCCTGGTGGGCGTATCGGTCGACGGGTCGCCCGCCATGCACGACATCAACCGCCGCTTTGCGGACGGCACGGGCAGCCACGCCGCCCTGCAGCCCGCCCTGCAGGAAATCCGCAAGTACCCGAACCTGCGCACCAAGGCGGTGTGCGTGGTGAACGCCGCCAACTGCCACCTGCTGGCGGAGGGCGTGGCGTGGCTGCATGAACACTACGACCACGGCATCGGCCTGAACCTGGACTACTGGCACGAGTGGACGGATGAGCAGTTCGATGTGCTTTGCGCCCAGCTGGAGCAGGTGCAGGAGATGGTGCTGGAGTCCTACCGCGGCGGGGAGCGCCCCGTGAAGCTGGAGAACTTCGAGGACAAGATCCGCACGCACCTGAACGGCGACACCTGCGCGCAATGCCGCATCGGCGAGCGGGAAATCGCCGTGAGCGCGGAGGGCAACTTCTTCCCCTGCTCCCGCCTGGTGGGCGAGGGCAACTCCGATTCCTTCAACTTCGGCAACGTGCGCGAGGGCATCAACCGCGCCCGCCAGAACTACCTCATCGCCACGCGCGGCAACTCCACCCCGGAATGCAAACTCTGCGCCCTGCGCTCACGCTGCATGAACGGCTGCGGCTGCTCCAACTACGCCGCCAGCGGGCGTATCGACCGCGTCTCCCCCTTCCTCTGCTCCGCCGAGCGAGTGTTCATCCGTTTGGCTGACGAGCTGGCGGAAGCGCTGTATGCGGAGAGGAACGCGCTGTTCATGAGGGAATACTACGGCGGGGATGCCAACATTTAGAATCACGCGGTTGCACGTGCGGCACACCGTGGTATAATGGAGACGGAATGGGTGATACCCCGACAGGGCCGGACGATGTGACGGTGGTGCGCTTCCTGGCGTTCATGGAGGCGGAGAAGAACGCATCGCCGCGGACGGTGGAGGCGTACCGGCGGTCGCTGGGGCAGTTCCGCGGGTGGATGGGGGAACGTTTCACCGCCTGGGATGCCTGCGCCACCGGGGATTTCCGCGCGTGGCTGTACGACGCGCTGGAGCAGGAGCTCAAGCCCGCCACCATCCGCCTGAGGTTCGCCGCCCTGCGCTCGTTCTACCTCTACCTCATGCGCAGGGAGGGGCTTGCCGCCAACCCGCTGGAAACCCTGGCCCTGCCCAAGGCGCGCCACAGCCTGCCCGTGCACCTGAACATCTCCCAGATGGAAGAGCTGCTGGCCCTGCCCCTCCGCACCCCCGTGGACAAAAAGAGCCCGGCGTGGCTTCCCCTGCGGGATGCGGCCATCCTGGAGCTGTTCTACTCCTGCGGAATGCGCCTGAGCGAGCTGGTGAGCCTGAACGCGGACGCCCTGCAGGCGGATGCGGACTGCGTGCGCGTGCTGGGCAAGGGGCGCAAGGTACGGCTCATACCCGTGGGCGACTACGCCCGGGAGGCCATCGACCGGTACCGCGAGCTGGCGGGGCTGGAGCCGCGCGGCCCGCTGTTCATCAGCCGTCTGCGCCGCCGCATGACCGGGCGCAGCATCCAGCTGATGCTGGACAAGTACCTGCGCATCTCCAGCATACCGTTCCACATCTCGCCGCACAAGCTGCGCCACACGTTTGCCACGCACATGCTGGACGCCGGGGCGGACCTGCGCTCCGTGCAGGAGCTGCTGGGGCACGCATCCCTCTCCACCACGCAAATCTACACCCACGTCACCAAGGCCCGTCTCAAGGAAGCGTACCTGAAGGCACATCCGCGGGCAGACTGGAACCAAGGGGAATAGCGGGGCGCGTGCATCTATTCCAGCACGCCGGAATCCAAGTCGTCCTGCCCGGCAATGAGCTGGGCCAGCACGGGTACGCCGGTGCAGCGTTCGATAAGGCCGGCGTTGGTGACGCAGGCTGTGTCCCATTCATCGGACGCGCTGTTGAGGATGATGCCGCGGCAGGTGACGCGGACCAGGCGCATGGCGTTGACGGCCAAGGCCACCTGCCCCACCGCGCCGAGGCGGTTGGCGGCCACCAGGATGACGGGCAGCTGCAGGCGCACCGCCAAATCACCCACAATGAGGCCGGGGGCGAGCGGCGTGGCCCAGCTGCCGCACGAGTCCACCAGCAGCGGGCTTCCCTGACCCGCCATGGCCCGGCAGAATTGTTCAAGCTCGTCCAACGAGAGCGCCCTGCCCTCCAATTCCGCCGCCATGAGCGGGGCCGCCACCGTGCGCAGGTGAACCGGGTTCACCAGGTCCAGCGGCTGCGCGGGCTCTCCCATGGCATCGCGCAGCAGGCGCGCGTCCCGGCGGTCGCCGCAGCTTACGGGCATGCAGCCCACGGCCTTCACGCCGCGGGCGCGGAAATCGCGCAGCAGGGCGGCGCACACATGCGTCTTGCCGCAGCCGGAATCCGTGCCTGCTATGAAATAGCCCTCCATGGGAACGTCACTCGGGCTGGCTGGTGAGCACCTCGTCGATTTCCCAGACGGGTGTTTCTTCCTGCTCCACAATGCGGTTGACCAAAAGCCACACCAGCACGGCCACCACCAGGCAGACCAGCTTGGGCTTCCAGTTGTCAACGAACATTTTCCTCAATGTCTTGGTCGTTTGCATGGGCGTTCGTGTTAAGCAGTTTGTTCAGGCGGTCCTTGAGCAAGTCTTCCGAGAGGTCGCGCAGGATGGCATTGCCGATGGCGAGCGACACGCAGCCCGTTTCCTCCGAAACGATGATGACAACGGCGTCCGACGACTCGGCAATGCCGATGCCGGCGCGGTGGCGCAGCCCCATGGAGCGGTCCTTCAGCTCGCGGTTGGACACCGGCAGGATGGCCGCCGCACACACAATGCGCTCGTCGTCCACTATTACCGCGCCGTCGTGCAGCAGGGTCTTGGGGAAGAAGATGGTGCCGATGAGCTCGCGGGAGTAGAGGGCATCCACCTTGGTGGCGTTTTGGGAGACCTCGTGGAGCTTGTCGTTGCGGCAGATGCAGATGAGGGCGCCGAAGCGCTTGCTGGCGAGGTACTGGACGGAGTCGACCACCTTGTCGACGAAATCCTTCTTTTCCTCGCGCTGCTTGAAGATGGGGCGGATGAGGCGCTTGGATCCGAACTTGGCAAGCGCGCTGCGGATTTCCGGCTGGAAGATGACCACCAGCAGGAGGCCGGGGCTGAGGATGAGCGCGGCGATTTTCTGCAGCACGCGCGCCTCCGTCACCTCCAGCACGGCAAAGCACACCACCACCAGCGCCAGCAGGCCCGCCAGGATGGCCCCGGCGCGCGCGCCCCTCAGCAGGCGGTACAGCTGGTATATCAGCACCCAGAGCACCGCTATCTCGAAACAGGCCCTGAGGATTTCCACTACGGTCATGCCCCCATTATACGCGCCGCCCCGCGCTTGGCAAGATAAGAATTGCATGCGCGGCGCAGCTCTGGTAGAATCCGGCCAGGGGTTTCCCGTTGTTCTTTGCATGAAGACGCTCGACCGCTACATCCTCCGCCAGCTCATCGGCATCACCTTTTTGGGAGTGCTGTCGCTGACGCTGCTGATGCTGCTGGGGCAGCTCTTCAAGGAGCTGCATTCCCTGCTGGTGGAAAGCGGGGCGCCGCCGCGCATTGTGCTGGACTTCATCAGCCAGGTGGTGCCGTTCTCGCTGACGTTCACGGTGCCGTGGGGGTTCCTGACAGCGGTTCTGCTGGTGTACGGGAGGTTGGCGGCGGACAACGAGCTGACCTCCATGCGCATGGCGGGGCTGAGCCTGTGGCGGCTGAGCGCGCCGGCCATCGGCATGGGCGTTGCGCTCTCCGCGCTCTGCTACTACATCAACATCGACGTGGCGCCCAGGGGCAAGCAGGCCATGAGCGAGCTGGTGATGCACGCCGCCATGGACAACCCGCGCAACCTGCTGAGCTCCAGCCAGAGCGCCACCAAGCTGGACAAGGTACAGCTCTACATCGAGCGGCGGGAGGGGGACGACCTGCAGGGGCTGCACCTCTACCCGCTGGGGGAGGACGATGAAATCGCGGCGGGAGACGGGGATTTCGACGCCATCCACGCGCAGAGCGCCACCATCGGGGAGTTCGACACCTCCACGCGCCTGCTGAACCTCACACTGCACAACGCCACCATCGAGTTCACCAAGGGCGCGGAAACCAACCTGCCCGTCATCGGCAGCATGCCCCTGCAAATCCACATCCCCATCCGCACCCACCGCAAGCTCAAGCCCAACCGCTTCACCAACGCGGAGATTGCCGTGGAGCTGGAGCACAAGGAACTGGTGGACGCGCTGGACATCCCCGCCATCCAGCGCTATGAGAAGGCCGCAGCGGCCGCGCCCGCCTTCCCCTGCGCCGGCAAGCTGTGGGCGGAGGCCCGCCGCGACGCGGAATACTATGCCTCCAGCATGGACCGCAAGACCTACCTCTCGTTCAAGACGGAGGGCGTGAAGCGAGCGTCGTTCGCCTGCGCGTGCATCGTCTTCTCGCTCATCGGCGTGCCGCTGGCCATCACCGCGCGGCGCAGGGACACGTCCACGGGCTTCGCGCTGGGCATCCTGGTGGCGGCGGTGTATTTCATGGCGCTGGTGTTCTGCGATTTGTCGCGCAAGAGCGGGGGGATAGCGCCGTACATCCTGCTGTGGCTGCCCAACGTGCTGTGCGCGGGCTTTGCCCTGTGGCAGCACCAAAAGGCAAAATTCCGCGGGTAATGCCCGGTTATTGGCTTGACACGGCGGGCGGGCGGCGAATATAATGCGCCGCCTTAATTCTTTACAGCCATGGAACAGTACAGCCTCAAGAACCCCTTCCCCGCCACCGTGGTGGCCGTCCATCCCGTCACCAAGCCCGGCAGCATCAAGGAAACCAACCAGATCGATTTCTCCCTGGAGGGCTCCGGGCTGGAATACTCGGCAGGCGACGTGCTGGGCGTGCAGCCGATGAACGACCCCGGGCTGGTGGATGCGCTCATCGCCCGCCTGGGCATGAACGCGGACGAGAGCGTGGCGCTGCCCGGCGGCGCCGTGGCCCCCCTGCGGGAGGCACTCGTCACCGCGTACGACATCACCACCATCAAGAAGGGCGTGCTGAGCAAGTGGAACGCCGTGGCCAAGAGCGCCAAGCTGGACGCGCTCATCGAGGACTCCGAGCTGCTGCGCAACTTCGCCCACGGCCGCGATGTGCTGGACCTGGCGGAGGACCCGGAGACCACCGCCCGCTTTGCGGACGCCTCCCAGCTCGTGGGCTGCCTCGGCAAGCTCGCCCCGCGCCTCTACTCCATCGCCAGCAGCCCGGACGCCGTGCCGGGGCAGGTCTCCCTCTGCGTCGGCGCCGTGCGCTACACCCCCAAGCACAGCGAACGCCCGCGCGGCGGCGTGTGCTCCACCTACCTGGCGGACCGCGTGAAGCCCGGCGACAAGGTGCGCGTGTTCGTGCAACCCAAGCCGGGATTCCGCCTGCCGGACGACCCGACCACGCCGGTCATCATGGTGGGGCCGGGCGCGGGGATTGCGCCGTTCCGCGCGTTCTGGCAGCAGCGCACAATCGACAAGGCGGAGGGCGGCATGTGGTTCTTCTTCGGCAATCCCCACCAGGCCACGGACGCCTGCTACGAAGACGAAATCAACGAGCTGGTGGCCGCCGGCAAGATGCGCTACTCCGCCGCCTGGAGCCGCGACCAGGACCACAAGGTCTACGTGCAGCACCTCATGGAGCAGAACGCCGCGGACATCTGGAAGTGGCTGCGCGCAGGCGCCGTGTTCTACGTGTGCGGTGACGCCATGCGCATGGCCAAGGACGTGGAGGCCGCCCTGCTCGGCATCATCTCCTCACAGGGCAACCACTCCCCGGAGGAGGCCGTGGGATACCTGGCCGCCATGCGCGACGCCAAACAGTACCGCAAGGACGTATATTGATTTCCAACGCCTTGACGCGCGCCGCGTTTCATGCCACAATGGGGGCATGAGAATTGCACGCACACTCGCCCTGCTGCTGGCCGCCTGCTGCGGCCACGCCGCCGCAAGCACCGTCGTCTGGGACAACGCCGAGGGGAACGGCGTCTGGGATGTCGGCAAAACCGCCAACTGGAATACCGGGGGGAGCACCCTGGAAGCAACGGTTTTCCAGCAATACGACTACGCGGAGTTCCGCGGCGACGGTGCGGGGGAGATTGTACTGTCACCCGCGGGAGATGTGAAGGATATCCACGCATACGACATCACCGTGTACGGAAGCGGGGACTACACGTTCACGGCGGGGTACGACTTCGCCAACCTGCACATCCACGGCAACCTGAACAAGGGCGGCGGCGGCACGCTCACCATCCAAACGCCGAACACCCATGTGGAAGGCACTGTGAACCTTGGCGGCGGCACGCTGGAGGTGGCGGATTACGTGGCCGGATTCAGCGGGCAGAATATCCAATTCACAGACAGCGCCACCCTGCTGGTGCACGGGCGAACGCTGGGAAGCATCAGCGTGGATGAGCGGGCGGAGGCGAAGATCGATGCCGCCACCGTTGGCTCCATCAGCGGGCAAGGCACGCTGGTGAAGGTGTCGGACGGCACGCTCACACTGGCGGAAAGCAACAGCGTGAGCCACATCACGCTGCAGCAGGGAACGCTTGTGGCGGGAAACGACAAGGTATTCGCAGCCAACAACAACGATTTGAAACTGGAGGGCGGCACGCTGGATTTGGGCGGCTTCTCCTGCGCCTCCAGGGTTGAGCTGGCCGGCGACAACACCGCCACCATCCTCAACGGCGCGCTCACCAACAAAATTGAGGGCAACGGCGGGTTCACCAAGGAGGGCGACGAAACGCTCACCATCGGATACTTCGACGGGACCAACACCTACAACTCCTACCATGGCGACACCGTGGTGAACGGCGGCACCCTCCGCGCCGCCGAGGACTACGCCTTCGGCGGCGACAACGGCGGCGACATCATCATGAACGCCGGCACGCTGGACCTGGCGGACCACCGGGCAACCAACACCATGCAGGCGCGGGGAGACTCCACCCTGCTCTCCAACGGCGGACGTCTGAAAAGCGTGCTGGTGGACACCCACGCGCTCACCGTGGAGGGCAAGCTGGAAACCGGCTCGCTGAACATGCAGAACGGCGGCGATTTGAAGCTGCTGAAAGGCGGCTCCATCAGCCTGGGGAGCGAGGTTGTCGACGAGGAACCCGTATGGGAGAAAAAGTCCGCTCTCGCCGTGCTTGGCGAGGCGGAACAAGCCACCCTGCACAACGTGCAAATCCAAGGCTACAGCTGGTTCATGGGCGAATCCGCCGAGAGGAGCCGCATCGACGACATCGATTTCACCACCGGGCAGAATATCGGATTCAGGTATCTCACCATCGGTGCGGACAACTCGTTCACGACCACTGCAAAGAACGGAACCATCACGCTGTGGAACGACGTGACCATCGACCTTTCCGATGCCACCTACCAGCTGTTGGAAGACGTCTACTACTTCGACCTCAGGGGCATGTTCCACTGCGATTTGCTGCTGGGCGACGTGTACCTTGACGCCACGGATTTGGAGTTCAATCTGCAGGATGCCGCCGTGCAGCTGGATTTCGGGGATCAGGTGAACATTCTCCCCGTCGACAGCGTGCGGCTGGGCATGAAGGGCTACGACACCGAGTTTAAGCTCGCGGAAGGGGGCGCGCTCGTGTTCCACGCCACGGTGCAGACGCCGGAGCCCGCCACAGGCACGCTGGACCTGCTTGCCCTCGCCGCCCTCAGCCTGCGGAGACGCCGCAGGTAAAATCATTGCCGTTCCATAGCGCTCTGGTAGCAGACCGCCAACCTGCATGGATGCAGGCTATAGTCAGGGAAAATCGGAAATTTGGGTTTAGCTTGCATGTGCCCCAAAGGAATTTGGAGAAAGGCCTTGTTGGTATGCAATGATTGGTGCCAACAGGTGCATGAGAGCTGCAACCCTTGACGTGAGTCCACCCCCCATACGGGGGCGTTCCGTGGTGGGTATGCGGGGGTGGTTGATTCGCTGCCGCCCCACGGCACCTCACCCCTCTGGGGCAAACACGCTTCGCGGTTTGTCCAATCCGCCTTACGGCCGTAACCGGCTTTGCCCACGGATTTCATCCGTGGCTATCGCCCCTGCGGGAACACCCCGCCATTTCGGCGGGGTTAAATCCAGCGCGCCATACGGCGCGGTGGATTACAAGTTTCATCTGGCGCTCCGCCAGATGAAACATCATTTGTGCCGCGCCGCAGGCGCCTATTTCTAGTTCCGCAGGAACGTCTATCTATAGCCTCGGATGAAATCCGTGGGCGTCCCCGCGTGCGAGGCAATTCACGGAACGCCCCCGGATGGGGGTGTGGATTCGGGGTCGGTTTGCATGCCAATCACCCCTTGTTGACGCTGAGTCATAAATTTGGCGCGATGCCGAAAGTTTCGCGCCGCGTGCGGCGGCACCCCAATTGATTAGAAAAGGTCGACGACGTATTCGTCATGGAGTGCGCCGGAGACGATGCTGATCCAGTAGACGCCGACGGGCTTGCCGTTCTTGGAGGGCATCTGGCTGTAGTCCGGCATGAAGACGATGGAGTTTCCGACGGGGAACATGCCGTTGTCGGGATGGGCGCAGACCTTCTTCACCTTGATTTCCTCGGCGGAGGCGAGCTCCTTGGCGGAGGGTGCGGACTTGGGGCTGCGGGAGAGGCGCCAGATCCGCACGGTGGCGCTGCCGCCCACGGACTGGCCCTGCGCGGGATAGTAGCTCCAGCCGTCGCCCAGCAGGTACTCCTTGGGGAAGAATCCGCGGCCGGGGTAGCTGTGCGCAGTGGAGAGCGGCGAGCCTGAGAGGTCGCTGGTGCGCATGGCGTGGAAGCTGCCCTTGACGCCGAACCCGGTCTTGACGGACTTGGGGTAGAGGATCCAGGCGCGGTGGCCGCGGTCCTCGTAGTTGTTCTGGCCGGGGTCCTCGATGTACTCGCGCACGCTGTCGGCGGAGCTCAATCCGGCGGGCCCCATGTGCAGGTTGCACTCGTCGGTGTGATGCCCCAGCCCGTGGTCGATGGTGCCTGCCTTCAGGCATGCTTCCGCGGCCTGCTGCGCATCCTTGGCGTAGGAGGCGTCATAGCTCATGTTGGCGGGCACGCCGCAGAGCAGGCGGTACACGTTGGCCACGTTCACGGCGTCCTGCTGGTTCTTGTCCGCCCCGCGGGAGGGCTTGGCGGCCAGGAGGTCGTTGATGCGCTTGGTGAGCTCCTTCCTGTCCATGGGGTAGAACTTGCGGCTCACGCTGCCTCCGGCGGGATTGGTGATGTTCTTGATTTCAGAGACGGCCTTCTTGCCGAGGTCCAGGTACGCGCCGCGGAGGTCGCCCATCATGGCAACGGCATCTTCCTCATCCGACACCTTGGCCTTGTTGAGCCCGTCCACAAAGGCGCGGGCGGGGGACTTGCCGTCCGTGGCGAGCCACTTCAGGAACTCCGGCTCCTTTTGCAGGGATTCCTCGTCCAAGCCATCGGCGCTGCGCTGCGCGAGCGCGATGCAGGCGTTCACGGCGAGCGCGTGCTTGGCGAGCGGGCCCTTCACCGCCGCCTTCCAGCACGGGCGGCTCGCATCCGGGTACGCGCCGGGAAACGCCTCTTTCAACAGGTTCGCCAGCTCGTCCTTCAAGCCGTCGAAATCCCCCTGCTCCGCGTGTTCCTTGATGAGCTTGCGGAGCTGCTTGCCCGCCTCCTTGTCCTTGGCGGGGTCGGCCTTGAGGGAAAGCGGTTTCGCCTCTGCGGCGGCAGGATCCTGCGCAGCCTCGTCCTGCGCAAGTCCGGGCAAATTGCAACCGAGCGCCGCAGCCAGCGCCAGCGTGCAAATGGCATGCTTCATGTTCATGGTACACACCATACCACCCGCACCAATCATGGTCAAGAGAATATGGCGCGCGTCCTACTGACGCTCCAGCGGGCTTGTTTCCACGGCACCCGCGGCCTTCAGCAATTCCTCGCACTCGGGATAGTTGTTTTCATCCGCGTAGTCCACCGCCGTCATGTTGCGCACGCTCCTGATATTGATATTGGCCTTGGACTTCAGCAACAGCTTCACACATTCGGCGTGCCCGCGCCGGCAGGCCGTCATGAGAGCGGTGGTGTTGCCGGGACCGGTGGCGTTCACCTTGGCTCCGTTGCGCAGCAAGAGCCGCGCCACCTCGTCGCGTCCCTCCTCGCATGCCAGCATGAGTACGGTAAACCCTTCTGAGTCCTTGGCGTTGGGATTAGCTCCGGCGGCCAGCAGGTGCTTGATGCAGTCCGCTTCCAACCTTCCCTGGCTTTGGTCCGCCAGCACCTTGACCATCTCCCGGGTACAGAGAGTGCGGTCGAGCTTGCCTGTGCCGGCCATAAGCTCCACGACCTCGCTCATGTTGTTGGAAACCGCCTTACCCAGGACACTGGTGCCTTCGCTGTTCTTGGCGTTGACATCCGCCCCGGCGTCCAGCAGGAGCTGCACGCAGGCGGGCTTGCCGGCGTACGCGAGCGGCGTATCGCCCATCTTATCGGTTCCATTCACGTTCGCGCCCGCCTCCAGCAGGAGTTTCACGCACGCTTCGCTTCCCTTCTCGCATGCCAGCGACAAGGCGGGCACCTCATTCCAGTTCTCCACATTGGGGTCGGCCCCGGATTTCAGCAACATCTCCACAATTTCGGGCTTCAAGTAGTCCCTCCCCTTATCCAAGGCTTTCAACAAGGCTTTGGAGCAGCTATCCGCGGCAGCGCCGCCGGCATCCAGAATCTGGCGGACCGCGGCGGCATCATTGCTGTCCGCGGCTTCCTCCAAGGCAGCCCCGTATTGGGTGGAGCTCACCTTGCCTGATGCCTGCAACAGCCGCACGCAATCCATGTGCTCCCCGAAGGTGGCCCGTTCCATGGGAGTGCGCCCGTTATCCGCCTTGGCGTTTACATCCGCCCCGGCCTCCAGCAGCAGTTTCACGCAACCGGCATGGCCCCTGGCACAGGCCTCGCCCAGTGCGGTATCATAAAAGGAATTCATCTGCGCGTCCACATCCGCCCCGGCCTCCAGCAGTATCCGCACGCATTCTTCAAGGCCGTTTCTTGCTGCATACACCAACGCCGGCTCGCCATCGCAAAACCCGTTGGGGCTGGCGCCGGCGGCCAGCAATGTCTTGAGATACCTCTCCTTGGGCAGGGAGGACGGGCCGTTCTGCAACGCCAGGCTCATGACAACCGCAACGTACGGGTAGTCCGTGATGGTTTCCAGCCCGTCTTTCATCAGGTTGTAGTGCTGCAGGAGGCCCTCGCCCACCGTGTACGAGCTTTGAGTGAACTCGTTGTAGCGGATATCCCCCACCGAGGCGTACTTTTGAAGCTGGGCGACGATATCGTCCACGGACATTCCAGTATCGCGGTTGGTGCGGGCGTGGGCGGGCGTTTGCAACTCCAACTCGCGCGCGCGGGCCTCCTCCTCGCGTGCCCTGCGCTCCTCGGCCCTGGCCTGTTCCTCACGGGCATGGCTCTCCGCCGCGGCGCGTTTCATGGCTTCCAGCTCGGCGCGCATGCGCTCCATTTCCTCGCGAACCTGGGCGTTCTCCCGCTCGCGTTGTTCATCCCGGGATGAATCCTTGCACGCGCCCACGGAGAGCGCGCACGCCAAAACAGCGGCAATATATGCGTATTTCATATTTTTGTATCGTGGGTTCACGCCTGGGCCTCTTTGGCGTTGGCGTGCATGATGTCCATTTGGAGGCGGGTGAGCTCCTCGTCGAAGACGATGGGGCTGAGGGGTTCCCAGTCGCTGCCGGAGCGGAGGCGTGCGAGGACCATCTCCACGGGGCCGGAGAGGGTGGACGTGGTGTCCAGGAGGGGTGTGATGAGGACGGCGGCGCCCTTCATGTAGCTGCGGCTCTCACCGTGCTTGCGGGGACCCGCCACGGCCATGTTGTCGAAGCTGAAGCCCATGTCCATTTTGTAGGTGTGCTCCAGGGTGAAGGGGAGCGTGGCGATGCGCTCCACGTCCATGTAGAAGCAGACGCGGCAGAGCTGTTTGAGGAGGCCGCAGACGACGGATGCGGGCAGGAGGCGGCCGTTGGAAATCATCATGTCCAGGGGCTCGCCCTTGATGCGCTCGTTGGCGAGGTACCAGGTGTCCTCGTCCTGCAGGAGCTCCAGCGGCGCGGCGATGTGGATGTTCCTGACCTGTGCCTTGGCGCGTGCGCTCTCAATGAAGAACTGTGCCTTGCGGCGGTCCTGCGCGGCGGCGGGGCGCAGTCCCTCCACCAGCACCTCTCGCCGCATGTCCTTTTGGGTGGCGGCGTAGGTGACGGTGGTGGGGGTCTCCTGCACGATGGAGGAGAGGATGTACTGCTCCCCGATGACCCTCGGCAGGTTGTAGGTCTGCGCCTCTTCCATGAATCAGGGGTTGTGGGTGAGGTTGAGCACGGGCAGACCCTGCACGGCGTTCTTCCAGGCGGCGGCGGGCACGGTGAATTCCATGAACGCGCGCGGCTCGTCCTCGCCGGGTTCCTCCACGCGGCGCATGCCCACTTTCACATCGGGCTGGCCGAGGATGGAGGGGGCCACGTTGTCCAGCTGGGGCGCGGGGATGCGCAGCACGTAGTCCTGCTGCACTCCGGCGGGCAGGAAGACGTACATCTCCTCACCCGCGATGCTGGCGCCCACGCCCTCCGGCAGATCGATGTCCAGCACGCCTCGGGTGCCGTAGATGGCCTGTGAGTTCACCTTCATCCAGTCTCCCACGCAGCGGAACACGTTCACCAGGGGCTCCGGGATGGAGCCGTCCACCCTGGGGCCGATGTTGAGCAGGAGGTTGCCGTTCTTGGCGGTGCACTCCTCCAGCTTGGCGATGATTTCCTGCGGGCTCTTGAAGTTCAGGTCCACCTGGCAGTAGCCCCATCTGTCGCCGACAGTCATGCATGCCTCCCAGTCGGTGCCGGGGTAGCCCTTGGCGGGGATGCGCTTCTCCGGCGAGGTGTAGTCGCCGTGGCGGCGGGGCAGGATTTCACCGTCGCGAGAGGCATCGAACCCGGAGAGGTTGTAGAGGCGGTTGTTCATGATGATGCCGGGCTGCAGGGTGTGCGCCATGGTCATGAGCTCGGTGGCCTTCCAGGCGCGGTCGCCCTCCGCGGCGCCCTGGGAGTAGTCCCACCACAGCACGCTGATGTCGCCGTACTTGGTGAGCAGCTCGCGCACCTGGCCGTGCAGGTATTTCAGGTAGGCCTCCTGGTCGCGCGGGATGCCCTTCTGCTTGAGCATGGCCTCCTGGTCCTCCGGGTAGCAGAGGTCCGGGCAGATGGTGTTGTCGTAGGACGGATGGTGCCAGTCGATGACGCTGTGGTAGAAGCCGATCTTGATGCCGCGCTTGCGGAAGGAATCGACGTACTCGCGCACGATGTCGCGCCCCACGGCCTTGCCGGCGCAGTAGTCGGTGGAGTCGGTGTCGAACAGGCCGAAACCCTCATGGTGCTTGGTGGTGAGCACGGCGTACTTGCATCCGGCGTAGGCGGCCAGCTCCGCCCAGGCCTCAGTGCAGCCGGGAGCCGGCTTGAACTTCGGCAGGGCCTCCGCCGCGTAGGTGTCGGTATCCAGCCGCAGGTTGCGCTGAATCCACTCGCCGCCGCCGAACTGCCCCTTGAAGAAGCCGCCCAGCCCGGAGTACAGGCCGTAGTGGATGAACATGCCGAACTTGGCGTCGCGCCACCACTGCATGCGGGCGTCGCGCTGCGCGTCCGTCTCCTCCCACGGAAGCACCACCTTGGCCTGCGGCTGCTCCGCCGCGGCGGGCGCCTTCTCCCCCGGCTGCCCGGCGAACGCGCCCAGGCTGAGCCCCATCATGCACAATGCGGAAATCGTCTTGGTTACCATGCTTCCTACTCTACCACACCCCCGCTGCGATGCAAGGCATTTCGTGGAGCGCGGCGCAGCACAAAAGTTAGACATGACTAACTTTTGTGCTTGACCGAAATGTTAGTCTGGGCTAACATTCGTTGCAAACAAGACAAGCCATGGCAGAGAGAGCGACAGGAAGGACGTTGAACCAGACGAAGGTGGGGAGGCCCGTGCGCGTGGTGCACGTGAACGGAACGGGGCCGCTGCGGCAGAGGATACTGGACATGGGACTGACGCGCGGAGCGGAGGTTGAGGTGAAGCGGATGGCGCCGCTGGGCGACCCGCTGGAGATATGCGTGCGGGGCTACATGCTCTCGCTGCGCAAGGCGGAGGCGGCATGCATCGAAGTGTCATGAGGGTGGCGCTGGCAGGCAACCCGAACAGCGGGAAGACATCCCTCTTCAACGAGCTGACGGGCGCGAACCAGTACGTGGGCAACTGGCCGGGGGTGACGGTGGAGCGCAAGGCCGGGCACCTGCGGGACCACGCGGACGTGGAGGTGGTGGACCTGCCGGGCATCTACTCGCTTTCGCCGTACACGCCGGAGGAGGTGGTGGCGCGGCGCTACCTGCTGGATGAGAAGCCGGATTTGGTGGTGAACGTGGTGGACGCCACCAACCTGGAGCGCAACCTGTACCTCACCAGCCAGCTGCTGGAGACGGGGCTGCCCATGGTGGTGGCGCTCAACATGACGGATTTGCTGGAGCGGCGGCGTCTGCGCATCAGGCCGGAGGCGCTGGCGGAGGCGCTGGGCTGCCCGGTGCTGGAGGTGAGCGCGCTGCACCGCAAGGGACTGCGCGAGCTGCGGGAGCTGATAGCGGGCGACGCGGTGGTGAAACCGGGCAATCCCCTGCCCTTCCCGCCCGCTGTGGAGCGCGCGCTGGAGAGCGTCATTGCGGAGCACGCGTGCACGCGCTGGGAGGCGGTGAAGCTGCTGGAGAACGACCTGGGGCTCATCCCGGAGCACAGCCACCACATCTGCCACCTGCTGGACCACCTGCGCGAGGACGTGGAGCGCGAGCTGGGGGACGACATCGCGTCCATCATCGCGGGCGGGCGGTACGACGCCATCATGGACATCATCCCTCAGGCGGTGGAGCGCACGGGCGAGCCGAGCGCGTTCAGCGCGCAGATCGACCGCGTGGCCACGCACCGCGTCTTCGGCATCGCCATCTTTGCGCTGGTGATGTGGTGCATCTACTACCTTTCCATCAACACCGTGGGCAAGTGGGGCACGGACTGGGCGAGCGACGTGGTGTTCGGCCCGGTGGTGCTGGGCTGGCTGCGCGGGTTCATCGGCAATGCGCCCATGCAGCTGGAGAGCATGGTGATGTTCAGCTGCATCCTGGCCATGTGCCTGGTGTTCCCCGCCACGCTGCGCCGCCTGCACGATTTGGGGCGCGGGGGCTCCTGGCTGTATCTGGCGGTGGCGCCGTTCCTGCTGGAGTACATGTGCCCGCACCTGCCGGAAGCGCTGCACGCGGGCATTATGTGGGTGCTGTACGCCGTGAACGCGGCTCTCATGCTGTACTGCCTGCTGTGGCGCGGGGATGCGCACGCCAACCGCTACGGCGCGGTGCCCCGCGGCATCAACCCGCACGGCATGCGCCTCAACGGGCGCGCCAACCGGCGCGACTACATCTTCCGGCTCGCCACCATGGGCGCGCTGGCCTTCGGCATCGGCCTGCTGGGACGGCTGCAGATGGACTGCAGCCCGCAGCTTGTGGCGGTGGTGACGGACGGCATCGTGGCGGGCGTGGGGGCGGTGCTGGGCTTCCTGCCGCAAATGGCGGTGCTGTTCCTGCTGCTGGCGCTGCTGGAGGACTGCGGGTACATGGCGCGCGTGGCGTTCATGATGGACCGCGTGTTCCGCACCATCGGGCTTTCCGGCAAGTCGTTCATCCCGCTGATGGTGGCCATGGGCTGCGGGGTGCCGGGCATCATGGCGTCCCGCACCATCGAGAACGACAAGGACCGGCGCATGACGGTGATGCTCACCACGTTCATCCCGTGCAGCGCCAAGCTGCCGCTCATCACGCTCTTCGGCGCGGTGCTGGGGCAGGATGCCACCATCGCCACGCTGGCGTACTTCGCGGGCATCGGCTCCGTGATACTGGGCGGGCTCATCCTGCGGAAATCGCACATGTTCGCGGGGGGCTACACGCCGTTCGTGATGGAGCTGCCGCCCTACCACCGCCCAAGCGGCGACAGCATCAACACCCGCGCCATGGAGCGCTGCCGCGCCTTCGTCAAGAAGGCCGGTACCATCATCTTCCTCGCCTCCGCGTTCATCTGGTTCGCCAGCAACTACAGCTGGGACATGCGATTCCTGGACACCGCGCACAACAAGCCCGCCGTGGAGCAGAGCATGCTGGCGGACGCCGGGCGCAACATCGCCCCCGTCTTCGCGCCCCTCGGCTGGGGCGATTGGCGGCCAACCGTCGCCACCATCAGCGGCATCATTGCCAAGGAAAACGTGGTGGGCACCCTGGGCGTGCTCTACGGCTCCGCCAAGGACGATGAGACGACCGCCCTGCCCCGCACCGGCGACCTGCCGCGCCTCAACGCCTTCACCGCGCCCACCATCGCCCTCTGGCACTGGTGGCTCCATGAACACCCGCACATGGATGTTCCCGCCCAGCAGGCTGCACATACGGACAACAACAAAGGGCAAGAGGCCAACGGCATCGCCCGCGCCATCAGAAGCGCGGGATTGTTCGGCACGCGGGCGGCGGCGCTGTCGTTCATGCTGTTCAACCTGCTGTGCGCTCCGTGCGTGGCGGCCTGCGCCGCGATACGGCGAGAGATGCACAGCTCCCGCTGGACCATGCTGGCGGTGGGCTTCATGACCGCCTGGGCGTACCTGGTGGCGTTCTTGGTGAACCAGCTCGGCAAGTGGGCGGAGCTGGGCGTGTTCCGCAGCGGGCAGTTCTTCGCATGCCTGCTGGCGGGTGGACTGGTGTACCTCATCTTCCGACCCAACCGATACCGCCATGAATGACCTCATCCTCATCGCCCTGCTACTCATTGCAGGCGGCCTGGCGCTGTACTTCTCCCTGAAGGGCGGCGGCAAGTGCGGCGGCTGCAACGGCGGCGACTGCCCCAAGTGCCGCAAGAGGAAATAATACCTTTCACAAAATGAAAACAACAACCGCGATGATAGCAACGGCTGCTGCCCTCACCTCCCCTGTATGGGGCGGCAATATCCTGGAGGACAACAACCTGCTCAATCCCGCAGAGAACGCCCCCGCCTTCAAGAAAAAGGCGGCGGAGCAGTACGGCACGCTGTGGGCGGTGGATGCCGCCTACGGATTCTGGCACACGCACCGCGCCCTACCGGGAACCTGCTCCCGCAGCAACAACCTGCTGCTGCGCGTGCTCGCCAACCAGAGAATCCTGTGCAACGACACCCACGGCGGCACCTGGCTGCTGGCGGAGTTCGACGGTGCCTGGGGGCTGGACCGCCGCAGCGCGAAAGAGTCCCGCTACTTCGCGGATGGCTACGGCTCCGCGGCCAGCCCGCATGCAGATGCACGCGGACCGCACAAGGGTGTCGTCCCGGAGCTGGGAATCATGCAGTACCTGGCGCACAGGCGCGTGTGCATCACCGCCGGCATGCTCAACTTCACCAACTACCTGGATGCCGTCTCCATTGCCAACTGCACCTACTGCAGCTTTACCAACAGCGGCTTCACCAACAGCACCGTGCTGCCGCTCCAGGAGGCCAACCTGGCCGCCATGGTGCAATGGCAGTTCACAGGGAAAGACGCCGCCACGCTGGCCTTCACCCGCTGCGGCTGCGAGGCCGGCTACAACCCGTTCCACTCGCGGAGCATCGATGGCTACGCCCTGTTGGGCGAGTACAGGCACGACTTTGGCGACGGCGCGTACACCCTGCGCTTCAACCCGTTCCTGAAGCACACGCACGCGGACACCAACGGCGGCCTCTGCGCCAGCGTGGAGGCTGCACCCTGCGACCGGGCCGAGTTTTTCCTGCGCACCGGGGCGGCCATAAAGCAAACGGAGGATTGCAACTGCTTCGACCTTTCGCTCGGCACGCGCCTTCACCTCATCCCCTCGCGCATGGATGATTTCCTGGGCATCGCGTGGGGCGTGTTCAAGGGTGCCCCGAAAACAGACCACCCGCGCGAGCAGGCGCTGGAAATCACCTACAGCCTGCAGCTCACGGATTGGTTCAAGCTCAAGCCGCACTTCCAGTACATCCACGACCCCGCCTACCGCAGCGACACCCGCGACGAGACCCTGTGGGGCGTGCAGGCCGTGTTCTCATTCTGAGCGGAAGCAGAGTGGAGAATGACCGCCGATTATTTTTTGGGATTCTTCGCGGTCTTTTTGGCCTTGGCGGCCTCTGCGGCGGCCTTTGCCTTGGCGGCGGCAGCGGCTGCCTTTGCCTTGCGGCGCTCCTCTACCACGGTGTCGGCGGTTTCCTCAATGGCCTTGCGGTAGGGGGAGCCCATGGTCTGCTCCAGCATGCGGGTCATCTGGGCTTCCGCGAGAGTTTTTTCGCCGCGGTTGTAGTTCACGGTGATTTGCAGGAGCATGTTGCGGGTCCAGTCCGCCGGGGCGGTGGACATCTCCGCAGCCATGCGGAAGTAGTCCGCCGCCTTGTCCAGGCGGTTGGTTTCCGCGCAATGCCAGGCAAAGGCCTCAGCCACCACGGCGCCGTCCTGCCTGCGGAGGTTGGAGACCACCTGCCCCTCCAGGGCGTCCAGGCTGGCGGAGGAATCACGGCAGGCGCGGTACCAGCGCGTGAAGGCGTTGTCTGCAACGCTGGCGGACTTGCGGGCGGCGAAGGGGCGGTAGAGGGGGTCGCCGAGGACGACACCCTGCCAGGATGCGGTGGGGGTGGCCATGAGGGCGGCCTCCGCCACGGTGTAGCCGCGCAGGAGGCGTGCAAAGAAGATTTCGGGGTCCAGGCAGCCGCCGAGGTAGGGTTCCGCCACGTTTCCGGCGGTGACGGCTGCGCCGCGCTGCAGCAGGGTGCCCACCCACTGCTTGGGATCCTTCACGGAGAGGGCGCTGAACGAGTGCAGGTGGTAGGCCACGGCGCCCTTTTCAAAGCTGAACTTGGGAGCGGTGGCGGCAAAGGGGCCGTTGGGCCACTGGCTGTACCAGCCCAGGTACACGGCCACGTGGGGCGAGAGCGGGAAATCCGGGCCGATGCACTGCTTGGAGGTCTCGTTGAAGAGCGGGAAGCCCTGCACTTTGGCGTAGGAGGCCGCCGTCTTGAACATGGCGTCGCCCTCCGGGTACGGGCCGCCCTGGTCCACCACAGCCCAGCCCCAGAGGCCTCGGCGCTCCACCTCCGCGGGGTCGTTGACCATGCGGCGGATGGTGAGTTCGTCCGGCGCGTCGATGCGGCAGACGGCGAGGATGTGGGCATCGTAGTCGCTGATGTTGCCGTCCTTCTTGTAGGCGCGGTTGGGGAGGGGACCGCCGAGGGGGTAGAGCGCGCCGAGGAGCATGAGCTCTGAGTCGAGGGAGGCGCTGTTGTTGCCGCTCCCCGCGAGCTGCTGGGGCAGGTTGGCGGCGGCCTTGATGCGCAGGGGCATATCCGGCATGAGGACGATGGCGGCCTTGCGCTTGCCGAGCATCTTGTTGTTGGCGGGCCATTGCCAGCCGCGCACGTGCGCCTCCTCCATGAGGGGCTCCATGATGAAGCGGTTGTAGTCGGCGCGTGAGATGTCCGCGGCCTTGATGCCGTGCAGGCCCACGGCGTTCTCCCTGGGGATGCCGCGCTTGGCGCAGTAGGCTTCCGCGGTGCGGACGCTCAGCTCGGACTCCGCGTTGAACACCACCACCACGTCCTGCGGCACCAGCGCGTGCGCCATAGTGCCAAGGACAACCGCCGCCAGTAGGGAAAGGATGTTTTTCATCTGCGCTTGCGGAAGAGGCCGGAGAAGGCGCCGAGGCCCTTGGGCTGGGGCATTCTCTTTCCGCCGCCCATGCCGACGAGCGAGGTGAGGTCCGGCATCTGCGACATATCGGGGAGCTGCGACATGTCGGGCATCTCCCCTTCCCCGCCCTGGGAGGCGTTCATGAGGGCGTTCATATCCGGCATGCCCTTGGGGGCGCCCTTGCCCGCGCCCTTCATCATCTGCTTCATCATGCCGCCCATCTTGCCCTTGCCGCCCATCATCTCCTTCATGTCCTTGAAGTTCTTGATGAAGCGGTTGACCTCAATCTCCGTGCAGCCGCAGCCCTTGGCGATGCGGCGGCGGCGGGAGGGGATGAGCAGCTTGTAGTTGGCGCGCTCCGCCTTGGTCATGGAGAGCACGATGGCCTCCATGCGCTTCATGCGCTTGGGGTCCAGCGCGCCCTCCGGCAGGTTCTTGGTGATTTTGGAGAAGCCGGGCAGCAGACCCAGCAGGCCCTCCAGCGGGCCGAGGCTCTGCATCATGCGCATCTGGTTGAGGAAATCGTTGAAGTTGAACTCGCCGCTCATCATGCGGCTCATGGAGTTCATGGCGGATTCCTGGTCTATCTTCTCCGCCGCCTTCTCCACCAGGCCCACAATGTCACCCATGCCCAGGATGCGGTCCGCCATGCGCTGCGGCACGAACGGGCCGAACATATCCAGCTTCTCGCCCTCGCCCATGTACTTGATGGGCTTGCCGGTGACGGCGCGCATGGAGAGCGCGGCACCGCCGCGGGCGTCGCCGTCCAGCTTGGTGAGGATGATGCCGGTGAGGCCCACCGCGCGGTCGAAGGTCTGGGCCACGCGCACGGCCTGCTGGCCTGTGGCGGCATCCGCCACCAGCAGGGCCTCCTGCGGCTCCAGGAACTTGGCCAGGCGGCGCAGCTCGTCCACCAGGGCCTCATCCACCTCCTGGCGACCCGCGGTATCGAAGATGATGCAGTCGTGCTCCTGCGCGTCAGCCCAGCGCAGGGCGTCCTTTGCCACGCGGATGGTGTCCTTCTCCGCGGCATCCGGGGTGTAGACGGGCACCTCCACCTGTGCGGCGAGGGTGGCCAATTGGTCGATGGCGGCGGGGCGCACCAGGTCGCACGCCACCAGCAGGGGGTGGTGACCCTCCATCTTGAGGCGGCGGGCCAGCTTGGCGCTGGTGGTGGTCTTGCCGGCGCCGTTGAGGCCCACCACCAGGATGCGCGCGGGCGGCGTCAGATTCAGTTCCGCGGCGTCACCGCCCAGCAGGTCCGCCAGCTCGTCTCGGAAGATTTTGACAATCTGCTCGCCGGGTTTGACGGACTTGAGCACCTTCTCTCCCATGGCCTGCTCCTTGACGTGTGCGATGAACTCGCGCGCCACGGTGTACTCCACGTCCGCATCCAGCAGGGCCATGCGGATATCGCGCATGGCGTCCTTGATGTTGGACTCGGTGATGTTGCTCACGCCCCGCAGCTTGCGGAAGGCGTCGTCGAGCTTGTCGGACAGCAGGGAAAACATGCCCTAAAGGTACAGAAAGCGCCCCATGCTGTCAAGCGCGCAGCCTGCCAGCATGGGGCGGAATCAAGAGGTTGGCCTCACTTCCTTCGGCGACGCGCGGCAAGCGCCGCCAGCGCCAGCAGGCTCAGCGTGGATGTGGTGGGCTCCGGCATGGTCATGATGTACACCATCCCCACGTTGGAGCCGTCGTTCACGGCGGTGAGAACACCCTGGGCGTTCTGGTCCGGCGCGCCGCCGTAGCACAGGAAGTAGCGGTTGGACTCCTTGATGTTGTCAAAGTACTCCTTGGCGTCCACCCACTGGGTGTAGTCCATGGTTCCGGTGGTGACGCCGTTGCCGATATCCAGGCCGTCCACGCCTGTGAAGAGCGTGTACGTGGTGCCGATCTCCCAGGAAGCCCAGTCGCTGGAGTAGTCGCTGAGCGTCATGCCCTTGCTGAGCGTGACCTCGCTGCCCATGAGCAGGCCCGCGCCCCCGGTGCCGCGGACATCCAGCGTGGAGCCGGATTCCATCACCAGGTTGGCGTTCAGCGTGGCATTCTTGCCGGCGGTGAGCGTCTTGGTGTCCTTGATGGTCAGGGTGCCCTCGTTCGCCTCTGCAACCGTGCCGTCCTTGTACACGCCCAGGGTGCCGTTGCTGACGGTGACATCCTGCACGTTCACGCTGGCGGCATTCATGATTTGCATGATGCCCGCCTGCACCTCGATGGAGCCGTTGAAGCCGTCCACGCCGCCGAAGCTCTGGGTGCCGGAGCCGCTGTGCACCACATCCAGGTGGGCGCCCAGCTTGCCGCCGTAGGTGTAGTTGCCGTCACCCACGATTTCGAGCACGCGGTTCTGCTCGGCGTCCGTACCGCCCACCTGCATAGTCCTGGCATCGTTGCCGCTGCCGGTGAGGCCCTTCACCTTGGCCCGTGCGGTGTCCACCGTAATGGTGGCGCTCTGAGCATTGCCGGTGTTGCCGAAGATGGCATCCAGCACGGCCTTGGAAGCCACAAGCTCATCCTTGATCACCAGATTCATGCCGGAACCGGCCTTCGCAGAGCTGGTGCCGATACCGTATTGGATCTTGCCCGTGTACAGGTCGGCGTGGTCCTGGGCCTCGCCTATGATGAAGTCAATTACCTGGCCTTGGGAGCCGCCGGTGTAGCAATCTGACGCCTGCAGGGTGTGGTTCGCGCCACCGCCGGAGAGGGATTTCACCACAATGTTCGTGGTGTAGTTCACCCCGCCGGACGTGAGCACATAGGTGGTGCCGGACGCACCATCGATGTCCAGATGGCCCAGGTTGAACACCTGGCCGTCCTCATATCCGGCGATGCGGATGGCGCCGTTGCCGCCCTTGAGACGGAGCGTGCCCCGGACGTCCAGGTCGCTCACTTGGGTGTAGTAGGCGTTGCGGTCGGTTGAAGTCAGCGTCAGCGTGGCGTTATCTCCCACCACCAAGGCGGACCCTGCGTTCCCCACCACGCGGCGCACGGATGCATCCTTGTCGAACACGGCCTCGGCATGGCTGTTGAGCGTCATATCAGAGGAGCCGCCGTTGGAAAGCGTGCCCATGGTGTAGGAGGTGCCGCCCGCCTGGCCGTTCATGGTCATGGCCTTGTTGTTCAGGTTGATGGTGCCGCCGTTGGCCAAGCCTCCGGCGAGGGTGAGGTTGGCGCCCAGTTGCAACGTGCCGGCCTGCACGTCAAGCAAGCCGGCAAAGGCGTTGCCGGCGTTCAGGGTGAGCACCTTGCCCGCGGCGCCGGAAACGGTCAGCGTCTGCCCTGCGCCCAGCCCCTCCACGGAGTTGATGGTGCCGCTTTGCGTCACATTGATGGTGGCGGAGGCTCGCTCCGCCAGCACCAGGTGGCCGAGCGTGGCGCCATCGCGGTCCATGGCAAGGATGGTGCCGTCTGCCATGCGGATGCTCTCCATGGCCCCGGAAGAGCGCTGGATGGCGTTGGCGAAGCTTTCCACGGTGTCGGCCTTGTTCACATAGAAGGTGTCGTATTGCGGTTGACCCGCGCCGGCAAAGGCAACGCAGCCCGTCTCGGTATTGAGGGTGCCCTGCTTGCCGAAATACGTCAACACCAGCGCATCGCCCTCCTGAACGGTGCCGCCGGACACCAGCCGGATGCTCAAGTCGCCGGTCAGGAAGCCGTTGCCGGACTGCTGGCCTTCGGTGAAGTTGCCGGACTGCGAAATATCGAAGCCATCCAGCGAATAGGTGCCGCTCAACGTGAGGTTGCCCGCATTGACAATCGTCGCGGCCAGGCTGCCGGTGCCGGAGATGGTGGCGGTGGTGCCTTGGGCGAACGCGAGACGGCTTGACGCCGAGGTGCTGAGGTTTTGCAGCGTGTTGGTGCCGGAAGTGCCGTTGATGTTCACGACCGCGCCGTCCTTCAGGTTCAGGGAACCGCGGCTTGTGGTGACGGTTCCGTTGAGGTTGAGCGTGGAGGCGGAGACATTCACGGTGTTGGAGGTGTTGAGCGTGGTGGCGCCGCTCACGTTGAGCTCATGGAGGTCCGTGACGTTGTAGGTGCCGATGTTGCTGAACTCCAGCGCCGCCGTATTGATGGTGCCACCGCCCGTGATGATGTTGTTCAGCGTGCTGCCGTTGCCGCCAGAGGAGAATTTGAGCAGGGAGGTCACGTCCATTTCACCCTCTACGCACAGGGTTCCCACACCCCAGGCGTTGTTGATGTTGGCCGCAGTCAGTTTGACACCTTCCGCCACCAGGAGGTTACGGTTGTACGCATTCCCGCCGTCAAACGCAATGGTGCCGACGGAGTGCTGCACGGGAGTCTCCCGGGTTGCCGGCAATTGCACGGAAGCCCCACTCTTGATTGTCAGGGTGGAGACGTCCGACAGCGTTCCCGTGAACGTGGCGTTGGCGTCAACCGTGAGGTTGAGCGTGCCTGTGGTTCTGGTGAAGTCGCCGGTCAACACCACCTCTTTGCCGTTGGTCACGGTGACGTTCAGGGTCTTGCCGTTGGCGGCGTTCACCACTCCCGCGGCAATCAACACCTTGCCGTCCTCGCGTGAGGGTGCGTTGCCGGTGAAGTTGAGCGTGGTGACGGCAGTGTTGTTCTTGGCGTTGGAGAGCTTGAAGCAGCCCGTCCATTCTGAGACAGCGCCCGTGAATGTGAACGCGAGGTTGACAGGACCCGTGGCGGAGCGCTCCCAGGTGCCGCTGCCGCTCACCTTGCCGGAGAAGGTGTAGGTGGCGCCGGTGTTGCCGTTGGATACGTTCATGGCAGAGGCGTTGCCCTTGTCGGCTGCCAACATGATATCCATGGAGAACGTATTGTCGCCGCCGCCTTGGTAATAACCGGAAGCTCCGTCAAACTCAACGGCGGAATAGGATGTACCGGACGCGCTTGCATAGCGGGTCAGATCGTTCAAGGTAATATTGGCACCGCTGCCCCCGCCCGACAAACGGAGGATGCCGTTCCAATCCGAGCCGAGGCTAACATTGTTTCCCAGGGAAGGCGTGGCGTTTCCATAACTGACGGCATAGACGCCGCTGCCGGTCAGCATGGTGTTACCGGTGGCCGTGAGCGCTCCGGCATTCAACACGGTGCCGCTGCCGATGTTCACGGTGCCGCCGGAGGAATTGATGCGCACGCCGCCGGCGAGCGCGGCGTCCAGGTTGAGCGTGGCGTTGTCGGAAAGCGCCACGGAGGTGATGGTGGAGGAGCCCTTGAGGGTGGAGTATTCCACCTCCCCGCTGCGCACGTGGTAGGTGGCGTTGTCAATCGTGCCGAAGGTGCCGTCGGCATTCAGCCCGATGAAGGAGAAGCCGCCGAGCGTGACGTCCACGCTGCCGCCGTTGGCGATATTGCCGGAACCGGAGGTGACGGCGCCCATCATGGAGTGGCTGAAACCGTTCTCGTCCTCATCCCCGTCAATGTTCGTGTAGCCCGCGTCCTTGACGTGGAAGGTGGCGGCGTCATCGGCGAGCGAGATGGCGACGGCGCGGCCGCCGAAGTCGAGCGTGCCGTCGTTGGCAATCTGCTCCGCCAGGGTGACGGAGCCGAAGAGCGCGGTGGTGGTGTCTGCGGCGAAGCTGAGCGAGCCGCCCTCATTCACGGTGATGTTGTCGAGGGTGTTGGCGGCGCCGTGGTTCACGTTGACCGCGCCGCCGTCCTGCACGGTGAGGGAGACCACATTCTCGGAGTTGTGCCAATTCACGCTGCCGTTGAAGTTGAGCTCGGCACCGCCGCCCACGGTCATGTGGCCGACGTCATGTGAGCGGTCCGTGATGAGGACACCCACGGTGGCGGCTTCCCGCACATTCATGACGACATCCCGCAGGGAGACGCCCGTGTTGGAATTGGCAATGTCCAGCTTGTCCACGGTGAGGGTCTTGATGTCCGCTGCATCCGCGGAGTGGATGTTCAGCGTCTTCGTTGCGCCCATGGTGTAGAGGGCGCCCGCCTTGCTGTCGGCGCTTCCCCCTGCGGTGATGTCCATATCCTGCGCCAGGGAGATTTCCGCGCCGGAAGTGTCCTCCACCAACAGGGACTCCGCCGTCACGGAAGCGGCGGCTGCCACATTCAGCTTGGAGCCGTTGTTCAGGGTCAGCTTGCCGAGCGAGAAGGATGCCTCCTCGCCGTTGAGCTTGAGCGTGGTGCCGTCGGCGATGGAAACCGCCCCGCTGATGTTGGCGGCGGCGGCTTCCAGGGTTCTGCCATTGCCGTTGATGTTCAGCGTGCTGTCGGATTCCACCGCGAGGTTGCCGGTGGTGAGGTCATGGTTGTTGAGGGCCACGGTCACGGCGGCGTTCCCATCCACGGCAACGGCACCGGCGGTAATATCCTCCGCCAGCGTTGCCGTGCGGTTGTTGGAGTCCGCGCCGAAGCGGGCGCTGTCGCCCTGCACAAAGGCCGTTTCTCGGGATGTGCCGTCAAAGTACCAGTTCATGGCGGAGGCATCCGTGGTCCACATTCCGTCCGCTCCCCGCCACAGCAGGTCACTGGCCCCGCGCGCCACGGTGAGCACCAGGTCGCTCCCCACCACACCCAGGCTCGCACGCTCCTTCAGGGACTCGTCTGCCAGGGTGAAGCCCACGTTGTCGCCCAGGGTAACGCTCCCGCCCGTGGCGAGCACATAGCTTTGCGGGTCGCTGGAAACGGAAAGCCCTGTCAGGTCCAGGGTGGATCCGTCCGCCACGGCCAGCGTGCCGGAGGTGGTGAGCCAACCCGTGTGATTCAGCGCCAGGGTGGATCCGGAGGCCAAAGTCAGGGAATCGAGCGTGGCGGCGCTTGTCAGGGCGGTGAGGTCAAGCGTGCCGTTGAGCCCCACGGTAACGCTGCCGTGCGCGGTGATGGTGGCAGCGCTCACGGTGTTGAAGAAGGTGACGTTGGCAGTTTCGGTAGCGCTCGCGCCCACGGTGAGGGAGGTGGCCTGGATGGAGGCGCCCACATTGGTCACGCCGGCCAGCAGGTACACGTTGGCCGTGCCGCCTGTGGTCTTGAAGCCGCCTGTCCAGTTGCTCAAATCACCGTTGAACTTGAAGTTGAGGGTTCTGTACCACACTTTCTCCAAGGTGCCGGAGCCGCTGATGGAGCCGTTGAATGTTTCCGTTGCGTTATTGCTGCCGTTGGAGATAATCATGGCGGAACCGGAACCTGCATCTTCCAGCAGCAGGTTCACATCAAACGAGCCGCCATCCAACCAGCCGCTGTTGCCGGTCAGCTTGACGGTGGAGAGGCTGTTGCCGTAATCTTGGAGACTGATGTGGGAATGGTCTCCGCCCGCTCCCAGCACTTCCACCGTGCCGGTCCAGTCATCTGCAAGGGTGACGTGTTCCTGGACACCCAGATAGGTATTGATATTTTCGGAAGATTGCCTGAGCGCGATTTGGTAGGTGCCCGCACCGCCAACCTTCACGTTCTGGTTGTCGGTCAGCTTGTTCTGGTGGAGCGTGACACCCTGCGCCAGGTTCACGGTGCCACCGGCCACGGCTGCGGTGAGACCCTTACCCTCGGCCGCGGCGCTGAGGCCGCTCTGCATGTTGAGCACCGCGCCATCGGCGTTGAGCACCAAGGCGTTGGCCTCGGCATACGCCGTGTTGGGGGCGTCCGCGCCGTATTGCACGGCCGTGTTCACGAAGTAGCTGCGCTCGGAAGCCCCCGCCCGCGCCGTGATGGCGGTGTCGGTCACGGTGAACTCCATGCCCTGCAGCACGCCCGCTCCCGCGAGCGTGGCGCCACGGTCCTCCACGGCGGCCGCACGCAGCACCGTCAACGAGAGGTAGCCGTTTTCCCGGTCCCCGCCATCGGCATAGTGCGAAACGGCGGGATCCGTGGAGGCTGCATCCAGGCTGATGGTGGAGCTGCCGGAAAGGACGAGCGTGCCTGTTCCGAGGTTGACGGTGTTGTCAGCCAGTTTCAGGGTGCCGCCCGCCAGGGTGGCGTTGAAGCCGCCGGCGGAGGATTTCGAGCCGATGCCCGAGTTCCCGAGAGCCAGCGTGCCGCCCGTGAGGGTGAGTGTGCCGTTGAACGCGGTGTTGTCGCCGTTGAAGCTCTGGGAGCCCTCGCCCCCGACGGTGATGTTCAGGTTCTTCCCGATGGTGCCGTTGAAGACGCAATCCGCGCCGGTGGTGGTGGTGATGGCCAAATTCCGCACCGTGTCATCCCCGGCAAGGGCGGCATCAGAGGTGTTGGTGTTGACCCCCAGCCCGCCGGAGAACACGCGGGCCCTGTTCCCCAAATCGCTTCCGCTGGAAAGGCCCGCAATCTCCACGCGCCCTGCATTGACGCCCAGGCCGAGCAGGGCACCGCCGGAAGCCGCGGACGCCAAGTTGACGGCCGCGCGGGCGGCAACGTTGGCATCGTTCAGGATGATGGCTGCGGAGCGATTGCCGCCGCCATCCGTGCTGGAGAGGTTGATGGTGCCGGCGAAATCGTCCGCGCTCTCATCCTCCCCGCCGAGGTAGAAGGTGGCAATGATGGTGGACGTGGCGCTGTTGGTCAGGTTGAGCGTGGCGGAACCGGAGCCGGAGTGCGAAAGCGAGTGGATGGCCAGGGCTCCGGAATTGTATTCCTCCTTGAGGGTGGCGGTGCCGCCCGTCATCACCAGGCTGCCGATTTCCATGGCCGTGCCTGGCTGCGTGTCGCTGTACTGGGAGAACGTGGTGTTGTTGCCCAGCTGCAGCGTGCCGATTTCCCGCACGGAGTCGCCGTCCCGGTGCACTACCATGGAGCCCTGCCGGAGGTCGAGCGTGCCCACCTGCAGGGCGGTCGCCTTGTTCACCGTGACCGTGCCGCCGGTGAGCGCCAGCGTGCCCACACGGCCGTCAATGCCGGTGATGGAGGTGTTCAGGTTGGTTGAACCGGAGAGGTTGAGCGTGAGGTTGCCCGCCAGGTGCAGGGGGACCCCGCCCTTGAGGAAGGCCACCGTATTGGAAGTAAGGGAGGCCCTTTCCTCCACGAATGCCTCACGTATCACATTGAGCGTGCCCGAGGCGTTGAGCGCGCCGGAGACCAAGTGGAGAGCCCCGATGCCGTCCCCGCCAATGGTGGGCAGGTTGATGGCGGTTTCCGCCCCGATATCGATGGACAGCGTTCCGGCGCCGGAGACAGAGGAGGCTCCGTTAAGCAGCGCGGCATCCCGAACCTCCAGCTCGCCCGCCTCCAGCTGAATGTTGTCCGCACGCACGCCGCCGTAGACAACGGTGGTGCCGGAACCCGTATGACGGAGCGTGGACGCGGTAACCGTGCCGCTGTTGGCGTTCACGGTGTATTCATCGGACGAGTCGAAGACAAGGGATGCAATATCGCGGGAACACGCCACATTCACTGTCTTGAACTCGGCTGCATCCGTGAACACGGCGCTGTCCGTTTCCGTGAAGGTGGCGGTTTGCCGGCCGAACTGGGTATCCGTCCACGCATAGTTGGATAAATCGCCGTCCCAGATATAGTTGCCGGACTTCCGGGAGAAGGTGGCGGTCAAGCCGCCGAGCGTACCGTTCAGGTTGACATCCAGGTAGTCCAGCCCGCCCGCCGTCAGGGCAACGCCGCTCCAATCGCCGTTCGCCAGGAGGTAGGTCGAGCCCGACTGGATGTAGGAGGTATCGGAGAAGGAGACGGTGGCCCGGCCGCTCAGGGTGGTGTCCAGCATCAGGGCAAAGGAACGGGTGTCCATGGCCGTGCCGGAGAACTCGATGGTGCCGCCGTAAAGCGCGAGCGGCGCATCGAGCGATGCCGGATAGTCTGCCGCGCTTCCCACCACATGAATGGTCTTGCCTGCATCCAAGGCGTACTCCTTGCCGATGGTGAGGCTGGCGCCGCGCGCCACGGTGAGGTCGCCGTTGATGGCCGTGTCGTCGTCCGTGGCCGTAATCTTGAGAGTGCCCCGCAGGGCGGAGACATCGTTGAACACGGAACTGCCGCTGAAGGTCTGCGTGCCCGTGCCGTCCATCACAATGCTCAGGCCGTGATCCGTGCCGGCGGCGCCGCCGACGACGAGGCCGTTATAGACCTTGGTATCAGAGCCGGTGATAGTGAGGGTGGCGCGGCGGGTGGAGACGGGGCGGCTCACGGTGTCGGACCCGGTGCCGCCGGCCATCAGGATGGCGAACTCCTTGTTGGTGGTGCTCAAGCCCTGAATGCGGGCGTTCTCCGTGTCCACGCCGAGCGTGATGTACCCGGTGTTGGAATTCCACGAGTACATCTGCACCTGTGCGTTGTGCAGGGCATTGTCCGCCTGAATCACGGCGTAGTTCATGTATGGGTGGGCGCTGTGTCCCGTGCCTGCGCGGAAGGTGAAGGTGCCGCTGAAATCGGTGTCGCGGTTGAGGCGGTAGTAGCTGGGGGAGTCCTTGGCACCGCCGGCGGAAAGGACGAGCTCGCCGCTGCCGGTGATATTGTGAATCTCGTAGGTGGGGTTGGTTTCCACCTGGTCCTGCTGCACGGTGAGGGTGGCACCGTCCGCCACGTCCAGGTGCTCGAGCACGCGCTGGTAGGAGTGCGTCTTGTCGCCGCCGAGAATGCGCAGCGTGGCGTTCCCCTCGCCGTGGAGAATGCCCTTTTGCGTGAAACTGCCGTTGGCGGTCAGCAGCACGGTGGAATCGTTTATCGTGAACGTGGAGCCATCCTTGCCCAGTTGGGTGGTGGAGCCGATGTTGAGCGTGCCGGTGCCGCATACGGTGGCGCTGCCCTGGAAGGTGAAGGACTTCGTCAGGGCGGCGGTTTCGCCGTGCTGCACCTCCAGGCTGGCGCCGTCATGTACGACGACGGAGACGTTCGCGGTGCCGTTGGCCAGCCCCAGGGTGGCACCGGCATGCACGTTCACCACGCCGCGGTAGAGGGAATTGACCGTGGCCGACTTCAGGGTGCCTTCCAGCACATCATAGCTGTCCACATGGTTGAAGCCGGAAAGGATGAGGCGGCCGTCGCCCTGCTTGACGAGGGAGTCGAACTGCATATCGGCGGCAATTTCCGACTGGGTGGAATTGACGAGGGTGAGGCTGGAGCCGGGGTCGGCGGAGGAAATCGCCGTACCCGCCTGCGCGGCCAGGTTGTGGAAGGTCTGGGAGGTGCCGTTCAGGTTGAGGGCGGAGCCGTTCAGCAGGGTGACGCTGGCGGCATCCGCCAAGGCGTTGTTGCAGGTGAGGTTCAGCGTGATGTCGCCCCGTTGCTCGGCGGCGGGCAGCAAATCGGCATCGTACCCGCGCACCACCACGTCTCCCGTGAGGGTGGCGGCCTTCGTCAGCTCCAGCACGCCGCCGGAATAGCCCTGGGCATCCACGGAAAGCCCGGAGGGCTGCCCCTCCACGTCCGCCAGTTCCGCGTTCACGGTGAGCGTGCCGGTGATGCCGCCGAAGCGGTATGTTGCGCCCGTGTCAATCTGCGGGGCGGCGTCCAGCACCACGGAGCCGGTGGAGCCGACGTACAAGCCCGCATGCCCGCGCATATCAGGAACTGCGCCGCCCAGTTTGTCCACCAGAACCGCGCCTTGGGAGCCGGGGGTCACGTGCGCCACATCCTCGGCGGCGGCCAGCTGCATGCGGCGGCCGTAGTCCAGGGTCACATCCGCACCGCCCAGGGCCGCGGCTTCCGTATAGTCCAGGGTGACACGTTCCGAGAAGGTGATGGAGCCGATGCTGTTCCGGGCGTTGGTGAGGGTTACCGTGCCGTCGGTGTAGCCGTTGCCGAGCACCAGCACAGCCGCCTTGTTGTCCAACAGGAAATCCACAATCAGGTTGCCGCCGCCGCCGCCCAGCAGCCACTTGGGGCTGCCGCCCTCCAGGGTGGTGGCCAGAGCCTTGCCCGCCTCGCCGTAATGGACCGTCTTTCCGGCCAGCGCGCCGACAAAGAGGTTCGAGAAGCCCCGCAGCTGCAGGTTCAGGTCCGTCGTCTGGTTCTGGGTGAGGGCCAGCATACCCTGGCTGTCAGAGGACAGCATGCCCAGCAGCTCGTCGCCCGTGGCGCCGTTGGCGGCAATGAAGGAGTCCTCTGCCATGAGCCAGCGGGAGCGCAATCCCTCATAGGCACCCAGGGCGGCCAGTCCGTTGTCGGAAATCAGGCCGCCTCCGGAAAGGGACAACCCGCATGAGAAGGTATTGTTGCCGGAAAGGCGGAGGGTGGCACCGCTGCCGCCGAGGTTCATGTAGATATCCGCGCCGCCGGTGATGTTTCCGGTGTAGACCTGCTCCGCAGTGGTTCCGGCAGAGTACTCAAAGCGCACTTCTGTGCCGAGATCCGTCTCAATGTCGCCATGGAGGCCGTAGAACTGGCGGTAGAATTCGGAGGTGGTGTCCTCCAGGCGCTGGCCGCCCTCAATGTATTCGTAGGTGGAATGCACGCCCTCGCGGATGGTCAGGATGCCGCCCGTGTACACGTACACGTCGCCGGTGAGGCGGGCATGGCTGCCCAGCTCGAACTCCGCCCCGAAATCATTCACGTGCACATCGCCCGCCATGTCGGCATAGTGCCAGTCCTCCGTGGAGGAATAGCGGTTGGTGTTGAGCCCGTTCTCGGAGCCGCGTCCGTGCACGGTGTTGGAACCCTCCAGCACCACCTTGCCGCTATCCACGAAAGCGGCGCTGCCGGTGGCCCATTCCCCCTTCTGGTGGGTCAAATCGGTGTGGATGCTGCGCAGGGTGGTGGTGGAGCCCTCGCCCGCGTCGAAGCGGATGCGCACGGCACCGCCGTCCTCGGTGTCCACGAAGGAGCCCAGGTACTCCGTGTTGCCGGATTGCTTGTAGGTGAGTTCCAGGGTGGTGCCCTTCAGGCTGTTGGTGATGTAGGAATCCTCCGAGTAGGAGTTGATGGAGAAGCCCTGCGCCGCCACGTTGGTGTTGGTGCGGTACCAGTCCATGGTGTTGTTGCCGCGGATGTCCAGCGTGCCGCCGTTGTAGCCGAAGGTGAAGTCCCGCGCAATCTGGGCGGTGCTGTCCATCACCACGGTGGAGCCGCTGCCCACGTACACGTTGTACGCGGCAAAGCCCCCGCTCTCTTTCAGGTAGGTGGTGCCGGAACCGCCCACGTTCAGGAAAATTCCATTTTCGCCCTGCCCCTCCAGGTACAGGTCGCCGTCGCCCACCTTGCGCCACTCGCGGTAGTAGTAGTCGCCGTCAACCCGCTCGGTGTTGGTGAGCTTCACATGAAGGTCCACGCCCTTCTCCACCACAAATCCGGCGCTGTTGACCATGTAGTCGCGCCCCAGGTTGTTCGCGGCGCTCTGCAGGGTGTACACCACGGCCTGCCCCTCCGGCGCACCCTCCGCGCGCTTGAACTGCAGGTAGCCTATGCCCAGGTCCGTGTCCGCATCCACCACCACGGTGTTGCCGGACGCCGAGTCCGACTGGAACACCAGGTTCTCCGTGAAAAAGAGGTTCTGAATCTCCAGTTCGCGCTGCTTCTTATCGTACGTTCCCACGTTGTAGTACTTGTTGTCGTAGGCGAACCAAGTGGCCTTGTCCTTCTCCGGGGCCAGGTTGAGCCAGGTGTTGATGTACTCGTCGCCGTCCCCCTTCACGCCCACGTAGTCGGTGATGACGTTGCCCTGGGCGTCCACCACGCTGCCTTTGTGAAGCGTGGTGGAGTATGTGTGATGCACCTGGCCGTCCCTGACAATATTCTCCGTCACCACCTCGTCGCCATCCCTGGCGACCACGCCCCGGATGTGCACGGTGGAGCCGTTCACGGCCACGTCCTGGTCGAACCTCTCCAGTGAGTCCCACGTGTAGTTGATGGCTCCGCGGGCGTTGGCGGACCTTTCACCGTCGCCGAAGATGGACTGGTAGGCATCCATGTAGAGGTAGGACTGGGAGGCCTCGTCCCATATCCAAACCGGGCTGCCGGAATCGCCGCCGTCGGGTGCAAAGGGCAAGGGCGAGCTCTCGGAAATGCCGGCCTCGGAGTAGTCCATGTTTCCGACTGTGGTGAAGAAGCCGTACGTGGGATTGTTGTTCTGGCCCCCAGTGATGATGCGCACGCCGCCGGTGGCGTAGCTGTAGGCTCCTCCCATACCGGTCCTATAGCCGTCCAAATCCCAGAGGGACTTGGTGCCGGAGCCGGAACGGTACTCCATCTGCCCCAGCAGGCGGGAGAAGATGTCCCCGTCATCGCAACGCTCTATGGGGGTGGAGGGCATCACATCCGTGACAAGCCTGTTGAGGCGCGTCACCTTGTAGTCGAACGTGGCGGATTTGTCCGGCGACTGGGCCACCATGCAGAAATCCAGGGCGTCGTTGTACTCCACGCCATAGTAGCGCAGGGAATTGGCGTCGCCTATGTAGCGCCCGGTGAAGATGGGGTTCTGGCAGCCGTTGTGCTGCACGGTGGCAATGTAGTTGTAGCCTATGGCCGCATACGCGCCGTTGTCGCCCTGGCTCTCGAAACTGGGCATGTAGTGCTCCAGCGTGTAGTCGTCATGCCCCTCCTTGTAGGTGATGACCACGCCGCCCTCCTTCTTGCGGATGCTGGAGAGCAGGTCGTTCACGCCGCTCACGCGGTAGCGGCCCATGTTCTGGCCGAAGTCGGTGTAGGTGATGTAGCTCACCTGGTAATGCATGCCGGCGCCATATGCGGATGTAATGCACATGGTGCTTGCAAGGACTGCCAGCAACGCCTTGCGGAAGGAATACGGAAGATGGAGTTTCATAATCGGAATGAAAGAGGGACAGGCGGCAGCGCCTGAGCGCGCGTGAGTTTATCAAACCCTTGTTGAAAAATCAAGCCATATAAATGTAAACGTTCAAAAAAACGGGCCGGGACGACAGCTATCGTCCTGGCCCGTATATTTTCTATATTGTTGAAATCAAGCCGTTTTGCGTCTGCGGGCGGCCAGGGCCGCCAGCGCCAGCAGGCTCAGCGTACCCGTGGTCGGCTCCGGGAGGGGAGCCACGCAGTAGAGTCCCACGTTGGAGCCGTCGTACACCATGTAGATGTGCTGCGGCTCCACACCGCGAAACCAGCCGGCGGCGTCGATGCGGTCCTGCGGGAGGATGGCCCGGTACGGCGTGGTGTCGAGGACGAGTTCGTCCACCCCGGTGAAGAGGTTGTACTGCTCATTCTCGGCCAGGCCGTAGAGGGCGGCGAGGTCGGAGGAGGAGAGGCCGATGTCCTCCTTGATGGTGAGGGAACTGCCCAGGCAGATGCCCTGCCCCTCCGTGCGGTAGACATCCAGCTCCGAGCCGGATTCCATCACCACGTTGGCGTTGATGGTTCCCCCCGCACCCTGCGTCTCCAGCCTGCCGCGGATGGTGAGGGTGGTCTCGTTGGCCTCGTTGGCCGTGCCGTTCCTGTACACGGACAGGGTGCGGTCGGCCCCCAGCATGATGTCCTGCACCTCCATTCCGGCGGCCTTGTTGAGGAAGGTGATATCACCGCGCACGGCCTCCGCCGCCGCCAGGGAGGTGTTGGCGCCGTTGCTCTCCGTGAGGGTGTTGGCTCCGGCGTTCACCAGGCGCACATCCAGCAGGGCGTTGCCGATGGTCTTGGCACCGGACGAGGTGTCCACAGCCACCTCGGCATGGCTGATGCGGAAGGAGCCGTTGCCCATGGAATACTGCCCTCCCTGGGTCTGGGCACCGGACTGCACAAGCCGCACCTCGGCATCCTCCTGCGCGGAAAGCCCCTTGATTGCCGCACCGCCCACCGAGAGGGAGGCGTTCCGCTCCAGCAGGATGCGGTTGCCCTCCCTGCTGTTCATCCAAAGCTCGTTCACGGTGTTTTGCGTACCCTCGGCGAAAGTCACCTCCGCCAAGGCCTGCTTGCTGTTGCCCATGTCGATTTTGGCGAAACGGTTCACCCCCTCCGTGGAGAGGAAGGCGACACGGCTGAGAGCGTTGCCGAACTTGACGGTGCCGCCGGTCTGGTTGACGGTGCCGTACACGTTCATCCGGTTCATGCCGGAGATGGTGACGTCACCGCCGAGGGCGAGGCTCTGCACATCAAGCGTGCCGCTGCCGCCCACGTTGCTGCCGTTCACCAGGTTGAGCGTGGCGACGTTCAGGCCGCCGTCCACGGTGACATGGCTGCCAGAGGCGGTTTTCACGGTTTCCGCCGTGGCGTGCTCCGCCGTGACGTGCAGCGTGTTGGCTCCCACGGAGACGGAGGAGAAGACGACGTTCTGCGAGTCCAGCTCCACCGTGCCCGCATTGATGGCCAGGGTGCCGCGGTAGGTGGCGGCGACCCCGTCGGATTCATCCGTGATGCGCAGCGTGCCATCGCCTGTCTTGGTGATGGCGAAGGGGGAAGCCGTCTCTCCCTCCGCCGCAGCCTGCAGCGTGCCGACCCCGCTCGCCACGTCCATGGTGGCGGACAAGCCGGAATCCAGCACCATGGCGGCACCGGCCTGCAGTTGCAGCGTGGCGTTGGTTGCGCCCGTCACCTGCGAGCTGTGCAGATGCACGCCGCCGGCGTAGTCCACCTTCAGGGATGTTCCGGAGGCAAAGACAATGTGTTCCAGCATGCCGTCGGATGCGCTTTGGATGTTGCTGAAAGCCACGTTGGAATCCGTGGTGTTGATGCGGTACGAGGCGTTGTTGGTGACATTGACCAGCCTGCCGGTGTTCAGCACGGTCTGGGTGACATCCTGCCCGCCGTACATGATGGTGCCGCCCTCGTTCCGGATGGTGCCGATGGCGCAGACCTCGATGGTGGAGGTGGCGAAGCCGTTGCCGGAGGTGGTCCTGCCCCTGGCGTCCCTGTAGGTGGCATTGGGGCCGACCATGAGGTCGCTCACGGTGATGGTGCCGCGGTTGAGGATGGATCCGGTGGCGAGGGTGGCGTCCAGCACCACGTTGCCCTGCGCGGCATTGACGAGCTCGCCGGACCAGGAGGAGACGCTGCCGATATTCAGCGTGCCCTCGTTGGTGAAGGTGCCGGCAAGGGAGACCTCCCCGCCGATGGTGGCGTGGCCCGTGTTGACGAGGGAGGCACCCTCCGCCACGGAAACGGAGCGGTTGAAGGATGAGGTGCCCGCCAGCGTGGCATTGGCGCCACCGACCACGGCGAGCCTGTTGGCCTGGATGCGGCCGTTGAAGCGCGCATCGTTCCTCACCTCCACGCGGAAATCGTTGTTGGCCGCGTTCGGGTCGCCCAGCAGCAGGTCCGCGTTCACCTCGGTGGCGGCGTCCTTCACGCGGAACATGGTGTACTTGTCGTTGTTGTTGCGGCTGATGAACTGGCCGGTCCACCCGCTGATGTCGCCGCTGAACTCGTAGGTGTAGGTGCTGCCGGTACCGTCAGAGCGGCCTATGTTGCCGTCGCCCTTGATGGCGCCGGTGAACCTGACGGTGGTGCCGTCGTTGCCGTTGTTCTGCTCAAAGGCCCAGCCGTCCTCGCCCCTGGCAAGGATGAGGTTGTTGGCGATGGTGGGATTGTTGTTCAGGTAGCCCTTGGTGCCCTTGAGCTCCAGCCAGCTGTCCTCCGTGCCCAGTGAGGCGCAGGTGAAGGCCCCGGTGAAGGAGGCCCCGCTCACGGCCACGGTGCCCGTCCACTGCGGGCCGAACGACACGGCCTGCGGCAGGGATGCCTGCCCCGCCGCCAGCTCCAGGCGGCCCGCGCCGTTCAACACGGTGGCCGCACCGATGTCCAGGCGCGCGGAGGAAAGGGTCACGTCCTTGCCCAAGCTCAGGATGCCGCCTAGGCCGGAGGTGTGGATGACGACATCCTGCGGCAGTTCCTCGATGATTTCCAGCTCGGCGGGCGTCTCCTCCAGCGCGGTGGCCAGGATGAAGGCTTCCAGCTCGCGCGTGGCGGCCTTGGTGGCGAACGCCTCGTCGTACGTCACCTTGCCCTGCCGCACGGAGTAGGAGTGGCTGCTCTTCTCGCCGAGCCAGGCCGTGCCGAGGTCGTCCAGCTGCAGGGTGCTGCCCTGGTAGGTGACCGTGGCGGCGCGGTTGTTCAGGGTGGCACCCTCCGCCATGTAGACAACCTGGATGCTGCCGCCGCGCAGGAATCCGTTGCCGTCCGCGGATTCGTTGCCGTCGATGTCGATATAGCCGCCGCCCTGCATGGAGAATCCGCCGTCAGAGGCCAGGTTCAGCACGGGGGAGGAGCCCGTGAGCGTGATTTCACCCGCATTGTACACGGGCGCGTGCAGGAGGATGCTCTCCCCGCCCAGCAGCAGCGAGGCACCGGACTCCACACTCACCTGGCGGCCCAGCTCCGTGGCGTTGAGCGCGAGCGTGCCGCGCTGCACCGCCACGTTGCCGTAGGCGGCCGCCTGGGAGAAGGTCTGCCTGCCGCCGCCCAGCTTCACAATGTTGGGCGTGCCCTGCACGGCACCGCCGAAGGAGGCGTTTCCCTCCCCTGTGAGGGTGAGGGTCATGCTGTCGAAGTTGATGGAGCCGGAGGAACCGCCGATGGAGGCGATGCGGAGGCCCTGGGTGGTTTCCAGCGAGCCGCCGTTCATGGTGAGCGCGCCGGTGCCGAAGGCGGAGGCGTTGGAGGCAACCGTCTCCCCGCCGCTGATGGTGGTGCCGCCGGAATAGGTGTTCGCGCCGGACACCTTCACCTTGGAATTGATGAGCAGGGCCAGGGAGTCGCCGGGATTCGCGCCATCGCTGATGGGGGCGGAAACGGTCCAACTGTTGCCGTGGTTTTGGCCGAGCTTGAGAGTGCCGTTGCCGGAGATGCCGCCGCTCACGTTGAGATTGTTGCCGTTGTAGCAGCCCTGGATTTCCGCGGTGCCGCCCAGCACGTTCACGTTGATGGTGAGCTGGTGGTTGTCGGCACCGCCTGACTCGGAGGAGAGGATGGCGCCGTCCTCCATGTTGACGGTGGCGCCGCTGGTGATGCTGTTGCCGTAGCCGAAGAAGAGGGTGGAGCCGGAGCCGATGGTGATGTCACTGAGGCTGTTGAAGAGGCCGCCCTGGAGCTTCAGCGTGCCGCTGTCCACGCGCAGGCTGCCCGCCAGCGCCGTGTTGCTGATGGTCATGTTGCCCGCCGTGGTCAGCAGGTGGCCTTCCGTACGCACATCCGCCGCCAGCGTGCCGCCGGAGGCGGTCACCGTGGTGTCGCCCGCCAGCGTGAGGCGTCCGTTCAGGGTGCGGGACCCCAGCGCCACGGTGGCCTGGGAATCCGCGCCGCCATCGGCGTTCGCGGTGATGTTCGCGCTCTGATCGGCTTGCAGCTGGAAGGTGCTTCCCGCATCCAGCAGCACGTTATCCGCATACACTTCCCCGGCGGAGGCGTATGTGCCGGAGTGGATGTGCAGCGCGCCGAGACGGTTCTCCGCGGAGAGCTTGCCGTTCACGGTGGTGGTGCCGGAGATGTCGAGCCCCAGCGTGCCTGCCCCCGTGATGGAATCCGCGCTGCTCAGCAGGGCGGCGTCCGCCACGCGCAGCTCGCCGTTCTTGATGATGATGTTGGAGGCTTTGAGGCCGCCGTTGACGATGGTGGTGCCGCTGCCCAGCTGCTCCAGCGTGGCGGCGGTGACGTAGTTGCCGGAGGTGTTGCCGACGGTGTACTGGCGTGAGGAGTCAAAGACGAGCGAGGCGATGGTGCGGGTGGTGCCGACGGCGACCTCCCTGCCGCTGGCCAAATCCGTGAACACGGCGGTGTCCGAGGTGCCGAAGGAGATGGAGTCCTGGCCGAAGGTTCCGGCGTTCCACTGGTGCTTGTCCTCCGTTCCGTTCCAGATGTGGCTGCCGCTCTTCAAGGCGAATATGGCCTTCAGACTGCTGGTGTTCTTCGTAAGGGTCACGTTCCAGTAGGACTGCTCCGCACAGGTGAGGGTGACGCCGCTCCAGTTGCCCGCCGCCAGGAAATAGGTGCCCGTCTTCAGGGCGGAGGTGTCGGAGAAGTCGATGTTGACGCTGTTTCCGGTCAGGGAATTGACGGAGAGCGCGGCGGCGGCGCTGTTGAGGGCGAGGCCGGAGAAGTTGAGTGTGCCGCCCTGCAGGGTGAGCGTGCCGGCGAGCTTGGCGGAGGTATCCCCCTCTTGCCCCGCCACGGTGAGCACCTTGCCGCTGCCCAGGGTGTACGCCCTGTTCATGGTGAGCGTGGCCCCGCGCGCAATCGTCACGTTGCCCCGCACCGACAGTCCGGCGGAGTTCAGGGTCAGCCCGCCGCCGAGCGCGGACACATCGTTGACCACCACGGTGGAGCCGTTGAAGGTCTGCGTGCCGCCGCCCTGCTTCACGATGTTCAGCGCACCGTCCTCACCGCCCTGCACCAGGCCGGAGAAGGTGGCGCTCTTGCCGCCGGTAATGGTGAGCGTGGCGTTGCGCGTGGAGGTGGGCACCGGCACCAGGGTCTGTCCCTCGTCGTTCTTGGTGCCCTCGTGCGCCGCCCCGGCGTACAGCACGGTGTACTGGTTGCCGGCCAGGCTCTTCATCCGCAGGTTGTCCGTGTTCACGGCCAGGGACAAGTTGCTCTGGGCACCCTTGCCGTTGAGGGTGACGTCCATGTTCTTCATGGCGCCGTCGTGCCGGGCCTCCAGGTAGGTCTGGTACGGGCGGTTGGTCACATTGCCGTGGATGCGGTCGGCGGTGAAGCTGCCGCTGAAGTCGTTGTCGCCGTCCAGGATGAGGCGCGCGGAGAACCAATGGGTGGTGTTGGAGGTCCACTTGAGGTCGCCGCTTCCGGTGAGGCTGTGGATGTTCCAGATGGTGTTCCAGGTGTTCTCTATTATTTCCGCGTTGGAGCCGTCCACGATGTGGAGCTCGTTGATGTTGCGGGTCATGTTGTCGGTGGAGCCGCCGCTGCGGAGGGTGACGCGCTGGCCGGAGGCGAGGTCCTGGGAGTTGAGGCTGAGTGTGCCGCCGATGGTGACCTCGCTGTTGGTGTCGAGGGTGAGCTGCTTGCCCTCCAGGGCGATGGTACCGCCGGAGGTGTTGAGGCTGGTGCCGGTGAGGTTGAAGGTGCCGTTGGCGCCGGAGAGGGTGAGGATGGCGGCCTGCGCGGCGTCCAGGTTGGCGGTGATCCTGGTGGAGCCGCCTGTGGTGGCCTGGCGCACGGTGCCGTTGCTCCCGGCATCCGCAATGAGCGTGCCGCCCAGCGTGGCGTTGTCGGTGGAGCCCACCAGCATGGTGCCGCCCTGGAAGTGGATGGCCTGGGTGATGTTCGCGGCGGTGGTGTCCAGCGTGCCGCCCTCGGCGATGATGGTGGTGCCGGAGGCGTTCAGCGCGTCGCCGTTCAGCAGGGTGACGGTGCCGCCGGCAATGGTGAAGGTGCCGCAATCGTTCACGCCCGCCAGCACCATGTTGCCGCCGCCGGTCTTGGTGAGGCGCGCCACATCCACGCTGCCCTCCAGGCGCGTGGTGCGCCCGCCCGCCACGTCCACCACCACGCTGCCCTTGCGCGCGGCGGTGCCGTCCGTCAGCAGGGAGCCCTCCGCCATGGTGAGGTTGTGCAGGGTCTGGGATGTGCCGTTGATGTCGATGATGCCGCCGGGGCCCATGGAGACGCTGCCCGCGGTGGCAATGGCGTCCTGCACGTCCAGGCGCAGGGTGATGTCGCCCTGGCGCGGTATGGCGTCGAGCATCTTGCCCTCGTCGTACCCGCGCACGTCCACGTTCCCGGTCAGGGTGGCGGCCTGCGCAAGCGCGAGCACGCCGCCGGAGTAGGTCTGCCCGTCCACGTACATCCCGGTGGCGCCGTTCTGGTTTGCCAGCGCGGTGTTGACAGTGAGGGTTCCGGTGATGCCGCCGAAGCGGTAGGATTCGCCCGCCGCGAGGACCGGGGCCTCATCCAGCTCCGCAGAGGTGGCGGCGCCGATGTACAGGCCGGGGTGGTTGCTCATGTCGTACCGCCCGCCTCCCGTGCGGTCCACCAGCATCACGCCCTGGGAGTCGGCGGCCACGCGCGACTGCTCGTCTGCGGAGGGCAGGAGCAGGCGGTTACCGTAGGCCAGGTTCACGGCGGCCTTGCCCAGGGCGCGCTCGTCCGTGTAGTCCAGGGTGACGCGGCCCATGAAGGAGATGGAGCCGATGTCGTTGCCGGGGTTGGTGAGGGTGACGGTGCCGGTGGTGTACTCGTTGCCCAACACCAGCTCCGCGTTACGGTTGACCAGCAGGAAATCCACCACCAGGTTGCCCCTGCCGCCGCCCAGCAGCCACTGTTCCTTCCCCCCGTTCTGCACGGTGGCGAGCATGGCGTTCGCGGTGCCGTAGTGGACGTCCATCCCTTCCAGCGCGCCCACGATGAGCGAGCTGTAGCCCCGGGCCTGCAGGTTCAGGTCCGTTGCCTGATCCTGCGTGAGGGCGAGGGTGCCCGTGCTGTACGATGCAATCATGTCCAGCAGTCCTTCACCCGTGGCTCCCTTGGCGGCAATGAACGCATCGTCAAACACGAGCCATGCGTTCTCGTCGTCCGTGACGGTGCCGAGGGATTTCAATCCGTTGTCGGAAATCAGTCCGCCGCCGGAAACGGCCTTCATTCCGGAGAAGCTGCTTTCGCCGGAGAGGCGCAGGCTGGCGCCGTTGCCGCCGAGATTGACAAGCACAGAGGTTTCACCGGTGATGTTGCCGGAATACACCTGCTCCGCGGTGGTGCGCACGTCAAAGTCGAAGGAGACGAAGGATGAGGCGTCGCCGTCCACGTTGCCGTGCAGGCCGTAGAATCGGCGGTAGAAGGCGGAGGTGGTGTCCTCCAGGCGCTGGCCGCCCTCGATGTACTCGTACTGGTGCAGCACGCCCTGATTGATGACGAGGGAGCCGCCGCGCAGCTGCACATCACCGGTGAGGCGTGCGTGGCTGCCCAGTTGGAAGATGCCGCCCTCCACCAGCACATCCGTGGCGGAGTCCGCATAGTGCCAGTCCTCCGCGGAGGTGTAGCGGGCGGCGCTGTGGCCGTCCAGGGAGCCCAGGGCGTGCACGGTGTTGGTGCCCTCCAGCACCACGGTGCCGCTTTTCACGGTGATGCCGCTGCCCTCGTTCTGCAGGTTGGTGTGGATGCTGCGCAGGGTGGTGGTGGAGGTGGGGCCCGCGTCAAAGACGATGCGCACGTTGCCGCCGTCCTCGGTGTCCACGAAGGAGCCGAGGTATTCCGTTTCCCCGGTCTCCCTGTAGGTGAGGGTGAGGGTGGAGTCTGCCCTGCTGTTGGTGATGAAGGCGTCCTCCGAGAGGGAGTTGATGGAGAAGCCCTGCGCGGCCACGTTGGGATTGGTGCGGTACCAGTCCATGGAGTTGTTGCCGCGGATGTCCAGCGTGCCGCCGTTGTAGCCGAAGGTGAAGTCCCGCGCGATCTGGGCGGTGCTGTCCATCGCCACGGTGGAGCCGCTGCCCACGTACACGTTGTATGCGGCGTAGCCCGCGGTCTCATTCAGATAGGTGGTGCCGGAGCCTCCCACGTTCAGGAAAATCTGGTTGTTGCCCAACCCCTCCAGGTGCAGGTCGCCGTCGCCCACCTTGCGCCACTCGCGGTAGTAGTAGTCGTTCTTGGAGGTGTCCCACTGGGTGTTGGTGAGCTTTACATGGAGGTCCACGCCGTCCTCCACCACAAATCCGGCGCTGTTGACCATGTAGTTGCGCTGGCCGCCGCGGCCGTCGGAGGTGGTGCCGTTGCTCTGCAGGGTGAACTCGGCATGGGTGAGGTGGGAATCCGGGTTGATGGAGAATTGCAGGTAGCCGACGCCCAGGTCCGTGTCCTCGTCCACCGCCACCACGTTCCCAGTCTCCGTGGAGGCGGAGAACACCAGGTTGCTGGTGAAGAACATGTCCTCGATCTTGCGCTCGCGGTGGGTGGTGACGCCGTTCTCCTTGTAGTCGCCCACGTTGTAGTATTTTTCATTGTAGGTGTACCACTTCTCGTTGTCCTTGACTTCCGCGAGGTTGAGCCAGGTGTTGATATACTGGTTGTTCTCGCCCTTCACGCCCACGTAGTCGGTGATGAGGTTGCCTTGGCCGTCCACCACGCGCCCCTTGTGCAGCGTGGTGGAGTAGGTGTGGTCGATGCTGCCGTCGTCTTTGAAGAAGTCCTCACTCACCACCTCGTCCCCGGCTTGGGCCTTCACACCCTTGATGTGGACGGTTTGGGCCGTTCCCTGCTCCATGTTTACCAGCTTGTCGAACTTGGGCAGCGTGTCCCAGGAGAAGTTGATGGAGCCGCGCGCCTGGCCGAACCAATCGCTGCCGGACTGGTACGCCGCCAGGTACAGGTAGGACTGCGAGGCGTCGTCCCACAGCCACACCGGGCTGCCGGAGTCGCCCGCCTGCCCCACGAACGGCAGCGGGTTGTCCTCGTTGATGCCCTTGGCGGAGGGGTCAAAGGTGGCGCCGGCGGTGAAGCACCCGGCCGCCTGGTCCGTGGTCTCTCCAGTGGTGATGTGCTGCACGGCTCCCGTGACGTAGGCATACGCCCCGGTGAGCGAGGTGACGCTGCCGTCCAGCTCGCGGCGGGTCATGGTGCCGGAGCCCGCACGGTACTCCATCAGCCCGTGCAGGTCGGCGTAGTTGAAGTCGTCCGCGAAGCGCGGCACCAGGCCGGACGGCACCACGTCCGTGACAAGCTTGTTCAGGCGGGTCATCTTGTAGTCGTAGGCGTAGGACACATTGATGCCCCGCCCCGGCTGCAGGCAGAAAGTGAAGGCGTCGCGGTACTCCACGCCCATGTAGTGCAGGGAGTCCGCCTCCTCGATGTAGCGTCCGGTGAAGGTGGGGTTCTGGCAGCCGTTGTGGGCCACGGTGGCAATGAAGTTGTAGCCCACGGCGGCATACGCGCCGTTGTCGCCCTGGCTCTCGAAGCTGGGCATGTAGTGGTCCAGCGTGTAGTCGTCGTGCCCCTCGATATAGGTGATGACCACGCCGCCCTCCCGCTGGCGGATGGAGCTGAGCAGATCGTTCACGCCGCTCACGCGGTAGCGCCCCATGTTCTGGCCGAAATCCGTGTAGGTCACCATGCTCACCTGCGAATGCATGCCGCCGGCGTACGTGTTGGAAGTTCCGAGGGTTGTGAGAAGGGAGAAGGTGCACAGCAGCGCCGTGCGGAGTGAATGCGGCAGGTGGAGTTTCATTGTCTATGTATAAAAGCTGTCTGTTGTGACGTGTTGTATGTCGCGCGGTAAATTTTATCACAAATAATCGGAAAATCAACTCCAGAAACACCAATTGTGAAACAACTTTCCGCACCTGTTTACGCTTTCCATGCGGGCGGGGGCGTGGTATGATTCGGGCATGCCGAGAATCGCCCTTATCCAGCAAGAGGCCGTGTCCGACCCCGCCGAGAACAAGCGCCGCACCGTGGAAGCCATCCGCGAGGCCGCGGCGGGCGGCGCGCAAATCGTCTGCACGCAGGAGATGTGCACCACGCAGTATTTCTGCCGCACGCAGGACTGCGCGCTGTTCGACATGGCGGACCCGATACCGGGGCCGTGGACGGAGGAGCTGTGCGCGCTGGCGGGCGAGCTGGGCGTGGTGCTGGTGGTGGCGGGATTCGAGAAGCGCGCCACCGGGCTGTACCACAACACGGCGTTCGTGGTGGACGCGGACGGGAAGTTCCTGGGGGTGTACCGCAAGATGCACATCCCGCAGGACCCCGGGTTCGAGGAGAAATTCTACTTCACGCCCGGCGATTTGGGCTACAAGTGCTTTGCAACGAAACACGGGCGCATCGGCGTGCTGATCTGCTGGGACCAGTGGTACCCGGAGGCCGCGCGCCTCACCGCCATGGAGGGCGCGGAAATCATCTTCTACCCCACCGCCATCGGCTGGATACCCGGCGAGGAGCCGCTGTACGAGGCCCAGCACTGCGCGTGGGAGACCGTGCAGCGCGGGCACGCCGTGGCCAACGCCTGCTACGTTTGCGCCGTGAACCGCTGCGGCACGGAGGGGGAAACCACCTTCTGGGGGCAGTCGTTCGCCGCGGACTACTGCGGCCAGGTGATAGCCAAGGCACCCGTGAAGGAGCGCTGCATCCTGTACGCGGATTTGGATTTGGAAGCCCTGGAGGACCACCGCCGCATCTGGCCCTTCTTCCGTGACCGCCGCATCGATTCCTACGGCGGCATCACCCGCCGCTGGGGAAAGGACGGCAACTGATTCCGTGCCCGAATCCCGCTTCCAGTACCCCGACCTGCCCATTTCCCGCAAGCGGCGGGAGATAGCGGAGGCGTTGCGCCGCAACCGCGTGGTGGTAGTGGTGGGCGAGACCGGCAGCGGCAAGACCACCCAGCTGCCCAAGATTGCCCTGGAGGTGGCCGGCGAGCGCCGCGGCCGCCTGGGCTGCACCCAGCCCCGCCGGTTGGCCGCCGTGGCCGTGGCCCGCCGCATTGCGGATGAACTGAACGGCGAGGTGGGCGGATTCGTGGGCTACCAGGTACGTTTCGACGACCGCACCGGGCCTGAAACGCGCATCAAGATGATGACGGACGGCATCCTGCTGGCGGAAACGCAAAACGACCCGGACCTGCGGCAGTACCACACCATCATCCTGGACGAGGCGCACGAGCGCAGCTTGAACATCGATTTCCTGCTGGGCTACATGAAGCTGCTGCTGGCGCGGCGGCGGGACTTGAAGCTCATCATCTCCTCCGCCACCATGGATGCCGCCGCCTTCTCGGAATTCTTCGACGGCGCGCCCGTGGTCAACGTGGAGGGCCGCACCTACCATGTGGACCTCCACTACATGCCCCCGCGCAACACCGAGGAGGAGCTGGCGGACCACGTCTGCCGCGCCGTGGAATGGCTTTCCGAATACGACTCCAAGGGCGACGTGCTGGTGTTCCTGCCGGGCGAGCGGGAAATCCGCGACTGCGCGGACGCGCTGGGCATGATGGACCTTCCGCGCACGGACATCCTGCCTCTGTTCGCGCGGCTGGGGCTGGCGGACCAGCAGCGCATCTTCCACCCCGCCAAGGGGCGCCGCCGCATCGTGCTCGCCACCAACGTGGCGGAAACTTCCCTCACCATCCCCGGCATCATCTACGTCATCGACAGCGGCGTGGCACGCATCTCGCGCTACCTGCCGGGCCGGCAAATCCAGAGGTTGCAGATTGAGCCCATCTCGCAGGCCAGCGCCCGCCAGCGCGCGGGGCGCTGCGGCCGCGTGACGGAGGGCGTCTGCATCCGCCTGTACTCGCAAACGGATTTCGAGGCGCGGGACGCGTACACGGACCCGGAAATCAAGCGCAGCGCGCTGGCGGGCGTCATCCTGCGCATGGCGGATTTGCACCTGCCGCCGCTCGGCGAGTTCCCGCTGCCGGACCCGCCCAGCCCGCGGCTCATCAGCGAGGGCTACAGAAGTTTGCGTGAAATAGGCGCCATCGACCGCAAGAAGGAGCTCACCGACATAGGCCGCAAGCTGGCGCGCCTGCCGCTGGACCCGCGTCTGGGGCGCATGCTGCTGGAGGCGCGCCACCAGCAGGCTCTGCCGGAGATACTGGTGATGGTGGCGGGGCTGAGCATCATGGATCCGCGTGAGAGGCCGCAGGAGGAGGCCGCGCAGGCGGACCAGGCGCACGCGCAATGGAAGGACGCGGACAGCGACTTCCTGGGCATGCTGAAGCTGTGGCGCGCCACGCTGGCGTTCCGCGAGCACCACCGCATGCGCCGCAACCAGCTGCGCAAGTGGTGTTCCAAAAACTACGTGAGCTACCTGCGCATCATGGAGTGGCACAACCTGACCCTGGACCTCACGCTCGCGCTGCAGCAGAACCTGCGCTGGCGCATCCCGGAGCTGCCGCCGGAGGACAAACAGGCCACGCCGGAGATGATCCACCGCTCGCTGCTGGCGGGCGCGCCGCTGCAAATCGGCTTCTGGCGCGCGGACGACAAGGTGTACCGCGGCGCCAACGGGCGGGAGTTCTCCGTGTTCCCCGGCAGCGGGCTCTTCCGCCGCCAGAAGCGCCCGGAGTGGCTCATGGGCGCGGAGCTCGTGGAAACCAGCCGCCTCTTCATGCGCCGCTGCGCCGTGCTGGACCCCAAGTGGGTGGAACAGGTCGCACCGCAGCTCTGCTCCTACCACGCCTACGACGCCGCCTGGGACAAGGCCGCCGGCGTGGTCTACGCCAAGGAGCGCGTCACCTGCGGCGGCCTCACCATCGTGGACAGCCGCCGCGTGAGCTACGCCCGCTACAACCCCGCCGCCGCCCGCGAAATCATGATACGCGACGGCATCATGGCCATGGAGCTGCGCGACACCCCGCCGTTCCTGGCGCACCTGCAGGACATGCGGGAGGCCGTGCGGGAGGCGGAATCCAAGCTGCGGCGGCGCGACCTGGTGTGGTGCGCGGAGGGCGTGTACCGGTTCTTCGACGAGCGCATCCCCGCCGACATCAACAGCGAAAAGGCCCTGCGCGCCTGGCGCGAGAAGGTGGAAGCCCGCAAGCCCAAAGCCCTCTTCATCCCGTACGGGGACTGCATCTACCCCGGCGAGGACGACACCCCCGCCGACCTCTATCCCGACGAGCTGCACGCCGCGGGGCAGGACTACCCCGTGTACTACAATCACGCCCCCTGCGAGGAGGACGACGGCGTGACCATCGGCGTGCACATCGACCAGCTGGAGGATTTCCCGGACTACCTGCCGGACTGGGGCGTGCCCGCGCACCTGGCGCAGCGCGCGGAGATGCTGCTGCGCAGCCTGCCCAAGGACCTCCGCAATTTCCTGATGCCGATGGCGGAATCCGCCGCGGACTTCTTCGAGGAATGGTACGACCGCGAGCCGGACCGCCCGCTGGCGCAGGCGCTGGCGGAGTTCGCCGCCCGCCGCACGGGCAAGTTCTGCAACGCCTCCCAGTTCGACATGCAGAAGCTGCCGCCCGAATTCATCACCAAAATCTGGGTGTGCGACGACGCCGGCAACGAGCTGGCGCTCGGCACCGATGTGGCCGCCCTGCGCGAGCGCCTGGCCGACTACCGCCAGCGCCGCTTCCGCAAGAAGGCCAACCGCGGGTTCTCGTCCACCCCCATGACCCGCTGGGATTGCGGCACCCTGCCCGACACCGTGGACGTGGGCAACGGCGAGGGATTCCCCGCGCTGCAGGACGACGGCGAGCGCGTGCGCGTGCATGTGTTCCCGTCGCGCGAGGAAGCGGACTTCGCGCATCTGGCGGGCGTGCGGCGGCTCGTGCTCATCCGCTGCGCGGATTTCGTCAACAGCATCCGCAAGCGCATGCCCATCACCTCCATGGAGGCCAAGCTGGCCATGACCACCGTGGGCGCCAAGCCCAAGGGCAACGTGGCGGACACCCTGCACGCCGCCGTGAACCTCTGCCTGCCAAGCCCCCTGCCCCGCACGCAGGAGCAGTTCGACGCTGCGTGCACCCGCGTGCGCGAAAACCTGTACGACACGCTCTCCGGCCCGCTCGCCAAGCTCTGGGAGCAGCTTGCCGCCGCCGACCGGGAGCTGCGAGAATACACCCTCACCGCCCGCGACCGCTTCGCGCAGCGCATCGCCGCCGATTTGACGCAGCAGTGGGCCTGGCTCACACGTGAGGGCGCGCTCGCCGACCTCACGCGCGACACCTTCATCGACCACACGCGCTTCCTGCGCGGCTTCCGCGAGCGCCTGCGCCGCATCAGGGAACAACCCGCCGCCAAGGAGCTGGAGCGCATCGAAAGCGTGGCCGCCAGCGTGAACCCCGCCTTCGCGCAGGAATACCCCAACCACCCGCGCTCCGCCGCCTGGCTCGCCTACGGCCTGCTCGTTCAGGAATTCCGCCTCACCGTGTTTGCCCCCGCCCTGGCCCTCAAGGGACGCGCCTCCGTGAAGAAGCTCCAGGCCGCCGCAGAAAGGTTGGATTGACCTCCAAAGAAAACGCGCAGCCCCTTTCGGAGCTGCGCGTCATGGAACAATCAAACTACAACAAACAATCAGAAACGAAAATCAATAGGCGAACACGCGCTGTGCGGAGGTGTTGGCGGGAGTCTCGAAATCGGCGGCCCAGCCCCTGTTCATGCTGCTGGTGAAGCCGTTGGACTCCTCCGGGCCGCCCTGGGCCATGAACTCGTCGTCTGCGGCGTTCTGCTTGGGAGCGCTGAGCACGCGGACGCAGGTGCAGGAATCCATGTCGGAGCGGAGGGAGGGGGCGAGGGAGGCGAGGCTGGTCTCAAAACGGTTATGCCGATGGGCGGAGGCGATGCCGTTCTCCTGGGTCTCCGGGGCGGCGCAGCAGCCGAGGGCGAGGGCGCCGACGCCGAGAGCGGAGGTACCGAATGCCAGCTTGCCCATGCCGAAGTTCTGGAGCGCTTGAAGGACGTGGTCCAGCATACGGCGGCGGGCGGGGGTGCAGACGATTTCCTGGGTGACCCTCTCGTGGAAGTTGTAGAGGAAGCGTTCCTCGAAATCAGCCTCCGGTGTGGCTTCCACGCGCATGGTCGCCAAAATGGCCACCAATGTCTCCTCGCTTACGTCTGACCTGTTACCGTTCATATAATGCCCTTCAAGCTTTGCTTATGAAGTGTAGACACATCCTAACAATTATCCGTTCAATCTGTCCACAACTTTTTTTATTTTAGTTGCAATGCTCTCATTTTTCAACGTTTTCACGAGCGGGAAAATTCGGGTTCAGGAGGGAGGGTGCCTCCTCGCGCACCCATTGGCGGATGATATCCGCGCCGTGCGCGAGCTCGCGCGCGCGACCCTGCAGGGATTCCTCCGCCATGGCCTGCATGGCGTCCATGTCGTACAGGTGGACATCCTGCACCAACGCGCAGGTGGGGTCCACGTTGCGCGGCACCGAGAGGTCGATGAGGAAGAGCGGGCGCTTGCGCTGCGGCTGCACGCGCTCCAGCAGCGCGGGCGACACCACATATGCGGGCGATGCGGTGGAGACGATGACGATGTCGATGTTCTCCAGATAGGGAATCCAATCGGCGAAGCGGATGACGGAGCCGCCGACCTGTTCCGCGAGGGCGACGGCGCGGTCATACGAGCGGTTGGCGACGAAGATGTGCTCCGCGCCGCGGGAGGCGAGGCTCTTGGCGGTGGAGCGCGCCACCTCGCCCGCGCCGACGATGAGGACGCGGCTGCCAGCGAGGTCGCCGAGGATTTCGCGGGCCATCTGAACGGCGGCGGCGCCCACGGAGGTGGGGCCGGAGGTGATGCGGGTGGAGGAGCGCACGCGCTTGCCGACGGTGAAGATGTGCTGGAAGGTGCGGTTGGCGAAGGAGGCGGTGGTACCGGCCTCCTGCGCGGCGCGGTAGGCGTCTTTCAGCTGGCCGAAGATTTCCGTCTCACCCAACACCATGGAATCCATGCCCGCCGCCACGGTGGCGAGGTGCTGCAGGGCATCGGTGTCTGCGTGGGTGTAGAAGCAGTCCGCGGCGGCGGCATCCGCGCCCAACAGGTGGGCCAGCACGGCGCACGCGGCGTCCTGCGGCTCCGCGCTCCACAGGTAGATTTCCGTGCGGTTGCAGGTGGAGAGCAGCACGCACTCCTGCACAGCGGGCAGCGCGGCAATGGCGCGGTTGGCGCCCACCAACTTGCCCTTGAGCACGGCGAAGCGCTCGCGCACGGACACGGGGGCCGTGCGGAAGTTCACGCCCAGGCAGAGCATGTGCGGCGCTGGGGCGGGAGCGGTCATGCCTTGGACAGCGAGAGGATGGCCTGCACCAGGCTGGGGATGTCGTGCTCCGCGGCCTCCGCGTGCGGCTTGAGGCCGAACTCCGCGAGGGTGGCGGTGGTGACGGGGCCGATGCTGACGATGCGGCAGCCCTTGGGCAGCGGGAGGTTGAGTGCCATGAAGTGCCGCACGGTGCTGGAGCTGGTGAAGGTGATGATGTCCGCGCCCTCCGCGGCCAGGCGCTCGCGTGCCCCGGTGGGGTCGTCCGTCTCCGGCACGGTGTTGTAGGCGCAGCACTCGTCCACGATGGCCTGGCGCTTCATGAGCTCCTTGTAGATGAGGTCGCGCCCCTGCTCGGAATGCACCCAGAGCATGGTGGAGTTGGCCACGCCGCCGAAGTCGTCGGCCTTGCGGTCGAATTCGGCGATCAGTTCCTCCGCCACGGCCTTCTTGGGCATCACGTCCACCATGAGGCCGACCTTGCGGAGCTCCGCCGCGGTGCCGGGGCCGACCGCCGCGATGCGCGCGCCGCCGATTTCACGGATATCCTCGTACACGGCGAAGAACGCGCGGAAGAAGCGCTGCACGCCGTTCGGGCTGGAGAAGATGAGCCAGTCGTAGTGCGGAGCGTCCACCACAGCCTCCGCGAAGTCCTGCTTGTTGGTGGGGTCGGTGATGCGGATGGTGGGCAGCTCCAAAATATCAGCGCCGAGGCCGCGGAGCTGCGCGGAGAGCGCGCTGGCCTGCTCCCGCGTGCGGGTGATGACGATGCGCTTGCCCACCAGCGGCAGGCGGCTGCGCCAGTCCAGCTGCGGGGCGAGGGAGACGACTTCACCTATGACCACAACGGCGGGGGACGAGATGCCGGAATTGTCCACGGCGGCGGCCAGGGTGCCGACGGTGGCGGAAACGCTGCGCTGGCGGCCCGTGGCGGCCCATTGGATGGCTGCGGCGGGGGTGTCGGCGGACTGTCCGGCCTTGACGAGCGAGGCGAGGGTTTCCTTGAGGTGCGCCATGCCCATGAGCATGACCTTGGTGCCCTGCACCGCCGCGATTCCGGGGATATCCAGCGGTTCGTCGGAGTCCGCGCCCTTGTGTCCGGTGAAGACGGTGAACTGGGAGCAGCAGTCGCGGTGGGTGACGGGGATGCCCGCATACGCCGGGCCCGCGATGGCGGATGAAACGCCCGGCACCACCTCGAACGGAACCTTGGCCGCATGGAGTGCCTGCGCCTCCTCGCCGCCGCGGCCGAACACATAGGGGTCGCCGCCCTTCAGGCGGACGGTGAGGGCGTGCTTGCCCGCGCATTTCACGAGCAGGCGGCAGATGTCCTCCTGCGGCATGGCGTGCTTGCCCGCGCGCTTGCCCACGTAGACGCGCTCGCACTGCGGCTTGGCCCAGGCAAGCATTTCGGGCGAGGAGAGGGCGTCGTACACCAGGCAGTCGGCCTCTGCGATGAGGTTGCGCCCGCGCAGGGTGATGAGCTCGGGGTCGCCGGGGCCGGCGCCCACCAGGGCCACGCGGCCGATGATTTTCTTGGCTGGCATGGGAAAGGAAAAAAGATTAGTTTTGGCCGGAGATGGCGGAAGCACCGCCGCTCGCAGCAGGTGCTGCGGGCTGCACGGGTTCCTGCGTAGGCGCGGGGGCGTTGCCGATGGTGGCGCTGCCCATGTTGCGCATGACACGCGGCACCAGGTTGCTGGCGGACACATTCACCGGGGTGGGGATGGCGGGCGCGGAGGCAACCTCAACGGGTGCGGGCGGAGAGTTGGGTGTGACGGGTTCCGCCACGGCGGGCGCGGGTGCGGGAGTGGGCGCAGGTGCGGCTACGGGTGCGGGTGCCGCCGCGGCGTGGTTGGCCAGCGCCATCAGCTCGGACACCGTCACCAGCTTGAAGCCGCGCGCCTGGAGGCCGCTCACGATGCCCTCCAGCGCGGCAAGCGTGGAGGCGTGGATGTCATGCACCAGGATAATGGAGCCGGAATGCGCGTTGCCCACGGCGCGGGATATGACCACATCCACGCCGGGATGCTGCCAGTCGCGCGTGTCCACGTCCCACAGCACGGAGGTAAGCCCGTAGTTCTCGAACATGGAGTTGACGATGGAGGCGTTGGTGGCGCCGTAGGGCGGGCGGATGAGGCGCGGGGCACGTCCCGTGGCGGCGGTGATGGCGTCGATGCTTCGGGAGACCTCGCTGTTGATGCGCTCGCTGCTGCTGCCTGTCATCTTGATGTGGCTCCAGGTGTGGACGCCGATTTCATTGCCCTCCGAGACGGCGCGGGAGAGGATTCCGGCATTGCGGTTCACGCTCTCGCCCACCACGAAGAAGGTGCCGTGCGCGCCGTGGTTGCGCAGGATGTCCAGCACGCGCGGCGTGGTGGCCGCGCTGGGTCCGTCGTCGAACGTCAACGCCACATAGTTGCCGGGCACGGCCAGGCGCGAGATGCGGCGTCCCGGCGGCGTGGCGCGGGTGACAGGCTCCGTGGCCATCCCCGTGCCGGGTTGCGTGGTCGTGGTGGTGGGCTTGCCGGGAACGGCGGGGGTGTCCTCCGGATGCAGGCCGGGGATTTTCGCATCATCCTGGTGGGTGCAGGAAACAACCGCCAGCAGGACGGCGCCAAACGCTAGCGCGCGGTAGGTGTGCAAAGCTTTCATCGTTGCGGAAAGCCTACCAGAAAACCCCGAATTTGGCAAACCCATTCTGACATGCCGCGAGCAAAGACACCTCCTGTATCCCAATGGAAAATGATTTGCGGGAACAGGGCAATCATTGCACTCCATTTGTTCCGTCGGCGCGTTTTCTCCAGAGCTGCGCCTGGCGCTTGCAATCATTCGGGAGGAAGGGACGATGCGACGCCCACTCCAGGAAATCCGCCATGGAGGCGCAGAAATCCGCGCCGTTGACGTCCACCAGGCGGCGCAGCAGGGGCTTGCCGAGGGTGGCCGCCCAGGGGCGTTCGCTTTCAGACAAGCACCATACCATCCTGGCCATGGTGGGACAGTTCATGGCGGCGGACTGGGGCGAGTCCAGCAGCATGTAGCACATACGGATGCCGATGCGCACCCTGCGCGGATTGGCGAGGGCGTACCAGATCTGCTGATGCATTAGGAAGCCGTGAATGAAGCGTACCAGCGCGCGGCCGCTGTTCCTGCCGATGGCGAAGCGGAACCATGAAGCCAGCTCCTCCGGGTTGTCGATGCCATGGTACAGGGGCTCCATGATTTCATCATAGATGGCGGGGAGGTATCCGCCCTCTGCCGCGCGGCGCACGTAGTCGCGTCCGCTTTTCTCATCATCTGGCGTGGCGGCGCGGCGCATCATCCAGCGTCCGTACTCGAACGCGGCCTGGGCGTTTCCCTTGGCGGCGGCGTCTTTCAGCCAGGCGGAATGTGTGGTCTCCTGCATAGGGTATAGGGTGGTTCACATGGAAAATACCACAACCGCCGCCGCTTGGCAATCCCATTCACGGGGGAGGCTACTTGCCGTACTCGTGCTGCCAATACGCGGTAATGTCGAAATAGAGGGTCTTGTCTTTGCCTCTGAGCACGTCGTAGTGATGCCCGTCTTTCTCGGAAAGCCCCTGGATATCCGGCCTGAATCCATAAAGAGACTCGAAAATGACGTACTCCTGCCGTATGACCGCCGGGGTCTTTTCAGTGAGGACGATAGCTGTTTCCATGGACTGGCCGTCACCACCCTGGATGCCGCTATCCGTTGTCTTGAGATGCTGCAGCGTTGCCTGGGGATTCGCCTGGGAGCAGGAAACCGGGCAGAGGCACAGAGCCAAAAGGGAAATGATTAGTGTCGCTTTCACAATGCAGGTGTTCTATGCCTACCCTTATAGAAAAAATCCCCCACCCTGTCAACTTCAAACAGGGATTCCGGAATTGGGGTGTTCTGGATTGGGGCGGCAGGCAATGCCATGTGTGTACACACATTCCCCGCCGCGCGCCGCTGTTCGTTGGCGCTCAAACTCTTCCCAGCATGTGTGTACACACATGACATCATTTTGGATTGAGGATTTGGGATGTAGGATTGGGGATTTTTTTTGGGGGGGATATACGCAAAACAGCCGCCCGGCGCCGTGGCGGCGGGGGCGGCTGGTGATTGGTTGGATGGATGAAGGAGGTTACTTCTTCATGGCTTCCTCCACGGCGACGGCCACGGAGACGGTGGCGCCCACCATGGGGTTGTTGCCCATGCCGATGAGGCCCATCATCTCCACGTGCGCGGGCACGGAGGAGGAACCGGCGAACTGGGCGTCGCTGTGCATGCGGCCCAGGGTGTCGGTGAATCCGTAGGAGGCGGGGCCGGCGGCCATGTTGTCCGGGTGGAGGGTGCGGCCGGTGCCGCCGCCGGAGGCGACGGAGAAGTACTTCTTGCCCTTGAGCTGGCACTCCTTCTTGTAGGTGCCGGCCACGGGGTGCTGGAAGCGGGTGGGGTTGGTGGAGTTGCCGGTGATGGAAACGTCCA
>JAKSOT010000019.1 GCA_024405455.1 Akkermansia sp. | reverse complement strand
CGATATCATCGAAGTCGCCGCCCAGCATCAGGAGCTCACCGGCGGTATCGTGGTGACGGAGAATGGCACCCTGAAGGCCGACATGGGCATGAGCATGTCTGTGGTGGCGGCCTCCTCCAAGGGCACGGTGCAGATTGACAGCGGCGTGGTGGTCACCGCCGCGGGCGGCACCCAGACCGTCAAGCTCACGGGCACTGGCACCTACGCCCTGGCCAACGGGGTGCAGACCCTCGGCAGCGTGAACGCCGATAACTTCAGCGGCGCCGTGCGCCTCTCGGGCGGAATCAACAACATCGACCTTGACGGCAACCTGCAGGGACACACCGTAGAGCTGAACGGCGTTTCCAATTTCTTCAAGAATTTGGATGAGGGCAGCAACGCCACCTTCACGGGCGACATCATCCTGACCAATGCCGGCGAGACCGCCGCGATCACCATCAACAACGGCTATTCCCGCAAGACCTCCACCTACATCTTCAGCGGAGACATCTCCGGCGAGGGCACGTGGGCTCTGACCAAGAACACCATCACCCAGCACTACGAGTTCCGTGGTGACCTTTCCGGCTGGTCTGGCGAAATCAAGGTCAGCGGCGGTCGTTCCGGCAATAACCAGGATGGTTGGTACAACACCAGCCTGGTGTTCTCCCATGAGAATGGCGAGGTTGGCGCGGCCATCACCCGTACGGGTGGCTACCTTGACCTGAACATCAACGAGAACACCACGTTTGCCAACACCGTGACCAATGTGACCAACGTTATCGTGGCAGATGGCAAGACCGCCACCTTCAACCAGAATGCCAGCATGGCCGCCCTGAGCGGCGAAGGCGACATCATTGCCAACGAGGATTTGGGCATCGGTGCCACCGACGCGTACGCTGGCACGGTTAGCGTGACCGGTACCCTGCTGGTGAGCGGCGCGGTCGATTTGGGCGACAGGTTGGATGCCTCCGGCAACATAGTCGTGGGAACAGGCGCCAGCCTCATGCTGACCGCGGGCAGCACAATCGGCAGCCAGGCCATCCAGAACTCCGGCTCCGTCTCCTTGACCGGGCTTGACGTGAGCGCTATGGAGAAGCAAGATGGCGAGGATGCCCACTTTGACCTGGCCGGCCAGGTGACCGAGGGCGACAACTACTACAAGGGTAACACCGGCGACTATGTGCAGGTTGTTGACGGCGGCACCTCCACCGGCACCGGCCTCACCTGGAACGCGTTTGCCGACCAGACGCTCGTTGACGGCAAGATTATCGTGGGCCAGGATCAAGTCATCTACGATACCTACTTCGTGGGCGGCGAGACCTCCGTCGAGGACATCACCAACGGCGAACACGCTGATCAGCTGCAGTCCATCGAGGTGATGCACGGCGGCACGCTGGATGTGAACACTAGCACCCCGGCCTCCATCAAGGCCCAAGACGGCGCCACGGTGAAGGGTAGCCAGGCTCAGGACCGCGTTGAGATTGCCGCAGGGGCTGAGGTCAAGTATGCCTACGGCATCAGTTCAACCGAGGGTGTGTATGTCTTCGGCCTGGACGGTGTCAGCGTGACCAACAACAGCGGATCCGCTGCCACATACGGCGGCCTGGATGACGACACCATGGCGGTGGAGGCAGACGCTCTCTCCTCCAGCGTCAATGAGCAGTTTGTCGTCAACAACGAGCTCTCCGTCTCCACGGTGACCCACCAGGGCGAGGGCGAACTCACGCTCGCCCACGTGAACGGCGATGCGCTGAGCGTTGTTGAGACTGACACCGCAGCCCTGATTCTCCAGGGCATCACGGCGACCACGCTCTCGGAACTGACCATCGGCGGCGGCGCCTCGGTGGGCGTCTATACGGACGATACCAAGGCGACGGAAGGCACGGTGACCATCGATGCGGCTGGCGTCCTGACCGCCGGCGACAGCACGCTGCGCGCCAACCTGGTGATGGAGAACGACTCCGCCCTGCTCGTCGGGGGCGTGGAGAAGGCCCTGCACGTGGGCAGCGAGCTCACCATGGGCTCGAACATCGCGCTGGACAAAGCCACGCTCCAGGCTCTGGACAGCCTGGCTGTCGGCAACTACTTCTGGCTGATCGATGCCGCGGCAGGGAGCGAGCTCTCCTACACCGGCTCGTACGGTGAGGATGCCTGGTTCGACAGCGTGTTCTCCCGCTTTGCCTCTGATGGCGACTACGAGCTGGAGGGCGACTTCAACATCGTGTTCGACTCAACCGACGGCTTCGGCCTGCAGAAGTTCAGCTCCGTGCCGGAACCGACCACGGGCACCCTCAGCTTGCTTGCGCTTGCGGCTCTCGCCGCAAGACGCCGCAAGCACTAATTTACAATTGGCAATTTACGATTTACAATTTGTAAGTTAGGCGGCTACGCCGCGAAGATTACCAAGGCCCGTCTGGCATGCTGCCAGACGGGCCTTCTGCCGTCATTGGAGGCAGCGGGCCTATGACCCGTCTTCGCCAAGGCTACGCCGAGGCCTTCGGGAGGTGCCGCCCTTAGCGTGCATCCACCCCGCTCAAGGCGGGGTTGCCTCACCGCCGCCCCACGGCGGTTCGCCCTGCGGGCAGCCACATTCGTGGCTGGCCAATCGCCCTTACCGCGCCGCAAGCGGCGCGCCCCTTCGGGGGCCGTCGGGCGCTTTCCTACGGAACTAGAAATAGGCGCCTGGCGGCGCAGCGCAAATGATGTATCATCAGGCGGAACGCCTGATGATACTTGCAATCCATCGCGCCTTTGGCGCGCTGGATATAAACCCCGCCGGATGGCGGGGTGTTCCCGTAGGGACGCTAGCCACGGGTGAAACCCGTGGGGCACCACCCATGAATTCTAACCAACGGAACGCCCCCGTATGGGGGTGTGGACTCACGCCAAGTGTAGCATCTCCCGAAGGCCTCGGCGTAGCCTTGGCGAAGACGGGTCATAGGCTCGCTGTCTCCAACCACGCCCAAACCCCGCGCCCGCGAGCGCGGCCGTTTCCCCCGCACGCTGCGCGTGCGCGAACTTTCCTACTTTGTACATTGTACTTTGTCCTTTGTACATTTTTCTCAACGCGCCGTGTTTTTTGTCTTGCGGCGCGGGGGGAAAGTGGTACAATCCCTTTGTATATAGCGGGGATTACCGTACCCCCCGCGCACATCTCCACAAAAATACAACAAAACATCCGATATGAAATTGCACCTCCCCACAGGTCTCCGCGCGGCGCTGATTGCCGCATTCGCAGTTACCGGCACGCTGGCACAGGCAGGCATCACCATGACCGACATCACGCAGTGGGACGGCTACGACGCAACCTCCGGCGTGGCCCATGTCGGTAACAGCGGAGGCACCATATACAACGCCAAGCAGCAGCAGCCGGACTACCAGTGGAACAACTACTGGAACTTCGTCTTCACTGTGGATGCCGCCACGCTCACGGAAGGAACGTATTCCCTGGAGACCCTGGCCCTCACCCAAAAGGGAGCGGAAGGCTACGTGGTCGCCAGTTCCCTGGAGATGGACGGCTCCGGATCCGGCACCGTCACCCACGGCGGTTGGAACCAGGCCGGCTCTACGGCGGGCATCGACCTCTCCGGTGCCAAGGATATCACCTTCGTCCTCTCCCGCAACAACAACGGCGGTATCGTTTCCCTCACCGGCTACGTGGACGGAAACTTTGACGCCGCAGCGTTCACCCTGAACGTCAACACGAACCTCTCCTTCAGCGGCACCCCTGTTTCCACGGTCAGCTACGGCAGCACCGGAGGGCTCTCCCCGTTCAACATCGGAGTCAACACCTACCGCCAAGTGGCTGATGACTCTGTAGGCTCCTTCGATATCACCAGGGCCGGCTATCTGCTCGGCTCCCAGCTCACCACGGCGGACTTGGTCAAGTACTACACCCCGCCCTCCATACTGGAGTGGCACGGCACGAGTTCCGGCACGTGGGACCTGAGCACCCCCAACTGGGTGGCACAGGGCGAAACGGAGCCAAGGGTGTTCGTGGACTACGCGACGGCGGTGTTCGGCAGCGGTTCCTCGCTGGTGAAGAACATTGAGGTGGACGGCACGTTGAATGTGGATGTGATGAACGTGCAGGCCGACTACACGTTCACGGCGGGCAGCGGTTCCTCCCTGATGGTGGACACGCTCAACGTGGCAGCCGGCAAGACTGCGACGGTGGCGGGCGAGGGCGACTTCAGCGTGAGCCACCTGACCGGCGCCGTCTCCATTGCCGCCGGGGCTTCCCTGACCCTGGACGGCACCATCACGCTGAGCGGCACGCAGACCCTGCCGGTGAGCGGCGAGGGCAAGCTGGAGGCGACCACGCTGCAGGTGACGGGCGGCACGCACACCATCACCAACGCCCTTGAAGTGACGGGCGGCGGCGAAGGCACGGGCAGCGGCAACCGCTCGCTCGGCCTGGCGGTCACCAATGCCGCCGCAAGCGTCACCCTTGCGGGTGCCACCAACATCACCGGCGCCCTGTACGCGCAGGTGGGCACGGTGAACATCGGCAACGGCACGGATGCCGTGCGCGTGACCACCAACCGCGTGGAGTTCGGCGACACGGGCGGCGCAGGCACCTCAACCCTGAACGTCAACAAGAACGCCACCCTGCGCGTGAAGGCGGGGGCTGTGGCCAACGCCTCCGCCAGCACAGGCTTGGTGATGGGTGAATGGGGCGGCGTCTCCGTGGCCAACATCTACGGCAAGCTCTATGCCCAAAGCGCCACCGCCTCCGTGGGCGACAACACGGTCACCTTCAACATCCAGGCCGACGGCCTCATGGCCGTGCAAGGCTTCGCCGAGAACCAGTTCAAGGATGCCAAGACGGAGACCATCAACCTGAACCTGCTGGACGACGGCACGCTGGTGCTTGGCGAGAACGGCATCACCGGCCGGAAGCCCGTCAACATCAACTTCGCCGCGGGCGAGGTGGGCATCTCCGCCTACAACGTGCAGATTGCCAAGGACGTGACCGTTTCCGGCTCCGGCACCACGTTCAACACGAACGTGTACGAGTGGACGGGCTCCGACGACACCCTGGAGCTGCAGGAGGGATCCGGTGTCGGCACGCTCACCATTAGCGGCAACATCACCGGCGACGGCACCATCATCCTGGAGGGCGACGGCACGCTCGCGCTCAGCGGCGCCAACAACGTGCTCACCCACACCATTTCCGCCAACTCCGGCAACCTGACCCTTTCCGGCAGCTATGAAATTAGCGACATCGCCTCCGTGGGCGTGACCACCTACGCGGGCGGCCAGCGCGCCGGCAACGGATACGCCACCGCCAACGGAACCATCACCGTCTACTCCGGCGATGCCACCGTGGACGACTCACAGGCCGCCTACACCTACCACGGCGAGGACGTGACCGTGACCGTGGCGGGCGGCGTGTACACGCTTCCCGGCGAGCAGGACAACACCACCTACTTCATCAACGCCGGCACGGACTCCTACACATGGATTGACGACAACAAGCCCGGCGAGCTCACCGGCGGCATCGTGGTGAAGGAAGGCGCCACCCTGCAGGCGGACAAGGCCATGTCCATGGCCGTGCTGGCGGCCTCCTCCAAGGGCACGGTGCAGATTGACGAGGGCATTGTGGTGAGCGCCGACGGCGGCTCCCAGCACGTGGCGCTCACCGGCAAGGGCACCTACGCCCTGGCCGCCAATACGCAGACCCTCGGCAGCGTGGACGCCTCCGGCCTCGAGGGCTGGGTGCGCCTTAGCGGCACCATCACCGACCTCAACCTGGACGGCAACCTGCAGGACACGAACGTGGAACTCAGCGGCGTTTCCGGCTATCTGAAGGATTTGGGCGTTGAGAACGACGACGATTTCACGGGCAACCTCCGCCTGACCGACGCGGATGGCACCCCGGCCCTCCTGCTCAACAACGGTTATTCCCGCAACGGCTCGCACTATGTGCTTTCCGGCGAGGTGACGGGCGACGGCACCTGGCGTTTCCAGAAGACCGGCGCCACGGTGACCAACCGTATCGTGTTCAACGGCGACATTTCCGGCTGGGAAGGCACGCTGGATGTGGCCTCCGGCTACGCCGTGGAGTTGACCTTTGCCCGGGATAACGGCAACGTGAACGCCACCATCACCCGCGAGGGCGGCACGCTCAGGCTGTTCGCCAATGCCGACACGACCTTCAACGCCGTTGTGACCGGCACCACCAGCACAACCGTGGCGGAAGGCAAGACCGCCACCTTCGCCTCGAACGAGGACAGCTCCATCGGCGGCATCAGCGGCGCGGGCATCCTCGTCAAGAACGGCACCGGCACGCTCACCGTCTCCGGCGCCCCCTACACCGGAACGGATACCGACCCCATCCCCGCCACCGTCACGATTAACGTGAACGCGGGCACGCTCAAGGCCACCACCGCCGGAACCCTCGGCGGCGGCTCCGTCAACGTGGCCACCGGCGCCACGCTGGAAATGACCACAGGCGATATCCTGGGCGGCACGCAAACCGTCACCAACAGCGGCAACGTGCTCCTCCACCAGACCTTCACCAAGGGCACCATCAACGGCGGCACCCTCACGCTCGCCAGTGATTTCCCCGTGAACGCCGACCTCCTGGACGTGGAAGACAAGACCACCGGCAACGGCTTCAGCCAAGGAGGCTCCATCAAGGTGTACGACCCGGCGGAGGCCACGCTCTCCACTGACATTGACATTGTACGAGGCGACACCCACTACACGCTGGCCCAATTGGTTGACGGCACCATCACCCTCGGCGGCTCGGACTGGAGCATCTACCAGTACAACATTGCCACCCTCACGCCGCCCTCCGTCCAGGAAATCATCGATTTCGCGGACACCAAGTCCGGCACCACGGGCGCGCTGAGCACCATCTCCGTGAACGCGGACGGGCTCTACCTGGTGGACGATTCCACGGCGCTCAAGACCTCCATGCTGAGCGGCGAGCACTTGGACAGCTTCCAACTCCTGCTGGACGACGGAGCATCCCTGCTGCTGGATGAGGATTTCGCCGGAAGCATTCAGCTGGGTGTCACTCCCGAATCGGCGGCGACCCTGGTGCTCGACAAGGACGTGAGCGTCGGCGAAATCATGGCGTACGACGACGGCAACATCTCCACGCTGACGGTGACGGGCGCCCATACGCTCTCCACCGCCACGGCGGCCACGTCTGAAGCCGCAATCGTGCTGGAATCCGGCGCGCACCTGGCTGTGACGGAGCAGGACGGCCTCGCCCCCGACAAGGGCGACACCGTCACCGTGAAGGGCACGGCGGAACTCTCCTTGCCCAATGTGAGCATCAAGTCCGTGAACGGCTCGGATGCCGCCGTGCTCTCAAATGTGAACAGTGATGATGCGTACAGCCTCGCCAGCGCGGACCACTCGCTGGCGAACGCCCGCGTGACTGTGAACAGCGCCGGTGGAAGCACCTTCGGCAACGCCGTCTCCGGCTCCATCGCCCTGGTGAACGCCGGCACGGGTGTCCTCACGGATGCCACCGACAACACCGCGTACACCGAGCTGGCCGCACAGGGCGGCAACATCGTCCTGGGTGCCAAGGCCGCCACCGTGGGCAACCTCACCGTGGGTGACGGACGCGGCATCTCCGTGGGCGGCACCGGCAGCATCACCGTGAACGGCATTGCGGATCTCGGCAGCGGCGCGAAGGTGGGCAGCGCGCTCACCATGGCCGCCGGCTCCACGCTGGACGGCACCGCTTCCCTGGAGAACCACGCGCTCTCGCTGGAAAGCGGCATCAACATCTCCAACGACCTGTGGAGCACGCTCACCGCGCTGGACCCGGAGGAATCCACCAACATCTTCACGGGCGTGAGCGCGCTCACGCTCGCGGGTGCGGAATATACGGAGGACGTTGACCTGAACACCATCTTCACCCACGCCAGCCTGAAGCCCAACAAGTACATGCTCGGCTACAAGGACGGCAACGTGGTCATCACCAAGAACCTGGAGAACAACCGCTACTGGAAGGGAGGCTCCGGCACTTGGGACTACAGCACCACCAACCTGTGGACGGATGAGGAGGGCGGCGCCGACGCGGCCTTCGTGAACGGCTACAACGCCCACTTCACCTCGGCCAGCGACGGTGTCATCACCCTCGGCGAGGATATCACCGCGACCAACGTGTACGTCTCCGGCGCCAACTACGGCTTCAAGAACGCCGACCACACGCTGACGGTGACCAACCTCTTCGAGGTGAATGGCTCCTACCAGGCGACGCTCGCGTTCGGTCTGAGCGGCGAGAACCTGAAGCTCAGCGTCAAGAACGGCGGCACGCTCGTCCTGAACGGCACCAGCAGCGTGAAGGCCGTGGAAATCGGCTCCGGCGAGCTTAGCTGCAACTCCGGCGAGCTTACCGTCACAGGCAGCCTCGTGAACAACGGCTCGCTCTACGCCGAAATGCTCACCCTCTCCCAGGGCACCGCTCAGGGCGGCAATGTGAGCGTGGGCACGCTGAACCTGGCCGACAACCAGTCCTACACCTTCGGCAACCTGAATGCCGCCACCATCAGCGGCACTGGTGCCGACCTGACCATCGGCAACGGCGGCTCGCTGAGTGCCGCCGCCACGCTGAAGAGCCTCACCACGGGTGATTCTGCCCAGCTTGGGGGCAACATCACCGTGGCGGGCGCCACGAACATCGGCGGTGCCACGCTGACGGGCAGCCTCACCACGGGAACCCTGACCGGGGGCCCGCTCTCCGTGAGCGGCGGCCATCTCACCCTCGCCTCCGGCAGCCTGAACCTCGTCCAGTTCGCCGGCACCAGCAGCCTCACCGCAAGCGGTGCCATCACCCTTGACGGGGCGCTGCAAAACTACGGCGACCTCACCCTTACGGGCACGTACGATGCGAGCAACCTCCCCGCCTCCAAGAGCGACTCCAAGTACGTGGAGGGCGGCACTGACGGCAACGGATTCGAGCAGGCCCGCCTGACGCTCACCATCGTCAACGGCGGCACCACCAGTGCCAACGACGCCACCATCGTCTACAGGACCAAGACCCTGACCGAGAAGGTGGGCACCAACGGCAAGGTGACCTTCGACGGTGATGTGGACTACACCAAGTTCTATGTGAACAGCGGCACCGAAAAGGTGAGCACGGCCATGGACAAGTTCAGCACCAAGCCCGGCACCTTCGTGCTGAACAGCAACACCACGCTGGTGGTTGACCATGAAGGCATCTCCCTGGGCATGGTGAACATGCCTGCCGGCGCCGCCCTCCTGCAGATTGAGAGCGGCTACACCGTGGCCACGGACGGCTCATCCAAGAACCTGATGCTCACAGGCGCGGGCGAGCTGGCGGTGGACGAGGGCAAGGACACTCCCGGAGTGGTCTACCACGCCACCGAGTGGACCGGCACGGTCTCCCTCCGGGATGTTGAGCTGACGCAGCTTGACAGCGACTGGGGTACCGCCAATTCCACGGTGGCGCTGCAGAACGCGAGCGGCGCATTGGGCAATGCCGAGGTGAAATATGACCTGGAGCTCCGCAAGGGAGCGGGTGACAGCTGGGGCTACGGCGGTACCTCCAGTACAAAGGATTCGCACCTGTGGCTGAATGGCGACCTCAAGGGCGACGGTGACCTGGGCGTGAAGAGCGGCACCGCCACCAGCGTCTTCGAGCTGAACGGCAACACCGATGCCTGGACCGGCAACTTCATCGTGGCCACCGACGCCAACGCGACGCTGAAACTCACCGGCGGCGACAAGACCATCAACGGCACCGTCACCGGCTCCAACCTCGCGTTGGTCGTGGAAACGAACGCCACCCTGAAGTCCGACAGCGCCGTGGCACGGGTGAAGGCCACCGCCGGCTCCCTCAAGGTGGACGCCGGCAAGAGGCTGACCGTGACCGGCACCATCCTTCCGGACAACATCAAGCTGGGTGCCGGAGCCTCCATCGCCGCCGCCTTCATGGGCGGTACCGAATACGGCTACATGGACGGCACCATTGCCAACGAGACCGGTGGCGACCAGGACGTGACCATCAACAACGCCGACATCACCGTAACGGGCGCCACGCTGTGCACGGGCGGCGGCACGGGCTTCACCGTGGACAACAAGCTGGTGGATGCCAAGCTCTTGGTCGCGGAGACCCTGACGAAAGCCGTGGCCCTGAACAACGTGCAGGACTCCCTGGAGGTTGTGGACGACCTGGCCATCGGTTCCACCGGCTCGCTCAAGGTGGCCAACGGCGGCTCCAAGCAGGAGCTGCTCATAGGCGGAGGCACCACGCTGACGCTGGCCGACGGCACCACGCTTGACGCGAACGTTGCCATCGGCAGCGGCGCGACCCTGACGCTGAACTACAACACGGGCGGCACGCCGGTTGCAACGACGCTCAACAGCGGCGCCCTGTCGCTGGCCAACGGCCTGACGCTCTCCGGCAACGTGTACAACCAGATGGCCGCGTTCACGGATGCGGACGACAACACGGTGGTGGATCTGTTCCGGGGCGTGGGCGCGCTCACGCTGGGCGGCTCCGCGTACTCGGAGGAGGTGAAGGCCTCGCAGTACTTCACAAACCTGACGGCTCTGAGCGACCTCGGCGACTACACGCTGCTGTACAACGACAGCACGGACACGGTCTCCATCCGCTTCAACGTCACCCAGGCCCGCACGCTCACGTGGAACGGCACGGAGGGCAACTCCACCTGGGAGGTTGGCGAAGGCACCGCGGAGAACTGGCTGGACACCACGCCGGAGGAAACCTACTTCAAGTCCGGCGACAACGCCTTGTTCACGGATAAAGCCGACAAGAAGCTGGTGACCATCGCAGAGGACATCACCGCGCGCAACATCTCCGTGACGGATGCCCGCTACCTGTTTGAGAACGAGGCCGACCACACCATCACCGCGGACCAGTTCTCCATTCAGGGAAGCACCCTGAGCAAGAAGGGCGCGGGCGAGCTGGTGCTGGATATCGGCGCTCCCGTCTCCGTGAAGGATGCCTCGTTCGAGGTGCAGGCGGGCAGCGTGGTCATCGGCACACCGGACAAGGCCGGCACGCTGGAGCTCACCGGCGCCGTGCTGGATATCGCCTTTGACGCCTCGCTGACCGTGGCCACCATCCATGCGGATGCCGGCCCCGCCATGGAGCTGGGCGGCACGCTCACCGTGGCCAACGGCTCCCTGGTGTACCTGACGGCCCTGGTCGACAGCACCCTGCGGATTGCGGACGTTGGCACGACCGCCGCCGGCACGCTGACGGTGGGCGCGGACACCTACCTCCACGGCCTGGAGAACCACGGCACGCTGGACCTCGGCACGCATGAGCTCACGCTCAAGCTGGCCGCCGCACAGGGCGGCAACGTGACCGCCGGAAACCTCAAGCTCGCCGCGGAGAACGGCAACACCTTCGGCGACCTCAAGGCCAACTCCATCCTCTACGCCTACGGCGCGAATGGCGCCGGTAAGCTGCTGGGTGCCGTGAACGTGGACACCATCGCCGCCAACGGCGCGGGCAAGATCACGCTCGACCTGACCGATGTGCGTGGCGACGGCGGCTCGCTGGCTCCCATCCAGCGCACCGGCGGGGAAATCACCTACACGCTCATCCACGCGGACGGCCAGACCCTGGATGCGGGCAGCTTCACGCTGGATGCCTCCACGTTGGAGGCTCTGGTGCAGAACGGCCTCATCCACGAGGGCGCGGGCCTGACGGTGACGGAGAACGATGTCAAGCTGACCATCGGCGGCCAGGACCTCACCTGGTACACCGGCAGCGACACCACCGAGTGGGGCTACAACGTGATGAGCGGCGACGACATCGCCCACGGTGCGAACACGCTCAACGGCGTGCAGCACGTGGTGGTGGACGAAGACCGCACCGTTGACGTGACGGGCGTGGGCGCCAATCCCGGCCTCCGCGTGCGCAACATCATCGGCACCGGAGACAAGACCCTCACCTTCACCGGCGAGCATGGCGACGCTGTCGCCCTCATCGCCACGGAGGACACCTCCAGCGATGTGAACGTGGCCGCAGAGCACATCCAGCTGGGTGTGGGCCTGCCGGAGACGGACGCCATCGACCCGATCGACTACGAATACGGCCTGCATGTGGGCAGCGTGAAACTCACGGATGCCCGCCTGGTTGTCACCAACGCCGCTTCGTTCTCGGTTGACCGTCTCAACGGCGACGAGGATTCCACTGTGTCCGGCGCGGTGGCAATCGTGGGGCAGGGTGGTGCCTACCGCGGCGGGTACGCCGGGGCCGCCATCACCGTGGCCGAGGATGCCGAGGCCACCCTGTACGCCGGGGAGCCCCTGAAGCTGTACGGCGAGGGCACGGTCAAGCCCCCGTACACCAAATCCACGGAGATTGACGGTGTGAACGCCGACGGCATGACCCTCGTCCTGAACAACCCGAACGCCAGCATCATCGGCTCCACGCTCACCATGCAGGATGAATCCGGCCTCACCAACGGCACGCTCGTGTTCGGCATGTCCGCCATTGAGAGCGCCAAGCGCATCGACTCCACCCAGACCCCGCAGATTATCGAGGGCAGCCTGGTGCTGGGCGACGGTACAACCGTGGTGGTCAACCAGGACGCGCTGGCCGACAGCGGAATCGCCATGGCCGTGAACAACCACGGCGTGTACCGCAACCTTGCGCTCGCGTACATCGGCAATGAGGAAACCGATACCAAGAACGTGCAGCTCAACGGCTACCTGTACGGGAAGTACTACAAGAACGCCCGCATCGAGGCCGGCGAGCTGCTGGTGGATATGCGCGACGACTTCTACCGGGACCGCACCAAGGCCACCACCGAGAACGGCATTGCCGGAGCCGGCATGCTGGACGACGCCCTGCTGTACAAGAACCCGCAGGTCACCAACCCGGAAGGCGATCTCGCAGCCGTAATGAACGCGCTGGAGACAGACGCCATCCCGCAGCGCGCCGCCGACAAGGTGGCGGCCGCCATGAGCGGCGCATCTCACGCAGCCCTGGGCGCGGCCTGGAGCCATGACGTGGACCGCCAGCTGCGCGCCATCCGCAACCGCACCACCCAGATGGGCATGGCCGATTGCGTGGTCAACGAGGACCTGCCGTACTTCAACGCCTGGATCAACGCCGAGGGCGACTACGGCAAGATGAACGCCGACTCCACGCTCGCCGGCTACAAGCTCTCCAGCTGGGGCGGCACCCTGGGCGTGGACGTGGACCTCACGCCGCGCTTCACCTTCGGCGCTGCCGTCACCGCCATGAGCGGCGACTTCACGGCCGACTCCGCAGAGACCGCCGAGGGTGACCTGGACCGCATGTACGTGACGGTCTTCGGCCGCTACAGCCACCGCGCCTGGTCCCACACCCTCGTGGCCACCTACGGCATGGCCGACACCAACCTGAAGCGCACCGTCGACTACGGCCCCGGCAGCTACACCGCGGAATCCGAAGCCGACGGCACCGCCTTCGGCGTGATGTACGAGGTGGGCTACGCCGCCGCCCTCAACGAGGACGCCTCCACCTGCCTGCAGCCCGTGCTCAACCTCAGCTACCGCCACAGCTCGCTGGACGGCGGCCGCGAGAAGAGCCGCAGCGATGCCGCGCTCAAGCTGGGCGACGCCGAGGCCAACGTCTTCACCGTGGCCCTGGGCGCACGCCTGCAGAGCACCGTGGGAACCAGCGTGTACAACCGCGCCACCCTCTTCGAGGGCCGCGTGCTGTGCAAGGTTGATTCCGGCGACCGCGACGTTGCCGCCGGCAACGGCTTCACGGGAATCGGCCACAGCCGCGATGCCAAGAGCGCCGAGATGGGGCTCTTCGGCGTGGAGGTGGGTGCCGGCATCACCATTCCGGTGGCGGAGCGCGGCGGCGCCCTGTTCCTCGATGTCACGGGCGAGTTCCGCGCCAAGTACACCGAGATCAACGGCACGGTCGGCTACCGCTTCAACTTCTAACCCCAGACTTCACGGGCGCATGGTTCCTGCCATGCGCCCGTATTGTCTCTATCCCGCACGCTGCATGAACCCCGCACCGCTCCAGGAGGACCCATGCTTCCTGCAGGAGCAGATTGTCACCTACATCGGCAACAAGCGTCACCTGCTGGATTTCATCGGCGGCGGCGTGCGGGAGGTGCAGCGCCGCACCGGGCGGGAGAAGCTGCGCTGCCTGGACTCCTTCAGCGGCAGCGGCGTGGTGGCGCGCTTCCTCAAGTCTGCCGCGGCTGAATTGTTCGTGAACGACCTGGAGCCGTACGCGGAGGTCATCAACCGCTGCTATCTCGCCAACCGCAGCGCGGTGGACACCGCCGCGCTGGCGCGCCTGCACGCGGACTTCTGCCGCCGCGTGGAGGACGGGCTCGCCCCCGGCCCGGTGGCGCGGCTCTACGCCCCGCGGGACGACGAGCGCATTACCCCCGGCGAGCGCGTGTTCTACACCCGCCGCAACGCGGAGTACATCGACACCGCGCGGCGGCTGGCGGACACCCTGCCGCCGGAGATGCAGCCGTTCTTCCTGGCCCCGCTGCTGTACGAGGCCTCCGTGCACACCAACACCTCCGGCGTGTTCAAGGGTTTCTACAAGAACGCGGACGGCGTGGGCCAGTTCGGCGGCACGGGGCGCAACGCCCTGCAGCGCATCCTGGCGGCCATTTCCCTCCCGCTGCCCGTCTTCTCCCGCTTCGAATGCCCCTGCCACATCCTGCGGGGAGACGCCGCACAGGTGGCCGCAAGCCTTCCGCAGCTCGACCTCGCCTACATCGACCCGCCCTACAACCAGCACCCTTACGGCTCCAACTACTTCATGCTGAACTTCATCCTCAACCCGGATGAAAACAAAGACATCTCCAAGGTCTCCGGCATCCCGCGGGACTGGAACCGCTCCGACTTCAACGTCCACCGCAAGGCGCAACACGCCCTCGCCGCGCTCCTAGAGGCCCTCCCTGCGCGTTTCGCCCTCGTCTCCTACAACTCCGAGGGATTTATCTCCAAAGGCGACATGACGGCCTTGCTGCAGCAATTCGGCAGGGTGGACGTGATGGAGACGGACTACGCGGCGTTCCGCGGCAGCCGCAACCTCTCATCCCGCAGCCTGCGCGTGAAGGAGTATTTGTTCCTCCTGGAGCGGGTCTGAGAAATTCTAATGCTTGGGATTTGTTTTCCCTGCCGCCGCGTCTTTTGGAGCCTGCGCGGTTTTCTGGCTGCGCTGGCGGGTGTTGGGTACGGTTCCGGGAATGGCCACGCCGGGGCGCGGGGCGTTCATGCCGGGGCGCGTCAGATGCGGTGAGTGCATGGGCGCGCCCGGTTGCCCGCGGTACGCGGGAACGCCGGCGGGTATCTCCTTTGGCGCGGGCTTGACACCCCGGTAGGTGGGTACGTCCGTCGGAAGCTCCGCCGCCGAAAGCGCGGATGCCGATGCCAACAACACGGCCAATCTGTGGATTGTTCCACCCATACCACTACATTAGGCGCATGGCGTTCTGCCATTTATTTTTATGGGATGGCAATGATTAAAAATCAAAATTCCCCGACCACCTGTTCCACGGAAATCTCATCCGTGCAGTGGTGTTCCCAATCGCAATCCGTGCGGTGGCAGGGGTGGCAGGGCAGGTGGCGGCAGACCGTGCGGTGGTTTTCCCCCAGCGGGCGGTAGCGGTCTGCCAGGCGGCTGGCCATGATGACGGTGCAGGGAGTGCCGCAGAGGGCGGCGAGCTGGGGCAGCAGGCCGTCCACGGCATAGAGGCGGCAATGTGCGCCAAGGTGCAGGTGCATGTCTTCCGGCGCGCAGGCGAGGCAGGGGATGCCGAGGCGTTGTGCCATCTCTTCCGCGCGTTCCCTGTCATGCGGCAGGGCCAGCAGGGTGGGGGAATCCAGGCGCGCGCAAAGCTCCGCCCATTTTTCCTCCGCCCAGGAATCCGCATTGCCAAGGGTGGAGAACGGGGCGATATAGGTTGCAGCCGCCTCCGCGCAGCCGTATCCGGGCACGGCGTACACGGAGCTTTCCACGGGAATGTTGTGCGCCTTTTGCAGGAGGGCCAGGTAGTCCTCCGCGCGGTGGCGCGGCGCGGCGTAGTGCAGCCCCGTGTACTTGGTGCGGAAGGCGCGCTTGGGCTTGGCCAGCGGGTTCTCCGCAAAGCCGCTCACATACAGCGGGCCGAGGCGCCTGGTCAAATCCCGGAACACGCGCCTGTTCTCGCTAAACATGAAGAGGTAGTCGTACGGACCGTCCTTGTAGGGTTCGTCCTCCTCCAGCTGGGCGGAGGGCGGGGTGGAGCCATCGGTGCACACGGCGTGGGCGATGTAGTCCCGCGTGCGCCAGAAGGCGAGCTGCGCCTGCGGGCAGACGATGTTCAGCTGGGCGTCCGGGCGCGAGGTTGCCAGCACGCGCAGCGCGGGGATGAGCAGCACGGCTTCCTCAAACTCCTCCGGCACGCAGACGATGATGCGGAAGGGCAGAAGGCCGGGCGTCTGCATGGCGAGCGCCCAGTCATCGGCGTCCTGCTGCGGGGCGAAGTGCGCGGCGGATTTCCAGCGGTGGTGCATCCAGAAGCCGTCCAGGATGTTCTCCCTCTGGCATTCCTCGATGGCGCGGTTCACCAGCAGGGTGAGCGCGGCGGTGCCCTCGCAGCCCTCCGGCACCTCAATCACGCGCCCCATTTCCGCATCCCAGCGGCCCAGCGCGGTGTTGCGCGTGAACACGGAGATGAGGTGGGCCTTGCCCTTGCAGCGGCGGTACAGCAGCGCGGGCAGCGGCGTCACCCCGGTGATCTTGCGGAAGTACGGCACGTACACGCCCTCGTTGGTGAACTGGTCGCACAGCACGCCGAGCAGCCCGCCGCGCGCGGCGAAGCGCAGCACGACGCGCAGGCCGTCCTCCTTGCTGAGCATCTCGCAGCCGTAGCGGGTGCGGGATTTGTAGACCCAATCCTCGATGAGTGGGTTGCTGAGTTTGCGGTACATGGAGCCGTAGTGCTCCACCCTGGGGTAGCGGCTGCGCACGCGGCCCAGGATTTCCCAGTTGCCCGCGTGCGGGATGCACGCAATGCCGCACTGGCCGTCCACCCCGTGCGCCTCGAATACATCCCGCCCCAGGATGCGGATGGAGCGGTCCATTTCGTCCTCGCTCATCAGCCCGGTCTTGAGCGCGCAGAACAGGTTCATGGTGGTGCGCACCATGTTGCGGCGCACCATGGGCGCCAGCTTGTCCGCCCGCAGCATGGGATCCACCGTGATGCGCAGGTTGCGCGCCACAATGCGGCGGCGCGACGGCGCGCAGAGCCACACGGCGTAACCCGCCATGCGCCCGCAGAACGCCACCGCCCGCACATCCGTGATGCGCAGCGCGCCGCACAGCCCCTTGTATGCCCAAAGCGCCAGCTTGTCGCGCAGTTTCGGGCGGGCCGCCTGGGTTTCGGATTCAGGCATCCGCACTTAGTCCACCTTGTAGATTCGGGGAATCAGGAAAGGCTTGCGGGTGTAGGGGTCCCACACGCGGTCGTTGGCGCCCTTGCCCTGGCAGTCCAGCTGGTGGTAGGGCGCGTGCGGCGAGGTGATGATGCCCGCGAAGTTGCTGGGAATGCCGTAGGGCGTGCCGTCCGCAGCGTAGCGGATGTGGGATATCTCGTTGCCGGAGGGCGGCAGCGCCACGGGATCCACGCGCAGCCAGTTCTGGCTGGCGGGCTGGCCGTTCACATCGTCGATGACGTGCGGCGGGCGGTCGGCGGGGTAGACATCGCGCCAGAGCTGCTGTGCGATGACCTGGTGGATGCATGAGCTCATGGAGACCGCGCCGAGGGCGGCCAGGGCTATGGTGGCAATGCGGTGTTGTTTCATCATGGTTCGGGATTTGTTTATGAGAAGGAGTTCATGGGGGTGAGCAGCACGGTGGAGTCGCGCCCGTTGCCGCCCTTGGTGAAGGTGGGGAAATAGCCGTGCTCGCGGATGGTGTTGAAGAAGTCCCGGTAGCAGGTGGTGAGCGTTTCCAGCGGCGGCTGCAGCATGCGCATGTACTGCTGCGGGAAATCCACGCAGCCGATGCGCCCGCCGCGCGGCGACCCTCCGAGCATGGGCTCCCCGCCGCTGATGTCCATGCGCACGGTCTGGCGCCCGCGTTCCGTCACGCGGTGGAAGGTGAGGTACACCGAGGTGGTCTGGTGCAGGTTGGAGCCGATGAGGCGGTCGATGATGAACTCGCAGTAGCCATCGTGGATGCGCAGGGCCACGCCCTCGCTGTGCGAGATGATGGCCATCACGCCCGTCTGGCGCATGCGGCAGGTGTCGCGCAGGTAGCGGTTGATTTCCGCCTCGGTGAACACCACCTCGCCGCCGTTCGCGTTGCGCAGGATGGCCGTCAGGTCCCGCGCCGCGCCCTTGTCCGTGTACCCGGCAATGTCGTGCATGTCCTGCGGCACCCACATGCTGATGGCGAGCCAGTAGAGGAACGCTGCGAATAGGAGGAAGATGGTGCAGGTGGCCAGGTGCCAGCCGTTGAGGCTTTTCCAGAACGAGACTTCCTCCTCCGGCTCGGCGGGCTCGTGCGGTTCCGGCTCGTCGGGATGGCGTTGGTAGACGCCGCTTGCGGGGATGTCCTCGCCGCGGGACTCCAGCTCGCCGCGGAAGAGGTCGCCGTACAGCGGATTGTCATTCGCTATGCGTTTGGTGCGTCTTCTGTTGCCGGAGGGAGCCATGTCCGATACCAGCTGGCATTATAAGCCGCGGAGCGGGGAAAGGGAAGCAAAAAACGCCTGTATGGCAGGCAAAGTCAGGCAATGCCCAGGGCCCATTTAAGGTACTTGAGGGATTCTCCCCACACCTTGGAGCCGGTGCTGCCCAGCACCACCACCACCACGGCGCTGCCGTTGTACGCGCCGCAGGAGACGAGGCACTTTCCGGCGGCGTTGGTGTAGCCTGTCTTCATGCCCTGCACCCAGGGGTACTTGCCCAGCAGCTTGTTGGTGGAGCGGATGGTGCGCGTGGTGCCGTCCGCCTTGGTGAAGGTGTACTGCGGGGTGTTGATGAGGCTGCGGATGGTGCGGTTGTTGTAGGCGTAGCAGGCGGCGATGGCCATATCATGCGCGGTGGAGTACTGCGCGGCGGGCAGGCCGTTCGGGTTGGCAAAGTGCGAGTTGCGCATGCCCATCCTGGCGGCGCGCGCGTTCATGCGCCCCACGAAGGCGTCCACGCTCCCCGCGGTGTCGCGCGCCAGGCACACCGCCACATCGTTGAAGCTGCCCGTCATCATGGCGCGCAGCAAATCAATCTTGCGGTACTGCGTGCCCGGCTTGAGCCCCAGCTTCACCGGCGGCGCCTGGTTGTCGCTCGCCTGGATGGTCACCATCTTGTCCAGCCGACGCTCGTCGCACACGCACAGCGCCGTCACAATCTTCTGCGTGCTGGCCACCTGCCGCCGCGTCTCTGCGTTGTAGGCGTACAGGATTTTGCCCGTGCGGGGATCGATGACGCACACGGCCGCGCAGGTGGGCTTGGGCGCGGGGGTGGACGGCTGCGCCAGCGCGCGTGACGGCAGCAGGCTGCCGCTGCTGCGCGGGATGGTGAGCGCGGCATTCGGGATGGCCGTGGGGGAGTTCGCCACATGCTGCCCGGCGGGGTAGCCCCGGCGGGTGACCACCGGAACGCCGCGGCGGTTCACCACGCTCGCTTGCGGTTCCTGGCACCCGCTGATGAATGCGGCCAGACAGACGGCTATTGCAACTCCGATACTGCGCATGCGCGGCAGTATAACCCGCCTGAAATTATTTTGCAATCCTAAAATAATTATCCACGGGGGCGCGTGATGCGGGGGCAGGGTTGATGCTCATTCATCATCAGCTTTTCTCCTTGAAAATCGCGAAGGCGTGTGCCATACTGTAGGGCGTTCCCAAACTAGCACCATGGCAAAACAGGAGATGAAGAGCGTGAAGGGCGGCGTGACGGCCGCGAAGGGGTTTGTGGCGAACGCCATCAGCTGCGGAATCAAGAAGCCGACGGCCATGCGCCTGGATTTGGCGCTGGTGTATTCCGAGCTGCCGACGACATCCGCCGGCACCTTCACCACCAATCGCGTGCGGGCCGCCTGCGTGCGCGTGAGCCAGAGCCACCTGAAGCGCGGCGACATCCGCGCCGTGGTGGCCAACAGCGGCAACGCCAACGCCTGCACAGGCGCCCCCGGCGTGGCCGTGGCGCGCAAGGAGTGCGCCATCGTCGCCAAACAGCTTGGCCTGGAGCCGCACGAGGTGGCGGTGTGCTCCACGGGCGTCATCGGCCTGCCGATGCCGATGGTGCGCATCGAGCCGCGCCTGCCGGAGCTCTGCTCCAAACTCTCCGCCAAGAAGGGGCATGATGTGGCCTCCGCCATCATCACCAGCGACACGCGGGAGAAGGAGGTGGCGGTGGAAATCACCGTGAACGGCAAGCCGGTGCGCATCGGCTCCTGCTGCAAGGGCGCGGGCATGATTTCCCCGTGCATGGCCACCATGATCTGCCTCGTCACCACGGATGCCGCCGTTCCCCGCGAACACCTGGACGCCACCGTGCACGAGGGCGTGGAGCATTCCTTCAACCGCATCACCATCGACGGCGACATGAGCACGAACGACACCTGCCTGGTGATGGCCAACGGCGCCTCCGGCGTGAAGCTCGCCCCCGGACGCCCCGGCTGGAAGAAGTTCACCGCCGCCCTCCACCACGTCATGATGGAGCAGGCCAGGCACATCGTGCAGGACGGCGAGCGCGTCACCAAATTCGTCACCGTCCGCGTGAAGGGCGCCCCCACCCCGCAGGAAGCCAAGCGCGTGGCGGAGGGCGTCGCCAAGTCCTCGCTCGTCAAATCATCTTGGAACGGAGGCGACCCCAACTGGGGGCGCATCATCCACGCCGTGGGGTACTCCGGCACACGCGTGAGGGAGGAAAAGGTGGACATCGACATAGCGGGGCTGCCGGCCTGCCGCGGCGGCATGCAGACCACCACCAAGAGCGACGACCTGCGCGACCGCGTGCAGGCTCGCGAGTTCGAGGTGCTCATCAACCTCAACATGGGCAAGGAGGAATACGTGGTGTACACCACGGACCTCTCCCCCGAATACGTGGACTTCAACCGCTCCGAATACGCCTACTGGAACCAGGCCAAACAAGACGGCCTAACCCATTGACACCATCTTATGAAACTCGCCTGCACCGCCGTACTGCTGCTCTCCGTCCTTGGAATGAACACCTGGGCGCACCCGGCGGATGCAGCCCCCGTGGTCACCATCGCCCAGGCCGCCAAGGGAGACAAGAAACCCGCGGCGAAGGTCAAGGCCAAGGCCGACGATGAGGAGGAGAAGGAGCGCAACGTGCAGAAGGCCGCACGCGAGAAGCGGAAGGAGCTGCGCGAGGCCGGCGTGAAGAACATCCGCGTGAAGTCGCCGGACAGCTGGCCCAAGAAGGTGCCCGTGCCGGAGAACACCGAACTCGCGGAAATCCCCCACAAGGAGGGCGACAAGGAGTACACCTACGAGAGCAACAACTACGTCTTCCACTCCTCCGTGCCCATCAGCCCGGAGAGCCGCAAGACCATCGGCCGCCTCTTCGAGTGCGCCTTCGCCGCCAACAAGGCCATCGCCAAGGTGCTGCCCGTGGAGCGCGCCAAGCAGGACCGCTCCCAGAAGAAGTACAAGGTCACCCTCTGCCGCACACGCCGCGAGTACCTCTCCAAGGGCGGCAGCCAGGGCTCGGACGGCATGTTCATCCTGCAGGCCCCGGCGGGCGGCGGCATGGTGCCCGGCAACATCCCCGGAATCGTGCCGGGCAACCTCCCCGGTGTGCCCGCCACGCCCGGCGCGGATGATTCCGGCAACAAGGTCATCCAGGTGCCCGCCGACATGGACCCCGAGGAGTACCTCAAGAAAATCGGCGTCACCAAGGACGAGAACGGCAACCCCGTCATCCGCATTCCCGCGGACAAGGTGCCGGATTTCCTGAAGCCCGACAACAACACGCCGCAGCCGGCGCCGACACCGCAACCTGCCCCGCAGACCAAGCAGAGCCCGTACATCCCCATGGCCCGCGCGGGCAGCGATGCCACCGCCGACCCCGAGCCGCTGGACGAGAGGCAAATCTACGACGACTACGTGCTGGTGCCGTTCGATGCCCTGGGCATGGACGAGAACGGCAAGATTGTGAAGAACGACATCAACACCCACACCCTGGTGCACGAGCTCACCCACCAGAACTTCGCCCTCAACCGCCTCCACACCTGGGCGAGCGAGGGCTGGGCGGAATACGTGGGCTACGTGCCCTACGTGGGCGAGGATTTGGACTTCGACCGCTGCTTTGCCGTCATCCTGCGCGAGGCGCAGAAATACTCCGAGGACGGGCAGCTGCGCTTCAGCTTCACCCTGGAGCAGTTCCTCCGCATGCCCCAGCAGGAGATGTACGATTGCATGGGCCGCGGCCAGAACTCCTACCTCCTCGCAACCATGCTCGTCACCTTCTTCGTGCACCAGGACGGCAACCGCGGCGTGGACGCCATGCGCGCCTACATGCAGGCCCTGCGCGACGGCAAGCCCAAGGACGAGGCGGTGGACATCCTCATCGCCCCGTACAAGGGCGCCGAGAACCTGCAGAAGGCTTTCCTGAAAGCCTGGTCCCAGCGCAAGATAACGGGGCTGAGCCTGCGCGAGCCCGCCAAGAAGAAGGGCAAGAAGAAGTAGCCAGCCGCCAAGAATTGACGATTTTGAAAGTCAGCGTGCCGCTTGGCTCAGCGCTATTTCAAAATTGTAAATCCTACTTGATGCGGGTGACAATGAGCTCCTGCACCATGCATTGGTTGGTGGAGCCGTTGGCGTTCACGCAGCGCGGCGTGTATCGTAGGGAGAACACGTGCCGCCCCTCCGTGAGCGGCATGGCAACGGGCGCGGTGAGCGTGTAGTCCTCCCACTGCCCGGCCTCCGTGTTGTGCGGCAGCACCACGATGCCGCGCGGCATGCCGTCCACCTCCAGCTCGCGCAGCGCGCATGTGTCGGCATCGCGCAGGGAGGCGGTGGCGTTGCAGTAGCGCACGCGCACGGTGTACACGCCGCTGGGCAGGTAGGTGTCCATGTAGTTCAGGTGCGCGGTGCAGGGGCGGGTGTCCAGCCAGGCGCGGCCGTGGTCCACGGGGTATTCCGCATGCTCGCCGATGCGGAAGGGAACGAGCTTGGCCACGGCATCCGGCGCGGCGACCTCATACGGCCTGCTGAGGCAGGAGAAGGTGTCGGCGTTGCGGGCCTGCACCTGGTATTCCGTGTAGGGGGCGGTGGAGGAGACGGGCAGGGCGCAATCCGCGGTGGAGGCCAGGGCGGTTCCGTTGCGGAACACGCAGTAGGAGACGGCGCCGGGAACGGGTTTCCAGCGCAGCATCTCCGGCGTGGGAGAGTCCCATTCCGGCTCCGGCAGGTCGTCCCTCGCGGCGGGCGGCTGCGCGGGGGCCTCGTCGTCCTCGTTGGGCAGCAGCTCCAGCTCAATCTGCACGTGGCCCTCGGTTGCCAGCGGGATGACGGGCGAGCCGGGCTTGCCGTTGATCATGGCGGAGGCTATTTCCGTGCCGTAGCCGTTGATATGGATATCCACCACCATGTTGCGGATGCGCAGTCCGGTGAGCCAGTGGCTGCCGCGGTATTCCTTGGGCACGCAGGGGGCGATGACGAGGTTCTCCTTTTCGTATTGCAGGCCGAAGATGCCGTGGTAGAAGAGGCCGAGCATGCCGGACACGCTCCAGAGCTGGCGGTCGGAGTTCAGGATGGTGCCTCCGGCCTCTCCGGTTTCCGCGTTGAAGTTCTCCTTGTTGGTGCCGAAGGCCATGCACGCGCGCAGCAGGTGCGACATGGAGCGCCCCGCGCCCGCCGTGTCCTGCAGCTCCGCATGCGCCAGCATCACGTACGCCTCCACAAACGGCCACACCGCGCGGTTGTGGTACGCATCCCTCTGGGAAACCTTATACGGCGCGAACACGGGCGTGCCCCACGGGGAGCGCGGCAGCCGCGCAAGCGCGTCCTGCGCGTATTTGCTCTGCAGCCCGCAAAGCACCGCGAGGGCGGTGGCCAGGGAATCCGTGCGCTCGTCGTGGTAGCCGTTGGCCAGGCGCATGATGCCGAACTGGCGCGTGCCCTTGTCCCAGAAACTGTCGCGGATGGCGGTGGCGAGGGCGGCGGCCTGCTCCTCGTAGGGCTTGGCCTCCTTCTTGCGGCCCAGCAGGTGCAGCATGCGCGCCAGGATTTGGCGGCAGATGTAGTGCAGCACGTTCGTGCCGAACGCATACGACGCCCCGATGTCCGCCGGGGTCATCCAGTCCGGGTAGCTCTGCTCGCGCCAGTCGATGAACGATGTCTCGCCGCTGCGCAGGATGCGGTTGGGCGGCAGCACGGCGGCGTCCTGCTCCAGGGTGGCCTGCAGCACGTTGGCGCAATGCTCCAGCCACGCGCGGTCGCCCGTCACCTTGAAGAGCGCCCACACGCCCAACGCCCACGCCACGCGATCGGTGGAGACGGGCCAGCCGCCGCCGGTTCCGGTGTCCTGCATGACCACGCCGTGCTTCACGCGGGAATCCAGGCTGGCGCGGCAGGGCTCCGGTGCGGCCACGGCGGCGCCGAGCGCCACGGCGTACGCGATGTCGCGCGTCCACACCGTGGACCAGTTGGCTCCGGCGAGCATGTGGCCGTCGGGGTTGACGTCCTCGAAGAGCTCTTTGATGGCGAGGTTGTACATGGCGCCGAGGACGGGGATGGAGCCGTGGTAGGCGGCGCATCCCTTGGGGAGCTTCTTGGGGATATCCACCGTGCGCTCCTGTCCGTGCGCGGAGATGCGCAGGTTGCCGTCCTTGGTGATTTCCGCCTCCAGGCCGTCCGCTTGGGTGAGCCGCTGCGTGGTGAGACGGAACGCTCCGTTCTCCATCAGCACGGTCTCTTTGGCGGTGGCCTTCATGACGAATAATAGATGTAAAATTTACAGGATGGCGCCGGGTGTGTAGCCCACGCCGGCCGGGAACTTGTCGGCCAGCTCCTTCACCATGGCGGTGAAGGCGTCCACCTGGCTGCCGGCCATGCCGGTGTCCCCGGCGTTGGCGTCGTAGATGGCCTGGATTTCGTCCCGCGTGAGCTTCAGGCGGCCGTCCGCGCCCAGGCGGTCCAGCAGGTCGTTGGTGGAGATGCGGCCCTCGCGCAGGTCGTTGGAGACGGCGACGGCGTGCTCCTTGATGACCTCGTGTGCCTCCTCGCGGCCCACGCCGCGCTTGACGGCGGCCATCATGATGGTGGTGGTCATGAGGAAGGGCAGGTAGCGGTTGAGCTCCGTGCGCACCACCGGCTCGTACGCCTGCATCTGGTCCAGCACGGTGATGAAGGTCTCGAACAGCCCGTCCGCCGCCAGGAACGCATCCGGCAGCACGCAGCGGCGCACCACGGAGCAGGAGACGTCGCCCTCGTTCCACTGGTCGCCGATGATGCCGCCGATCATGGCCAGATGGCCCTTGAGGATGGCGTGGAAGCCGTTGACGCGCTCGCAGGAGCGGGGGTTCATCTTGTGGGGCATGGCGCTGGAGCCGGTCTGGCCCTTGGCGAAGCCTTCCGTCACGAGCTCGTGCCCCACCATGAGGCGCCAGGTCTTGCAGAAGCTGCTGGGGGCGGAGGAAAGCCCCACCAGCCCGGAAATGACCTCGAAGTCCAGCGAGCGCGGGTACACCTGGCCCACGTTGGTCCACTTGGCGGCAATGCCCAGGTGTTGGCAGATGCGCTGCTCCAGCTGCAGCACGGTTGCGGCGTCCTTGTTGAAGAGGGAGAGCTGGTCCAGCTGGGTGCCCACGGCCCCCTTGAGGCCGCGCACGCGGTAGCGGTCCATCACGCTGCACCACGCCCAGGTCCAGTGCACCAGCTCCTCGCCGAACATGGCCACGCGCTTGCCCATGGTGGTGGCCTGCGCCGCCACGTTGTGCGTGCGCGCCGCAAACACCAGGTCCCGCCACGTGCCGGCGTGCTTTGCCAGGCGGTCCAGCGTGGCCACCGCCTTGTCGCGGATGATCTGCATGGAGCGCCAGATCTGCAGCTGCTCCACGTTCTCCGTGAGGTCGCGGCTGGTCATGCCCTTGTGGATGTGCTGGCAGCCCGCCAAATCGCAAAACTCTTCGATGCGCGCCTTCACGTCGTGGCGCGTCACGCGCTCCCGGGCGTTGATGGACTCCACGTCCACCTGCCCCTTCACGCGCTCGTAGGCGTCGATGGCCTCCTGCGGGATATCCAGGCCCAAATCCTTCTGCGCCTTCATCACGGCAATCCAGAACTCGCGCTCCAGCACGATGCGGCCCTCTGCGGACCAGATGGATTTCATGGCGTCGGAGGCATAGCGCCCGGCAAGTACATTCGGTATGGCGTTCATGGTTCTACGAGGTTTCACGCGCTCGCGCGCGGCCGTATATAGCACCCTTCCCGAATTTTGACAAGCCCAAAATCAGCAGGTCAGCGCGTTCTTTGCCAATCCGGCCAGCGCGGTCTCCCGGTAGCCCGCGGCCAGGCTGCGCCCGGTCTCGTACATGGTGGCGATGACCTTGTCCAGGCTGACGAAGTGGGTGCCGTTGCCGCGGAGGGCGAGGCGCGCGGCGTTGACGGCCTTGACGGCGCCGATGGCGTTGCGCTCGATGCAGGGGACCTGCACCAGGCCGCAGACGGGGTCGCAGGTGAGGCCGAGGTTGTGTTCCATGGCAATCTCCGCGGCGTTCTCGATCTGTGCGTTGGAGCCGCCCATGGCGGCCACCAGGGCGCCCGCGGCCATGGAGCAGGCCACGCCCACCTCGCCCTGGCATCCCACCTCCGCGCCGGAGATGGACGCGTTGGCGCGGTAGAGCGAGCAGATGGCGGAGGCGGAGAGCAGGAAGTTGTGCACGCCCGTCTCCACGGACACGCCGGCCTCCCTGGCGCCCACGCGGGCAAAGTAGCGCAGCACGGCGGGAATGACACCCGCGGAGCCCATGGTGGGCGCGGTGACCACGCGGCCGCCCGCGGCGTTCTCCTCCGCCACGGCGAAGGCCCAGAGGTTGAGCCAATCCATGTTGACCAGCGGGTCCACCTGGGTGCTCAGGAAGCGTTCCTGCATGCGCTTGAAGATGTGCGGGGCGCGGCGCTCCAGGTGCAGCGGGCCAGGCAGCGCGCCCTGCGCCGCCACGCCGCGGTCGATGCTCGCCATCATCACGTCGTACACCAGCTTGAGCCGCATGTTCACCTTGTGCACGGGGCGCAGCGAGGTCTCGTTGGCCATCACCAGCCCGCCCAGGGTGACCTGGCGCTCGTTGCAGAAGCGCATCAGCTCGTCGCAGCTGTTGAAGTCGTACGGCACCACGGGCGCGTCCTCGGGGTCGGCGCTGCCCATCTCGTCGAGCCGCTTGACGGAGCCGCCGCCCACGGAGAAGAACGTTTCCTCCAGCAGGAGTTCTCCGCGCTCGCCGTAGGCGTAGAAGCGCATGCCGTTGGGGTGCTCCGCCAGGCTTTCCTCCATCTTCAGCTCAATGTCGCCGGCGGCGCAGAACGCAATGGGGCGCTCGCCGCCCAGCTTGAGCGTGAGGTCGCCCTCCTGCGGCCGCGCCTCCTGCGGCTCCATGCTCTCGGCATCGTAGCCCATGAGGCCGTACACCACAGCGCCGGGCGTGCCGTGCCCTTCCCCCGTGAGCGCCAGCGACCCGTACAGGGCCACTTTCACGCTCCGCACTGAGTCGAACACGCGCCGCTCCCGCAGGTCGTCCACAAAGCGCGCGGCGGCGCGCATGGGCCCCATGGTGTGGGAGCTGGACGGGCCGATGCCGATGGAGAAGACGTCGAAGAAGCTGGTGTACATGGCGGGGCAGGGAGTTTAAGCCAAATCCTCCTCCACGATGAGGTTGTCCACGATGTACTGGCGGCGGTCGTCGGTGTTGGTTCCCATGTAGAAGCGGAGGATATCCTTGAGGTTGTGTGCGTTCTCCAGGGAGACCTCCTCCAGGCGGATGTCGTCGCCGATGAAGCCCTTGAACTCGTCGGGCGAGATTTCGCCGAGGCCCTTGAAGCGTGTGATTTCGGGCGACTTGCCGAGCTGCTCCACGGCGGCGTCGCGCTCGGCCTCGGAGTAGCAGTAGATGGTCTTCTGCTTGTTGCGCACGCGGAAGAGCGGCGTCTGCAGGATGAACAGGTGCCCCTCGCGTATCAGCTCCGGGAAGTACTGGATGAAGAAGGTGAGCAGCAACAGGCGGATGTGCATGCCGTCCACATCCGCATCCGTGGCGATGACCACCTTGTTGTAGCGCAGGTCCTCGATGCTGCGGTCGATGTTGAGCGCGAGGTGGAGGAAGTCCAGCTCCTCGTTGCACTTTTCCTCGAAGAGGGCGGCGCGCTTCATGCCGAAGCTGTTGGCGGGCTTGCCGCGCAGGGAGAACACGGCCTGCGTCTCCGCATCGCGCGCGGTGGTGATGGAGCCGGATGCGGAGTCGCCCTCCGTGATGAAGAGCATGGTTTCCTTGGCGCGCTTGTGCTTGGTGTCGAAATGCACGCGGCAGTCGCGCAGCTTGCGGGTGTGCACCTTGGCCTTCTTGGCGCGCTCGCGGGCAATCTTGCCGGTGACGCCGGCCACCTCCTTGCGCGTCTTCTCGCTCTCCTTGATTTTGTCCTCGATCGCGGCGGCGATTTCCGGGTTGCGGTGCAGGTAGTTGTCCAGCTCGCGCGCCAGGAAGTTCAGCACGAAGGTGCGGATGGTCTCCTTGTCCGGCCCCATGGTGTTGCTGCCCAGCTTGGTCTTGGTCTGCGACTCGAAGACGGGCTCGATTACCTTCAAGCTGATGGCGGCCTGGATTCCGGCGCGGGTGTCGGCGGCCTCGTAGTTCTTCTTGTAGAAGCCCTGGAGGGTCTTGGCGATGGCTTCCCTGAAGGCGGCCTGGTGGGTGCCGCCCATGGTGGTGTGCTGGCCGTTCACGAAGGAGTAGTACTCCTCGCCGTACTGGTCGCCGTGCGTGATGGCCACCTCGATGTCGTCCCCCGTCAGGTGGATAGGCTCGTAGAGCGGCTCCTCCTTCATCTCCTCTTTCAGCAGGTCCAGCAGGCCGTTTTTGGAGGTGATGTTGCGGCCGTTCAGGCAGATGGTGAGCCCGGTGTTCAGATAGCAGTAGTAGCGGCACATGCGCTCCACGAACTCCGGGTTGAACGCGGCGTTGGGCGCAAAGATGGTGCGATCCACGCGGAAGGCCACGCGCGTGCCGTCCGGCTCGGTGTTCTTGCGGGTGGAGTCGCTGCCCTTCACGAGCACGCCCTGCTCGAAACGCATGCGGCGCGTCTTGCCCTCGCGGTACGCCTGGATTTCAAACTCTTCGGAGAGGGCGTTGACGGCCTTGATGCCCACGCCGTTGAGGCCCACGGATTTCTTGAAGGCCTCGCCGTCGTACTTGCCGCCCGTGTTGATCTTGGCGGCGCACTCGTAGAGCTTGCCCAGCGGGATGCCGCGCCCGAAGTCGCGCACCTCGCACAGCCCGTCCTCCCCGATGTTCACCAGGATTTTCTTGCCCACCCCCATCACGAACTCGTCTATCGAGTTGTCGATGACCTCCTTGAGCAGCACATACAAGCCGTCGTCCGCCATCGTGCCGTCCCCCAGCTTGCCGATGTACATACCGGGGCGCAGGCGGATGTGCTCCCGCCAGTCCAGCGACATGATGTCCTTCTCCGTGTAGTTGCCTTCCATCTCCCGCCCATCCTACCACACCCGCGCGCGCATATCAAGGGTGAACCCCGCCCGCATGCGTGCTGGTTCATTGCAAAATTAAATGCGACAGGCAGGAGGGCACATAAAAAGGGTGCA
>JAKSOT010000018.1 GCA_024405455.1 Akkermansia sp. | reverse complement strand
GGCCGAACTCGCCCTTCTCGATGAGCTCGATGGCCTTGGCGCCGCAGCGCACGCCCAGCACGCGGTCGAACGGGATGGGCGAGCCGCCGCGCTGGGTGTGGCCCAGCACGCAGTAGCGCGTCTCGATGTCCGTGAGGGTCTGCAGCTTGGTGGAGAGGAAGGCTGCGATGCCGCCGAGGCGGACCTCGCCCTTGGTTTCCTCGTTGAGGGTGATGAGCTGGCCGCCGATGCGCGCGCCCTCGCTCACCACCACGATGATTTCACGCTGGCCGAGCGCCTTCAGCAGCTCGATCTTCTTCACCACGTCCTCCATCGTGAATTCGATTTCCGGTATCAGGATGAGGTCCGCGCCGCCCGCCAGGCCGCCGTACAGCGCAATCCAGCCCGCGTGGCGCCCCATCACCTCCACCACCATGATGCGCTGGTGGGAGTCTGCCGTGGTGCGCAGGCGGTCCAGGTTCTGGCTCACCACGCCCACCGCCGTCCAGAACCCGAAGGTGTAGTCCGTGGCGCCCAGGTCGTTGTCGATGGTTTTGGGCACGCCGACGATGGGCAGGCCGATTTGGCGGAGCTCCAGGCCGATGGTCTGCGAGCCGTCGCCGCCCACCACAATGAGGGCGGAGAGGCCGAGGCGCTCCACGGTGGCCTTGCTCTGGTCCAGCACCTCCTTGGCAATCTCCACGCGGCCGTCCACGCCGCTCTTGACGGTGAAGTGGCCCTTGTTGGTGGTGCCGAGGATGGTGCCGCCTGTGGAGCGGATGTTGTGGCAGTTTTCCGTGGTGAGGATTTTCCAGCGCTCGTCCTCCGGGGTGGAGAGCAGGCCCTCGAACCCGTCGTAGAAGCCGTACACGGTCCAGCCGCGCGCGGTGGCGGCGGCCACTGCACCCTCAATCACGGCGTTGAGCCCAGGGGCGTCGCCGCCCGAATTCAGGATACCAACGTTCATGGCGATATTATTGTTTGGGGAGCAGAAGGAACTTCTTGCGGTCCTGGATATCATTGGTGGGCAGCCACTTTTCCCATTCCTCCCAGCCGTCGCGCAGGAAGCGCGCGGCCATGTTGTAGCGCTGCTGTGACGAGGGCTCGCCGAGGATGACGGTGACCAGGCGCTGCGCGTACACGCTCTGCCCGCCGGTGGAGGGATTGGTGCGGCGCACGGAGCTGCGGCGGCTGGTGGCCATCACGCAGGCGCCCGCGCTCTTGGAGCGCGCCACCTTGATGCCGTCCACGGAGGACGACAGCAGCTTGTTGCCGTTGTGGATTGTCACGCGCCGCGTGCCGTTCACCGTCACCGTCACGCTCGGCATGGAGCAGATGGCCAGCAGGCTCTGGTTGGTCGTCACGTACATGGCCAGCAGCGCCATGTCGCGCGCGGAGGACTGCGATACCACCGCGCCGTTGGTGCCCTTGAAGTAGGTGGTGAACATGCCCAGCGAGCGCGCCAGCTTGTTCATCTGGCTGATGAACGCGCTCTCCGGCGCGTTCGGGCTCAGCGCCTCGCCGCAGGCGTGCGCCAGTGTGGCGGCCGCCGCGCTGTCGTCTGTCAGAACCGTGGCGTACAGCGCGTCGCGGATGGAGATGGTGTCGCCCACCTGAAGGCCCAGCAGGTTGGTGTGCGGCCAGCGCATGGCCTCCCGCGGCACGGTGATTTGCCGGTTGCGGTCGATGTTCTGGGTTTCGATCCAGTCCATGGCGACGGCGGCGTTGGCCATGTTGGCGAGCATGCCGATGGGGCGCTTGGCGTTGGTGTTGGACGAGAAGAGGATGCGCCCGGAGTTGGTTTCCAGCGCGATGTAGCTGGGTGTGTTCGGGTTGCCTGCGTCGTCCGAGGAGCAGGAGGCGAGCAGCGTGCAGAGCGCCACGCCCGCGCCGGCCATGATGTTGGTGATGTTCTTCATGATGGTATGGAAATAAGGGTTACTTTGTTGCATGCATGCGGCGCACGTCCTCCGGCTCGCGGTCGCCGAAGATGATGCCCAGCTCGCGCGCGGTCTGCACCAGGTGGTTTTCCGGGTTCACCAGGCGCGGCTCGGATGCCTCGTCTATGCTGGTGGTGCCCACCTTGCCGCCCTTCAGCACCACGGAGGTGCCGAATTCCTTGCGTTCGATGAGCTTCACGGCCTCCACGCCGAAGCGCAAGCCCAGCACGCGGTCGAACGCGCACGGCGAGCCGCCGCGCTGGGTGTGCCCCAGCACGCAGTAGCGCGTCTCGATGCCCGTTTCCTGCTCCAGCAGGTGGCACAGGCGGTTGCCGATGCCGCCCAGGCGCTCCTCCCCGTTGTCCTTGTTGAACACGGTCACCAGCTCGCCGTTGAGCAGGCAGCCCTCCGCCACCACCACGATGATTTCACGCTGCCCGGCGTTGTGCCGCTGCATGATGCCGTCCACCACGTGTTTCACGTCGAAATTGATTTCCGGGATGAGCACCACGTCCGCAGACGCGGCGATGCCGCTGTGCAGCGCAATCCAACCGGAGCGGTCCCCCATCACCTCGATCACCATGATGCGCTTGTGCGCGTTCGCCGTCGTGCGGATGCGGTCGATGGACGAGGCCACCACCTCCACCGCGCTCTGGAACCCGAAGGTGTAGTCGGAGGCGCCGCAAAGGTCGTTGTTGATGGTCTTGGGGATGGAGATGACGGGGAGACCCTCCTCGGCCAGGAGCTTGGCGGTTTTGGCGGAGCCGCCGCCGCCGATGACGGCGAGGGCCTCCAGGCCGAGGGCGGTGATGGTCTTCTTGGCCTTGGCCATGATTTGGGGATCCAGGGAGTGGCGGCCCACCTTGTTGACCTGCACGTTGAAGTTGCCGGTGTTGGTGGTGCCCAGGATGGTGCCTCCCAGCGAGCGGATCTTGTGCGTCTTGAGGAGGTTCAAGACCTCATAGCGGCGCCCGCCCACCACGGGCAGCAGACCCTCGAACCCGTCGTGGAAGCCGATGACGCGCCAGCCGCGGCTGTAGGCGGCGGCCACGTAGCCTTCAATGACGGAGTTGATGCCGGGGCAGTCGCCGCCCGAGTTCAGGATTCCGATAATCATGGCGTTTGGATGGAATGGTTGTTACTTCTTGATACCGGGTTCCGGGATGGCACCCAGGAACATGGCGCAGGTCCACAGCGCGCGCGGGTGGTGGAAGAAGGATTTCCACACGGAGCCCTTGAGGGTGTTGGCGGGCGAGCCGTCGCGGTTGCAGTAGCCGTACCACTCGCCGTTCTCCTTGTCCTGCAGGTGCTCGAAGGACCAGTCGTGGATGCGCTGGTGCCACTCCGCGTACTTCTCGTCCCCCGTCATCACATAGGCCAGGCAGGTGCCGATGAGCGCCTCGTCGTGCGGCCACCAGAACTTCATGTTGTGCCAGTACTCCTGCACGGAGCCGCCGTACACGTCCACGTAGTACAGCAGGCCGCCGTACTCCTTGTCCCACCCGCGTGCGAGCGACCAGTCGATCATCTTGCAGCCGATGTCCACCAGCTCCTTGTCGCCGCCGCGCATGCGGGCCTCGTTCAGGATGAACCAGCCGCCCTCGATGGCGTGGCCGGGGTTGAGCGTGCGCTCGTCGAAGTGGTCGATGATGGAGCCGTCCGGCGCCACATTCTCCAGCACGGCTTGGATGTCCTCGTGCAGGAACAGCGACTTGAGGTCCTGGATGCAGCGGTTGATCCAGCCGGTGTAGAAGCCGTCGTCGTCGCCCAGGTAGCGGCGCAGCTCCTGGCAGGTCACCAGCATGATCATGCGCGCACCCAGGTTCTCCGTGGGGCGCTTGCCCGTGGTCTTGGGCGCCATCTTGCCGGGCGTGAAGAACACGTCCGCAAAGATGTCGAACCAGTGGCGGGCGCGCTCACGGTCGCTCTCCTGCCCGGTGGCGCCGTAGTGCGCGGCCCAGGCGATGGCGGTGAAGCACTCGCTGTAGGCGTAGCGGCGCTTGCGCAGCGGCACGCCCGCATCCGTCATCAGGAAGTACATGTGCCCGTCCTTGGGGTCCACGCAGAACTCCTCCACGAACTTGAGGGCGCTTTCCGCGTACTTGAGCCACTCCGGGCGCTTTTCCACGCTGTTGTAGAGGGTGAGCAGCATCCAGGCCATGCGGCCCTGCGCCCACACGTTCTTGTCCGTGTCGGCCATGCTGCCGTCCGCCTCGAAGCAGTGGTAGAGCCCGGGGTGCGTCTCGTCGTACGCACGCGGAAACCAGAACGGCACAATCTCATTGAGAAGCGTGTTCCTGTAGAACTCGCCGAGTGCTTTCTTGTCCATAAGGGATGGAGCGTGTGTTTACTTGTTGATGGCCCAGTCGAAGAAGCCGATGGCGGTGAGCTCGTCCTTGAGCTGCTTGAGGGTGGCGGAATCCGGGTTGCCCATGGGAAGGCGAGCCGGGCCCATGTCGACGCCCCACCAGCCCATGATGGCCTTGCAGCAGCCCATGTAGCCCTTGGAGGCGATGATGTTGATCATGGTGACGGAGAGCTGCTGCAGGCGCTGAGCCTCCTTCATGTCGCCCTCGTTGAAGGCCTTGATAATGTCCTGGTACAGCTTGGGAGCGTAGTTGTAGGAGGAGCCCACGCCGCCCTTGGCGCCGGTGGCCAGGGCCGCCAGGAACCACTCGTCCACGCCCCACGGCACGTCCCACTTGCCGCCGTCGCAGTTCAGCGCGTCCATGTACAGCGCCATGTCCGGGTTGGTGAATTTCACGCCGCAGAAGTTGGGAATCTTGGCGGCGCAGGCGTGGATCATCTTCACCGGGTTGAAGCCCACGTGCGTGAGGGCGGGGATGTCGTAGAAGTAGTACGGCAGCTCCGGCGCGCCGGAGGCTTCGAAGGCCAGGCAGTCCACCAGGGATTCCACGCTGCCCGGCTTGAAGTAGCAGGGGGAGTTGCTGGCCGTGGCCGCGGCACCGCACTTCACGGCGTACTCGGCGAGCTCGCGACCGTCGTAGATGCTGTTGCCGCCCGTGTGCACCACGAACTGCATGCCGTGCTTCTTGGCGGCCTCGCCCCAGGCGGCCATGTTCTCCTTGCGCTCGGTGAGCTGCATGTGGGCGGATTCGCCCGTGGAGCCCGTGATGAACGCAAGCTTGATGCCCTGGGACGCCAGGAATGCCACCTGGCCCTCAACGGCGTTCGGGTTGCAATGGCCGTCTGCGCTCATGGGAGTGTGGGAGGCGGCTACCAGTCCGTGCAATTTCAATGATGTTTCCATAATGATTGAATAAATTGGGTTGACGCACGCCAATATAGCACTTGCCGCCCTGCCGTTCAAGCGGAATTCGCGCGCGTGCGTGCGGGCAGCCCCATTTTTTTGCCGGACGGGGCGGAATGGCGGTTATTCGCCGCCCCGCACATCGATGCGGACGGGGACTTCCTCCACGGAGAGCCCGGCGGCGGAGAGCTTGTCCATCACCTCGATGAAGCGGCCCATGGACGCCCCTGTGGCGGCGGATACCTGCACGTGCGCGTTCGGGTTCTTTTGCACCAGCTCCTTCACGGCGGATTCCAAATGCGCGGCGGGTATCACCTGCCCGTTGAAGGCCAGCGAGCCGTCGTCCGCCACCTCCAGCAGGATGTCGTCCGCATTGCCGATGCTGCCCGCCAGGCTGTGCGTCTGCGGCAGGTTGAGCGGCAGCACGTTCACCTGGTGCTTGATTTCCGTGTGCACGATGAAGAAGATGAGCAGGATGGTCAGGATGTCCAGCATGGGGACAATCGGGATGCCCTGGGCGGCGGGTTTTCGGGTGTAGATGGTCATGGCCGTTCAGTGTTGGTTGCGGCGTGCAAGGATATCCGTGAAGGCGCCGTTGATGCGTGCGGCGCGGTGCTCCAGGCGGCGCTCGAAGCCGGTGAGGGCAATGACGCCCGGCACGGCGATGGCCAGGCCGAAGATGGTGGTGTAGAGGGCCTTGGAGATGCCCAGGGCGATACCCTCCTGCGCGTCCGGCGTGCCGAACACGCCGAAGATGTCCACCAATCCCCAGGCGGTGCCGAGGATGCCGAGCATGGGAGCCACGCTGGTGACCATGCTGATGGCGGCAAGTCCGGCGCGTCCGGAGTCGATGACGAGGCGCAGTCGGCTCTCCACCTGGGATGCGAGGGCGGCGGGGTCCTGCTGCGGGGCGGTGAGGGCGAGCCCGGCCACGGCATCCAGCGCGTTGCCGCGGGCGCGGCAGCTTTCCGCGCATGGCTCCGGCGGCAGAGTTTGCAGGTCCTTCAGTGTGCGCTTCCACCCGCACCCGGCGAAAAGCCAGTGGTAGATGATGGCGGCAATCAGGATGACGGAGCAGGCGAGCAGCGGGTAGCCGAAGGGTTGGCAGGCCTGGAAGAATTGGTTGATGGTGTCTGGCATGGTTCTATTTCTGGGTTGTTTGTTAGTCGAAGTTGAAGTCGAAGATGAGTTCCAGCTTGTCGCCGGCGAAGGATTTCTGCACGGCGGCGGGCATGGGGGGCAGGGAGGCGCAGCGGATGGCGGTGAAGGTGAACGATTGCTGGCTCACGCTGGCGCCGCTGCGCTTGATGAGGTCCATGTTCGCGATGCTGCCGTTGCGCAGGAGTCGCAGGCTGACGGTGATGCGGCCGGGGATGATGTCGCCGCAGTGTTCGTCGCACTCGCGGTACCACTGGTAGGCGATGCGGCGGTAGATTTCCGCCTCGTACTCGCCGCGGGGGGTGGCCTCCACGTTGAGGGCGGCGTGGCGGCCGATGGTGTAGTGCCCGGTGCTGCGGGTGCGGTTCTCGTTGGTGCGGAAGCCCTCCGGCTGCATGTGGTCCGCCAGCGAGGGGTCGTAGTACACGGCGGGTGCGCTGCGCTTGCGTTGCGGCTGCACCAGCTCCGGATTGTCGCCCGTGGCGTCGGGCAGGCCCGTGCGCGCCGCATGCATCTCCACCGGGCTGGTGCTCGGCATGTCCGCCGGGTTGAGACGCAGCCCCCGCTCGTCGTCGCTCTCCGTGACGGGGTTGACGGTGAGCGCGCCCTGCTGCACCAGGTCCATCAGGTCGGGCCCCGGCTCCTGTGCGGGATTCTCGGAGGGCTGGGGCGTGCCGGGGGCGGGCATTTCCGCCTCCTGCGCGGCCACGGTGTCCTGCGTGTCTTCCTGCGGCGCGGGCTGGGAGGGCGCGGTCTCGCGCTTGCCCTCGTGCTTCAGGTCGCCGTCCTGCCGCGTCTCGTCGAAGGTGACCATCTCGTCCTGCTCGCGGCCTGTCATGGCGGGGGCCTCGCGGTCGGCCAGCTTGTCGCGGGAGTCGGGGTCGCTGGCGGCGCGGGAATCGCGGTTGCCCTCGAACTCCGGGCGTTCCGGAGCCACCTGCGGCACATCCGGGTTGGTCTTCACCACCGCGCGCTCCTGCGGTTCATCCTGTGGCGCGGGCGCGGGCTTCTCCTTCTTGCGCACCACCTTCACCATGCGCGTGGCCCGCGTTTGGCGCGCGGTTTGTTTGTGCTCGGGACGCGGTATCTGCAGCGCCAGCCACGCAAGGCCGACGTGCAGCAGCAGGGAAAGCAGCACGCAGAGCGCGATGGCGCTTGCACGCCCTGGTCTCTGCATGTTCATACGCGCGGCGGGTGGGGCGTTGCATCACGCCTTGTATACGCGCGGCACGCGCGCGGTCAGGCTGGTGATGACGTTGCTGGGGATGGTCTTGGCGCGTGCGGTGAGCTCCTCCCACGGTACGTTCGGCCCCATGATTTCCGCCACGTCGCCGGGCTGCACGCCCTTGATGTGGGAGACATCCACCATGATTTGGTCCATGGTGACGCGGCCGAGGACGGGGCAGTACGAGCCGTTGAGGTAGACGCGCGCGCCGGTGTTGGAGAGGTAGTGCAGGTAGCCGTCGCCGAAGCCGATGCCGATGGTGGCCACCCTGGTGGCGCCGCTGGTGATGTAGGTGTGGTTGTAGGACACGCCGTGCTGGGCGGGCAGGGTGCGCAGCAGGGTCACTCGGCTGTAGAGGGTGAGCGTGTTGCGCAGCTCCCGGTTGTACGGGGAGGGCATGGGCGAGTAGCCGTACAGGATGCGCCCCAGGCGCACCATGTTGGTGCTGGGCGCGCTGTAGTTGAACACGGCGGAGCTGCTGCACAGGTGGCGGTACGGCAGCTGCATCTTGCCCGCCAGCTCCGCCACCGCCGCCTCGTAGCTCTCGATCTGCCGGTGCGTGAACGAGATGTCGTCCGCCGCCGCGGAGAGGTGGGAGAAGATGCCCTCTATGTTCAGGTGCTCCAGCGGCGCCAGGTGGTCCGCCAGGCAGGGGATGTCGTGCGGCAGCAGGCCCGCTCGCCCCATCCCCGTGTCCACGTTGATGTGCAGGTTCACCTTCTTGCCGTACAGCTTGCCCAGCGCGTTGAAGTGCTCCGCCTCCTCAATGCTGGAGAGCGCCGCGCGCCAGCCGTTCTGCACGATGGCCTCGCGCTCCGCAGGGAAGCACGGCCCCAGGATGAACGGGCACTTCCGGCAGCCCAGCGCGTGGATGCGCTCCGCCTCCGCCGGCGTCGCCACCCCGAAAAACTCGATGTCTTCGGTATCTAGCGCCTTCACCACGCCTTCCAGCCCGTGCCCGTAGGCCTCTGCTTTCACTATCGCCATTTGCCGGTGTGTCGGCAGCGCCCGCCGCACAACGGAAAGGTTGTGCTGCATGGCATCCGTGTCAATCTCCGCCCATGCGCGGTATAGTGAGGTGTCCTGCATGCGCGTATTCTAGTCCAGCCCGCGCCCCTTGGCAATACCATATTCCGTGTGCGCGCACACGCAACATGACAAAACAAAAGTTGACAATAAGTGGATAATGCGTAAAATGATGGGATGGCACACATGAAAGACAGAGAGGTTATAGGGCAGCTCCGTGCCAACGGGCTGCTGGTGGTTGTGGAGGAGGGATGGGGAACCCATTTCATCGTCACCGATGCAAATGATGGACATGCGGTGGCGGAGTTCTCATTTGTGACTCCGTGTGCCGGCGGCGAGCTCGGCCAACAGGTTTTCGACTTCATGAAGTCTCCCAACGACGACCAACCCGGATACACCAACTGGGAGGTCGCCATCGTGGCGCACAACCGCGTGAACAACCTTGCCCCGAAACGGGATTCCAGCTTCTACCTGCTCACCTCGTTCCGCTTGGCGACACAGCCGGATGTCTTCCGCGGTTGTCTGCCCGTGGACCTTCCCGTCCCCGATTACAACCAGAAGGGTTGATGCGCGCGAAGACCGCGGATTTTATCCTTTACAAGACGGCGTGGTTGGTGCATCCTTGCCGCCGACATGAATTTCGCCCAACTCGGCATCTGCCCGGAAATCCTTGAAGCCATCGACATGCTGGGGTTCGAGACCCCGTCCCCCATCCAGGAACAGGCCATCCCGCCAGCCTTGGACGGCGCGGACATCGTGGGCCTCTCCCACACCGGCAGCGGCAAGACCCTCGCCTTCGCCATCCCCGCGCTGGAGAGCATCGACCCCGCGCTGCGCGCCGTGCAGGTGCTCTGCCTGGCCCCCACGCGCGAGCTCGCCGTGCAAATCTGCCGCGAGGTGGACAAGCTCGCCATGTACCTGGACGGCGTTTCCGCCGTGCCCATCTACGGCGGCGCCTCCTTCGGCCCGCAGCTCTCCGCGCTCAAGCGCGGCGTGCAGTTCGTGGTCGGCACGCCCGGCCGCATCATCGACCTCATGGAGCAGGGCGAGCTGCGCACGGACGCCGTCTCCACGCTCATCCTGGACGAGGCGGACGAGATGCTGGACATGGGCTTCCAGGAGGACATCGAGCGCATTGTGGTCTCCCTGCCGGAGCAGCGGCAGACGCTCTTCTTCTCCGCCACCATGTCCCACCCCATCCGCGAGCTCATCAAGCGCATCTCGCACGACCCGCGGGAGATTGCCGTGGAGCGCCCCGTGCTCACCGTGCCCACCTGCGAGCAGGTGGCCTACGAGGTGCTGTTCTCCTCGCGCATCGAGGTGCTCAGCCGCCTCATCGAGATGGGCCGCATGAAGCGCGGCCTGGTCTTCGCCAACACCAAGCGCGTGGTGGACGACGTGGTGGACGGCCTGCTGGCGCGCGGGTATTCCGTGGACCGCCTGCACGGCGACATGCCGCAGACCCTCCGCGAGCGCGTGATGGAATCTTTCCGCAAGGGCAACCTCAACGTCCTGGTGGCCACGGATATCGCAGCCCGCGGGCTGGATATCGACGATGTGGACATGGTGGTGAACTTCGAGCTGCCGCGCGAGCCGGAGGACTACGTCCACCGCATCGGCAGAACCGCCCGCGCAGGCCGCAAGGGCAGGGCGGTCACCTTCTTCGGCAGGCGCGACTTCTCTCTCATGGGACGCATCGAGCGCTTCGTCGGCACACGCATGCAGCGCGAACAGGTCATGACCGCAGACGAGGTGGAGCAGATGCGCCGCGAGGCCCTCGTGGACGACATCCTGGAGAAGGCCGCGCGCGCCCACGAGCTGCCGGAGGAGCTGCGCGACCTGGACATGCCGGAGGAGAAGCTGATGTGCGCCATGTTCCACCTGCTGGCGGAGCGCGCCAGCCGCGAGATCCAGCCCATCCCGGAGGACCGCCCCAAGCGCCATGGCCGCGTGGCGGAGGACGAGCTGCCCGTGGAGAAGGGCAACGACTGGAGCCTGCAGGAGAGCGTCACCCTCTTCATGAACGCCGGAAAGATGCTCCACATCCGCCCCAAGGACATCGCAGGCCTCCTGTACAACGAGGGCGGCGCTCCCAAGGGCAGCATCGGCGATATCCGCATGTTCCCCAAGCACTCCCTCATCGAGGTTTCACCGGAGGTCGCGCCACAGCTCGTCGAGCGCCTCGCCACCGCCTCCATCTGCGGGTACGAGGTCAACATCCGCGAGGACAAGGGACGCCCCGCACCCCGTCCCTCCTTCCGCAACAACGACGATTTCCGCCCCCGCGAACGCCAGCGCCGCGACCGCGACTCCCGCGACTCCCGCAAGCGCGAAACCCGCTTCTACGACCGCTTCAACCGCCGCCCCCGCAGAGGGTGAAAACGGGTTTGATGGTTCAGCGTGGGCAGGGGGTGTAATGATGGGTGGTAGCGAGCGTGATTGGTAGGCAACCCTTGGCGCTCCTCCCGTAGGCCTCGGCGTCCTGTCTCGGCGTAGCCCCTCCGGGGCGAAGACGGAAGCCTTGGCGAAGACGGGTCCGAGCGTTTTTATGGGATGGCAATGATGCTAAATTCAAAATTCCAAATTCAAAATTCCTCAGTGCAGCTCCTTCAGGCGCTGCAGGAACGGCGCGGGAATGGCGGCGCGCTGTTCAGGGGTGTCGATGTTGGCGTGGTAGAGCACCTTGCCCTCGCTGTCGAATATCTCCACCCACACCAGGTTGTTGGCCCCGTGGATGATCACGCTGCCCGCATTGTCGTTTATTTGCAAAATGGATTCCCCTGCGCGGCTTTTGGTTTCCCCGCGCCCGTTCTCCTCTCCCGTCCGGCACGCTAGGTCGCGGATGGCCTGCAGGGTGTCCGTCAGCTTGACAGTGTCGGTGCCGTCCGGCAGGTTGGCCAGCTGGCTGCACACCTCCGTGCGCAGGGCGCGCAGTTGGGTGCGCACCTCCTGTGAGACGACGAGGGGGCGCGGCACGCGGTCGCTGCCCACGGCCTCATCCAGGCTGTGCATGGTGGCGGCGGGGTTGGGAGCGCCCATGAGGCGGATGGAGACGGCCTGCAAGTGGCCGTTGCGCATGAACTCCACGCGCACGGTGTTCATGGGAACGTAGCGGGAGAGCAGGGCGGCCAGCTGCGCGCGGTTGCGAACCTTTTTGCCGTCCAGCATCACAATCACATCCCCGGCCAGCATGCCGGCGCGTTCCGCGGCGCCGCCGGGCAGCAGTGACTGCACGCGCACGCCGTCCTCCAGCACGGCGGGGTGCGCCGCATCCGGCTCCACATCCTGCCCCACCACGCCTAGGGCGCAGCGGTTGGGTGCCGCCTGCGCCATTCCTCCCATCAGCAGGAGCGCGGCAAGCAGGCTGGCAAAACGGGTTTTCATGCGCGGTTCAGTCAATCACAAAACTTCTGCGGGTACGGTGACGGTGACGGTTGCGGGCACGAGGGCGGTGTAGGTGGTGTCCCCGTCGTCCAGCACAAAGGAGTCTTCGTAAATCACCTCATAGCTGCGGGTGGGCAGGGTGGGGTTGTCCCAGTTGATGCGCTCGTTGCCGTGGGTGTTGAGGAGGCAGCGGCGAACCTGGGCCTGCTGCTCGGAATCCGCCACGGCGGTGCCGAGCATGAAGAAACCGCCCACCATGCAGCCCAGAAGAAGCACCGCGGCAACGCGGCCCACCCAGCGGCCGAACACCACGCGGCGCAGCCTGTGCCGCGCCGCGGCCATGTACACGGCCACGCCCATGCGGCCCAGCATGCCCAGCGGCACGGGAGCGGGCTCCAAGCGGCGCAGCGTTTCCTCCGTGCGCTGCAGCTCCGCGCCCTCCGCGGACGCCGCCAGCATGGCCGCCAGCAGGCGCCCTTCCAGCGCCCGCGGCAGCCCGGCGGCTTGCATTCCGCTCAACTCTGTGTGTGTTGCTTTCATCTGCTTACATTAGTTGGGCGCACGAACGGAATGCATTTATTTAACGAGCGTCATCCGCAGAGCTGCCGTTATGGGAGAGCATGCGGCGGCGCAGGCGCAAGATGCGTTTCAGGGAGTTGCGGATTTTGCCGTACGCACATGCCCCCAGCGAGCCGCCGCGGATGGGCTTGCCCACGGTGTAGCGGTTGTCTGCCGCGGGGTGGCACAGGCATTGGCACAGGGTGAGCCGCTGCCGGGTGCCGCGCGGCAGCGGGGTGCGGGCCGCCAGGCGCGGCAGGTAGCGGCTGCCCAGGTGGCGCAGCGCGGCACGTGCCATGGAGAAGCCGGCCATGTCCGCGGCTTCCGTGCACATGGTTGCCAAGTGTTCCAGGGCTTCCGGTATGGCGCGCCCCTGCGTTTCCTGCCAATTCTGCAGGTGGAAGCAGTGGTCGCACAGCACCGCCTGCACCATGCCGCGGTATTCCGGGTCCCGCCGGCACTTCTCCTTCACGCGCTCCCAGTTGCGCCACAGGATTTCGATATGCTCGTCGATATAGTCTATGTTGCCGTTGCGGGAGAGCCCCCCGGTATCGAAATGCACCACCTTTGAATCGGAGATGAGCGGCTCCCCGAACGCGTAGTACATCTTGCACATCATGTCCGCATCCGCGCTGCACTTGAAGTGCGGGGCGTCATAGCCGCCAATCCGGCGGTAGGCGCGCGCGGACGCGAAATAGGCTTGGTGGCAGCACGGCGTGTGGTGGATGTGCTGCCGGAAATCAGGGCGGTGCAGGGGGAATGCCGGGTTGTTCTCGAAATAGGCCACCGCCGCCACGCTTTCCGTCTCCCCGCGGCATATCGGCAGCACGCATTCCGCCAGGTCCACGTCGTCCGCGTACCAGTCCCCCGCGTTCAGGAAGGCCAGCACTTGCCCGCGCGCCAAGTTGATGCCCTTGTTCATGGCATCGTATATCCCGCGGTCCGGCTCGCTCACATAGCGCTCAATGTTACCGGCCGCAAGCTGCTCCGCCAGCCACGCCGGCGTGCTGTCTGTGGACGCCCCGTCCACCACCAGGTGCTCAATGGAGATGCTGCCCTTGGCCTTCTGCCGCAGCACGCTCTCCACCGTGGGCTTCAAATCCGCCAGCGCGTTCCAGCACACCGTCACCACCGTGAGTTGGAACTGCGGCTCCCGGGCTTCCTGTTTGACCTCAGTGTATGGGATAGACATTGCCATGCCTTCTGTGCAGGGGAACATTCGCAGTGTATCAGGGAAGAGGCGAATAGTCAAGGGCGGCGAAAGCCCTAAATGCGCCCCGGGGAAGTTCGGGCCGTGGCGCGGTTGGGCGCGGTGGCCGGCGCGAACGAGAGAGGTAGGCAGGCATGCAATGGCACTTGGGAATGCCGGGCGGCGGGGTTACTTCACTCGCTTCCCAAGCACGTATACCCGGGATTTGGGTGTATCACTGACAACGGAAACGAGATCCAACGGGCCGATATGGTACGTCTCCCTATTCATGCTGGCCCTGCAGAACATGCGCCCGAATGCATTCCTCAAACAGGCGGTGTATGGAAAGGGGTAGTACGGATGCATGCACAACTTGCGCAGCGCAGCCACCAGCCCGGTGGGCACTTCAAGCCATTTTCCCGCGTTCTTCAGCAGAAGATCATCCCTGTAGTTTTCAAGGAACAGTTCACGCGCGGCCGGGGTCACGTTCATCATGTGGACAATATGGGTGATTCTCGCCCATTGGTAGTCCTTGTGGTGTTCCCCACCGCTCCACTCATCGAAATACGCCAGCGCCTGCAGCAATAAATGGTGCCGCTTGAACGCCTGTTCCGCCGTGTAGTGGGAGGTCCTGTCGTTCCACGAGCCGGGGGTCATGAAGCGGTAGACGCACATAACGTCGCGCATGTGGTGCACCTTCCCCGTATGCGCCGCCGTGAGCTGGAGCATCACATCCCCATTGCGGCATACCACGGGGTGTTGGACTAGGGTTTCATACACACTGCTGCGCACCATGAGCCCGGCAGTCTGCGCCTGTCTTCCAAAGGTCTTTATGATTTCTCCTGTCGGCAAGTCCCGTTCCTCGTCGCAGTGGGGCCATCCCGCCTTGACGTGATCCTCGTGCGTGACCAATCTCTGCGTGCCGTGCAGGACCTCCGCGTTGCAGCTCACCATGGAGTAGTCCGGGTGGGCTTCCATGAAATCCACCTGCTTCTGCAGCTTGTGCGGGTCTGTCCAGTAGTCGTCTCCCTCGCACAGGGCGTGATACTTGGCGCCGTATTCGGCGCAGGCTGCATTCACGACCCGGCGCACGGAGCCGTCATGCCTGGAGTACAGGTTCTCCGTCTCGTAGATGGGCTTGATGATGTGCGGGTATTTCTCCGCGTACTCGCGGAGGATGGCGGCGGAGCCGTCCGTGGAGCAGTCGTCGTGCACCACGGCCACAAAGGGGAAGGTGGTCTGCTGCATCACGAAGCCTTCCAGGCAGTCTCGCAAATACGGCTCGTGGTTGTACACCAGGCTGCGGATGACTACGAGCGGCTTATCTTCACTCTCTGACATGACGGCAGGGTAGCAGGAAGCGCGGAAAAGTCAAGGCGAATATAACTATCTGCGCAAGGAGGAGGCTAATGCGTAATGTATCATCTTTCCCAGGATATACACATGCACCAATGAATAGGATTCCACAATGGAGCAAATGTTCAGCGGGCCGATGTGAAAGGTTCCCTTGTTGTCATCCATCGTGTAGAACGGGCGTATGGCTTTGTTGACCAGGGAACGCGAGGCGGGGAGCGGGTAATACGGGTGGTAGCACGCGCGCAGGAGGAGATTGACCAACGCCCCGCAGTTGAGGGGCCTGTAGGATGAAACCCTCCTGAATGCGAGAATATGGCCGAAATGCTTCAAAATGAATTCAGCTGCGTTCGGGAATTGGCGCAACTTCCGCACAACGAGCGTTTCTTGCGCCTTGTGGAAACTGGGCTCGTATTTGCGCCCGCTCGCCTCGTTGAAGATGTCCAGCATATTGATGAAGGAACTCATGTAATCGTACAGCTCCTTCTCCCCGCGGAAGATTTCGCTCCTGGCGTTCCACGACCCCGGGGTTTTGTAGCGGTACACAAACATGCTGTCGCGCATGTGGTACACCCTGCCGGCCAGGGCTGCGGTGATTTGCAGCTTGTAATCTCCGTTCCGGCACTTCATGGCGGCCTCCGGTATCAGCTGCCGAACTTCGCTGCGGTAGACAAGGCCGGCCGTGTGCCCCATCCTCCCCATGCATCCTATCAGCTCTTCCGCGGCAATGTCCCGGCTTTCGTCTATATGGGGCCAAACCTCGTAGACAAAGTCCTCATGCGTGGTGAGCCTTTTGTCTGCCATCTCCATCACGCAGTTGCAGCACACCATGGTGTAGCCCGGGTGGGCCTCCAGGAAATCCACCTGCTTCTGCAGCTTGTGCGGGTCAGTCCAGTAGTCGTCCCCCTCGCACAGGGCGTAGTACTTGGCCCCGTATTTGCCGCAGGCCTCGTCCATGGCGCGGCGCAGGGAGCCATCGTTCTTGGAGTACTGGTTCTCCGTCTCGTAGACGGGTTTGATGATGTGCGGGTATTTCTCCGCGTACTCGCGGAGGATGGCGGCGGAGCCGTCCGTGGAGCAGTCGTCGTGCACCACGGCCACAAAGGGGAAGGTGGTCTGCTGCATCACAAAGCCATCCAGGCAGTTCCGCAAATACGGCTCGTGGTTGTACACCAGGCTGCGGACGACTACAAGCGGCTTCTCTTCAGCTGCGCTCATGTGCGCAGGGTAGCAGGAACGGCGGAAAAGTCAAGTGTATGTTAATTTGGGCTTGACGGGAGGCGGGACGGCACATATACTCCGCGCACTCATGGGACGCGTGGCACAGGAAACGGCGAAGGGGCTGAAGTGGACCTTGCTCAACAAGCTGACGGTGTACCCGCTGCAGGTGGCATACGGCATGTTGCTGGCGCGCCTGCTCACGCCTACGGAGATGGGAATCGTGGGGCTAACCGCCATTTTCTTTGCCGTGGCCACCACATTGAGGGATGCCGGGTTCGGGCTGGCCCTCATACGCAAGCAGGACCGCACGGAGGAGGATTGCTCCACCGTGTTCTGGTTCAACGTGGGCATGAGCTTTATCTTCGCCGTCGCACTCTTTCTGGCAGCTCCGTGGTTCGCGGAGTGGTATCACCAGCCGGAGCTGCTGTGGCTCACCCGCGTGTCCGCCATCCTGCTCTTCCTCTCCAGCAGCGCCGGCGTGCACATGAACCTGTACAGCGCCCGCAGGGATTTCAAGACCCCCGCCATCATCAACGTCTGCGTCACCATCGTGTCCCTGCCCGCCACCATCTACCTGGCCTACATCGGCTGGGGCGTGTGGACCCTCCTGGCCCAGAGCGTCATCAGCAGCGTGCTTTCCCTGGTTATCATTTGGATTGTCTCCCCCTGGCGCCCCAGGTTCGTCTTCTCCATGAAATCCTTCAAGGAATTCTTCATGTTCGGCAGCAAGCTGGCTATTTCCGGCCTGCTGGACACCACCTACAACAACCTGCGTACCTTCTTCATCGGCAAGGTGTACTCCCCCGCCCAGCTGGCGTACTACCAGCGCGGCCAACACCTGGCAAACGTAGGCCCCACCACCGCCTGCGGCATGATCGGCCAGGTCACCTTCCCCATCCTCGCCACCCTGCAGCATGACAACGAGCGTCTCAAGCAGGTGTACCGCCAGTACCTGCGCCTCTTCACCCTGGTCATCGTCTGGGGCTGCATGCTGGTGGCCTCCATGGCGGATTCCTTCATCCGCCTCATGAACGGCCCCCAGTGGGTGGCGGCCGTGCCCTACGCGCAGATCCTCTGCTTCAGCTACGCCCTCTACCATATTCAGGTCATCAACCTCAACCTCCTGCAGGTCAAGGGCAGGTCCGACCTCTTCCTGCGCCTGGAAATCATCAAGAAGGTGCTGGGCACCGTGGTGATGGCCATCACCATTCCCATGGGTGTGATGGTCATCTGCTACGGCGCGCTGTTCACCTCCACCACCGCGGTTTTCATCAACTCCTATTACAGCAAGGAGCTCATCGGCATGTCCATCTGGCAGCAATTGAAGGATTACCTGCCACTCAGCCTGCTGGCCATCGCCTGCACTTGGATTCCCGGAACCCTGGCGGAGCAGCTGCCCTGCCATTTCATCATCAAGCTGGCCGTGGGCGGCCTGGCTTCCGCCGCCCTCTACTACGCCATCCTCCGCATCCGCAAGGATGAGACCCTCCAGCAGCTCCTGGGCCTGCTGCAGGGCCGCTGCAAGAAGCCGTGGCAGACCGCCATCCTCAACAAGCTCGGCTGGTAGGATGGCGCGGTTCCCTCTTGACCCGCGCACATAGTCAAATATACAATCCCCACGTATGAACCAGGGTGCCACACTCAAGAAGAAGCTCATGCTGCTGGGCGGGCTGCGCTACCTGCTGCCCGTGATAGACGCCGCCCACAAGCTGGGTATCCACGTCATCACATGCGACTACCTGCCGGACAACATTGCCCACAAGTACTCCGACGAGTACCGCAACGTGAGCATCATCGACAAGGAAGCGGTGCTGGCGGCGGCGCGGGAGCTGCAGATAGACGGCATCATGTCCTTTGCCGTGGACCCCGGCGTGGTGAGCGCCGCCTACGTGCAGCAGGAAATGGGGCTGCCCGGCTGCCCGTACGAATCCGTGTGCATCCTGCAGAACAAGGACCGCTTCCGCGAGTTCCTGCGCGCGCACGGCTTCAACTGCCCGTGGTCCTTCGGCTTCGCCGCCGTGCAGGAGGCGCTTGACGCCGCCGCGCAATACACCTATCCCGCCATCGTGAAACCCACGGACTCCGCCGGCAGCAAGGGCGTGAGCCGCGTGGACTCCCCCGCGGAGCTCCCCGCCGCCCTGCAGGAGGCCATGCGCTGCTCCCTCTCCGGCCGCATCATTGTGGAGCAGTTCATTGAGAAGGTGGGGGACACCACCGGCTCCGACAGCTTCGCCGTAGACGGGGAGCTGCGTTTCGTCTCCTTTGACGACCAGGTGTTCGACCCCGCCTCCCCCAACCCCTACACCCCGAGCGCCCACTGCTGGCCCAGCACCATGCCGGCGGACAAGCAGGCGGAGCTGCGCGCGGAACTGCAGCGCCTCATCTCCCTGCTCAACCTGGGCACCAGCATCTTCAACATTGAGGCCCGCGTGGGAACGGACGGCAAGGTCTACATCATGGAGGTCTCCCCCCGCGGCGGCGGCAACCGCCTGGCGGAAGTCATCCGCATGGGTACCGGGGTGGACCTCATCACCGCCTCCGTGCGCGCCGCCGTGGGCCTGCCCGTAGAAGGCGTGGAGCAGAAACCCTTCAACGGCGCCTGGGCAATCATGGCCCTGCATTCAGAGAAAGACGGCGTGTTTGACCGCCTGGAAATCTCCCCCTCCCTGCAACCCCATGTGGCGGAGGAGGCCCTGCTGGTGCAACCGGGGGATGCCGTGCGCGCCTTCCGCGGCGCCAACGATGCCATCGGCCACCTGATTCTCCACTGCAGCACCACGGATGAAGTCCGCCGCTTCGTCACGCACGCCGCGGATTTCCTCTCCGTGCGCCTGCGGTGACTTGCGCCAAGGGATGGGCGTGTGTTCGCCACTCCCCACTCCGCGCGTTATAGTTTCTTCCACTCGTTGACCACGCACTTGCGCTTGCCGGAGCCGAGCACGGGGATTTCATCCACGTATTCCACGGTGATTTCAGCATCTTCCCCCAGCAGCTCGCGCATGGCCGGCAATATCTCGTCTATTTCCTTGAAATCCCCGCTACCCGCGAGGGAAAGTTTGAGCAGGTACTCCCTTTCTCCCCGCTGTATGAACTGCCATTGGGCTATGCGGTCGTAGTTTTTCAGCACCCGTGCAAAGTACATGGGGAATACGGGCTCTCCCAGCGTGTTGAACAGCATATCCAAGCGCCTGCCGTACAGCTTCTCTATGTAGGGCACCCCGTGCCCGTCGTGCCGCTGCACGCACATGTCCCCCGTGTCGTACCGTATCACGGGGCAGGCGTAGTTGTACATGTCGGTGACGATGATGCGGCCCAGCTCGCCGTCCTCCGCCGGCTCGTCGCAATCCGGCTTCAGCACCTCAAAGATGTAGCTGGCGCGGTTGAAGTGGTAGATGCCGGGCTCGCCGGGGCGCTCCTGCGCCATGATGCCGCATTCCTCGTTGGCGTACTGGGAGACGATGTGGCAGCCCGGCATGGCCTTGGCCACCGCCTGGCGCGTGGAATCGTACAGCGTTTCCGCACCGGCTATGATCACTTTCACGGTGGGCAGGGTGACGCCGTGCTGCAGCATGTGGCGCGCCAGCAGCTCAAAGGAGGATGAATAGCCGCGCAGGCTCTTGGCTTTCACTGCGGCAACCCGGCGGCAGAGCTCCGCCAGGTGCTCCTCGTTCAGGTTGGAGCAGTCGAACGGGAAAATGTTCTCCTTGGTGCGCTGCCACCATCCCTTGCTCTGCCACTTGGTCCAGATGCGCAGTTGCACCAGCTCGTCATGGGAACGGAACCCCAGCAGCTCCCCGGTGTATTTCAGCTCCGCAATCCGCCGGCGGCGTTTCCGGCTGTCCTGCGGTATGGCAAACGGCGCGCCCGTGGATCCGCTGGTCCTCTGGATATGGTAGGCAGCCCCCTTGTCCTGCCAGGGGTTCTCCTCCTCCGGAATTCGGATGTCCTCCATGTTGTCGCGGATAATGTTCTTGTTCACCACCGGGAAATCCGCAAGGCTCTTCCCCTTGTATGCACGGTAGAATTCACAGTGCGAGGCGGCGTACTCCAGCAGCTCGGCAAGGCTTTTCCCTATGGAAGCCGTGTCCGTTTGTTTTTTTCGGATATCCCGGTACTGGCTGCGCACGGGGGATCCGTGCAGAAAATCGTTGACCCAGTATATCTTGCGAAGTATGGATGCCTTGATGCTCATGTCTCAATGGAATTTCTATGGATGCGAATAGCTAACTTCTTCAGGCGGCAGCGCGTGAAGGTTCAGACCTTCACCCGGATCATCAGTGAATGTTTCTGCCGGATACCAGTTTGTCCTCCACTTCCTCCTCCGTGTATGTTTTGATGACAATGTTGTCCGAGGCCGTGGAGTAGCGGGAAAAATCCGGCACGTTGCGCTTGATGGCGGTGGCCGCTCCCAGGATGCACTTCCTGCCCACGGTGGTGCCGGGGAATACGGTGGCGTTGATGCCCACAAATGTTTGCTCGCCTATCCGCGCCATGCCGCCGATAGCCGCGTGGGCACCCACAAAACAGTGGGACCCAATGGAGCAATCGTTTCCCAGAAGGGCGCCGGCCGCCACAATCGTATCTTCGCTCACCACGGCGCCTGTTTGAAGGACCACGCCGTCCTGAATCCAGCAGTTCCTTCCCCGAATCTCCCCTGCATAGGTTGAGGCAAGCGGAGAAATGAGATTGACCAATTCCAGTCCCATGCCCGTGCATTCTTCGTACATGTGGCGGCGCTGAGCGTTCAGGTGGTTCCACTGCACGGCCACAAAGAAGCAGTGTTCCCGGCGTTCCCGCTCGCTGAGCCCTTCCAACGCATGAAGCGGCAATCCTTGAAACTCATCGGCGGTTTTGTAGGCTGCGTTCACGGCAAAGCCAGCCACATCATACAGGCGGTGGGCCCGGACAAAGTTCAATATCCTGCGGCCGGTGGAACCAATTCCAATGATGATGAGTTTTTTGCTATGCGGCAATGTCTGATCGGAATTCATGTTCAATCAACGTTTGTTCCTTCAACGGGGCGTATCCTTGACACCTCCATCACGGCTGTATTCTACAGCATTCCCAATACTGTAGGCAAGCTAAAAGTTCGTCATTCCGCACAGGCTATGGGGAACTACCCTGACCAAGATGATGAATGCATACATGGCGAAAAATCAGGCGAGCTTCTAACCCATAGATATTAAATGTGTTGCGATGCGTTTCCCTCCTACAGTATTGGGAATACTGTAGACTCATTCCAACGGGTTGACCCTTGCCATATGCCGGAGCTTCCCCTTGAATAAATGCGGAGAATGATGCCTGAAAAAACAAAAAAACTGATGATAGTGGGGATGAGTACAACGGCCCGGCGTGTTTTGAAGTTTGTGCAAGGATACAACCTGTATGAGGTGGCGGGCTTTGCTGTTAATGCAGCGTACAAGAATTGTGACGAATTTCTCGGGTTTCCGGTGTATGCCCTTGAAGATCTGACCGAGGAACAGCGGAGGGGATATTGCTATTTTGTGGCAGTGCAGTGGAACCGCCTAAATTCGCAGCGGCGGCATATGTTTGAAGAATGTATGACGATGGGGGTGGAACTGGTCAACCTCATTTCACCCCTTGCTTCCATCTATGCGGGAGAGATTCGGGGTGTGAACTGCTGGATACAGGATTTTGTGGTCATGCAGACGGGGGCGGTTGTGGGTGCTGATTGCATAGTTGCCGCCGGAGCCCTGCTGGGGAATGAGAGCTTGGTGGAATCCCATTGCTTTATAGGAGTGCATGCTGCCGTCGGCGGCAACGCGCATATAGGCGAGCAATGTTTTGTTGGTATCAATGCCACGGTTTTTCCCAGGGTTGAGGTCGGCAAAAAGTGTATCTTGGGCGCGGCCACCGCAGTGAAGCGGAATGTTCCGGATTTTTCCCGCTATTCCACATCCTCGGATAATATCGTAATCAAGACGTACAGCGAATCTGAAATTGAAAGCAAATTGATAGCCGGTATGAGCCGCCGCTAGCTGGAACTTTTTCAATGGCGCTCTGTGTCCGGGATGCTGGCGGGCGCTAATCCTTCCAGAAAAGGCGGTCGATGAAATTGAAAAGGCGGATGCCCAGCCAAGCCAGGAGAATGGCGGAAAGGAAGACCGCCAAAACGTGCAGCGGCGGGCAGGCGGTGTTGAGGCCCAGGTGGCAGGAGAGGCGGATGGGGATGAAGTGCCACAGGAACACCGCAAAGACGGCGGTCCCGCCGAACCATTTGAGGAAGCGCGGCACCCGCTGCCAGGAAATGCCGGCGAAGAACCATGTGACACCGACGGCAAAGACGATGGCGAGCGCTTGGGTGAGGAGCACTTTGCGCAGGGGAATGTTGATTTCCGGCTCCAATTGCAAAAGGTATGATACATAGTAGTTGAGATGAAGCAGGTGTGAGAGCCCCACTATGGCCAGGGCGGTGACGCCTGCCCCTATCAGGGAAATGGGGAGGCGTGTTCTCGCAAGCAAGGCGTCGGTCCGCGGTTGCAGTATGAAATACGCCGCCCCGGCGGGGAAGCAGAGCTCCGTATCCACCCACCACTGCTCCTTGTACGGGAAAAGCGCGATGCACAGCGCGAGCGTGAGCACGGCCAGCAGGACAATCGCGCACCAGGGACGCTGCGTGCCGCACAGGCGGAAGGATGCCCAGGTGAGCAGGTAGAGCGCCAGCGTCATCACAATGAACCACCAGCCGCCCATGCCCACCATGCTGAGAGCGAATTTCTCCGCCGCAGCCATGGGCGCCATGTAGAAGGTGGCCATGGCTGCGCAGCTGATGAAAGCAGCCACGGCGAAGTTCAGGTACAGGCGCAGGAAGCGCTTGCCGAGCAAATCATGGATGTAGGCGTCTCCCTTCTTGCGGATGGAAGCCATGATCCCGTAGCCGGAGTAGAAGAAGAAGGTGGCTACAATGAACTGGAACAGGGGATAGATGAAGGAGTCCCGCAGCCAAATGTCAGGTCCCTGCGGCACATACCCGTTCTGGCATAGATGTTTCAGCACGATAATGACCAGGAAGATGCCGTTGATCATCATGGTGCGGTCGTGGCTCATGTAGCTGCCGTCTGCAGGCAGCGTGTAGCGCAGCCGCGGCTTTCCCAAAAGAAGCATGCAGATGGCAGCTGTGAATATGGCGGTTTCCATGGCTTGGTGTCTTGGCGGCAGGCCTCCAACCCGGGGCTGCCTCCCCCTGTATACAGTATTCCCTATACTGTAGCAAGCCTTTTGTTGGAAATGTTGATAAATACGGAGATGCTGCCGGACAATGCAGTGGCGGCAGCAGGCCCGCACAGGTTTCTATTGTGCGCATGGCGTTTATTGAAAATGTATTGCGATAAGATGCAGGTGCTACAGTATAGGGAATACTGTAGGCATTCTGGCCTTTTGTTTTTCACGGCGTGTTCAGAGGGATGCCCTCTGGTTGTTGCTGCGGGAATGGGCACTGCCGTGCCTTTGAAGGCGGCGGCGTGGTACATGGCAGACACCGTGCCGGGGTCCGGTTCAACGCATGGGAAACGTTGCCCTTTCGCTTGGCTGTTAATGCAAAGGGCGTAATAAGAAATGCGAGTTCACCCCTTTACCACATCCAGGATGCGCTGGGTGTCCTCTTGGGAGAGGGCGTGGTGCATGGGGAGGCAGAGGACGGAATCCGCGAGGGCGCGGGCCACGGGGATATGGGCGGCCTTGGCGGGGGCGGTGTCCCTGTAGGCGGCGAAGGCGGGGATGACGGGGTAGAAGTAGCGGCGCGCCAGGATGCCGCGCTCCTTGAGGAGGGCGAAGAGCTCGTCCCGCGTGCGGCCGTATTTGGCTGCATCGATGAAGATGGGGAAGTAGGAGTAGTTGTGGCGCACGCCGGGGATATCCTGCAGGCAGCGGATGCCGGGCACGTCTGCCAGTGCGGCGCGGTAGGCCTGTGCCACCTGCTGGCGGGCGGCGATGGCTTCATCCACCTTGCGGAGGGTGAGCAGGCCGTAGGCGGAGCGGATTTCGTCCATCTTGGAGTTGATGCCGGGTTCCGCCACCTCCACTTCTCCGGTGAAGCCGAAGTTGCGCAGATGGTCGATGTGCTCCTTCATTTCCGCGGATTGGCAGACGAGTGCGCCGCCCTCCACGGTGTTGTACACCTTGGTGGCGTGGAAGGAGAGGGTGGACATGTCGCCGGCGGTGAGCACGCTCTGGCCGTTCACCTGCACGCCGAAGGCATGCGCGGCATCATAGATGACCTTCAGGCCGTGGCGGTCTGCAATGGCTTGCAGGGCGGCGGTGTCGCACGGGGTGCCGTAGACGTGCACGGGCATGATGGCCACGGTGCGTTCCGTGACGGCGGCCTCCACGGCGGCGGGGTCCAGGTTCCCGGTGACGGGGTCCACGTCTGCAAAGACGGGCGTGAGGCCGTTCCACCAGAGGGAGTGGGTGGTGGCGACAAAGGAGAAGGGGGTGGTGATAACCTCTCCCTGGCGCAGGTTGAGGGCCTGCAGTGCGGTGAGGAGGGGCAGGGTGCCGTTGGTGAACACGCTGATGTAGGGCACGCCCAGGTAGTCCGCCAGGGCCTTTTCCAGCTCGCGGTGGTAGTGGCCGTTGTTGGTGAGCCATTTGCGCTGCCAGATGTCTTGCAGCAGGGTGTGGAGCTCCTCCAGGTCCGGCAGGAGGGGTGAGGTGACGGTGATTTGAGCGGGTTCCGCGGGCATGGCAGGTGAGGGAAAATCAGTTGAGGAGTTGCTTGAGGTATTGGCCGTAGCCGTTGCGCAGGGAGTCCGCCGCGGTCCGCAGCTCGTCTTTGGAAATCCAGCCCTGATTGAAGGCGATTTCCTCCAGGCAGGCGATCATGAAGCCCTGGTGCTTCTGCAGGGTGTGCACCATTTCCGCGGCCTCCAGCAGGCTGTCGAACGTGCCGGTGTCAAGCCACGTGTAGCCGCGGGTCATCACCTCCACGTGCAGCTTGCCGCGCTTCAGGTAGTCTTCCAGCACGCTTGTGATTTCCAGCTCTCCGCGCGCGCTGGGCTTCACGGCCTTGGCGATGCGCACCACGTCGTTGTCGAAAAAGTACAGCCCTGTGGCGGCGATGTTGCCGCGCGGGTGGGCGGGCTTCTCCTCAATGGAGACGGCCTTGCCGTCCGGCCCCAGCTCCACGATGCCGAAGCGCTCCGGGTCCGGCACTTTCTTGCCGAAGATGGTGGAGCCGTCCAGCTCGCGGCACACGCGCTTCAGGCGGTCGGAAAGCCCGGCGCCGTAGAACACGTTGTCTCCCAGCACCATGGCCACGGAATCGTTCCCGATGAAATCCGCGCCGATGATGAAGGCCTGCGCCAGGCCCTCGGGGTTCGGTTGCTCTGCGTAGGTGAAATGCACGCCGAAGCGCGAGCCGTCCCCCATCAGCTCTTCAAACCGAGGCAGGTCCCGCGGGGTGGAGATGATGAGGATGTCCCGAATCCCCGCCAGCATGAGGATGCTGATGGGGTAGTAGATCATGGGCTTGTCGTAGATGGGCAGCATCTGCTTGCTCACGGAGCCCGTGAGCGGGTTCAGGCGCGTGCCGCTGCCGCCTGCCAGTACGATTCCTTTCATGGCGCGTGTTGTGTGGTTATCTGTTTTTGTACATGTCGTCGTAGTACTTCTCGTACTCGCCGGAGGTGATGTTGTCCATCCACTCCTGGTGGTCCAGGTACCAGCGCACGGTTTTCTCTATGCCCTCCTCGAACTGCAGGGAGGGCTCCCAGCCCAGCTCCGTCTTGAGCTTGGTGGAGTCGATGGCGTAGCGCAGGTCGTGCCCGGGGCGGTCTGTCACGTAGGTGATGAGGTGCTCGCTGGTGCCGGGGGCGTTGCCCAGCAGGCGGTCCACCGTCTTGATGAGCACCTTCACGATGTCGATGTTCTTCCACTCGTTGAAGCCGCCGATGTTGTAGGTCTCGCCGTCCTTGCCGTTGTGGAAGATGGTGTCGATGGCGCGGGCGTGGTCCACCACGTAGAGCCAGTCTCGCACGTTCTCTCCCTTGCCGTAGACGGGCAGGGGCTTGCCGTGGCGGATGTTGTTGATGAAGAGCGGGATGAGCTTCTCCGGGAACTGGTACGGGCCGTAGTTGTTGGAGCAGTTGGTCACCAGGGTGGGCATGCCGTAGGTGTCGTGGAAGGCGCGCACGAAATGGTCGCTGGAGGCCTTGGAGGCGCTGTAGGGGCTGTGGGGGTCGTACTTGGTGGTCTCGTGGAAGAGCGAGCCGTCGAACTGCAGGGCGCCGTACACCTCGTCCGTGGAGATGTGGTAGAAGCGCTTGCCCGCCCATTCGCCGTTCCAGTGGTGCTTGGCGGCCTGCAGGAGGGAGAGCGTGCCCAGCACGTTGGTGCGGGCGAAGGTGAAGGGGTCTTTGATGGAGCGGTCCACATGGGATTCCGCTGCCAGGTGGATCACGCCGTCAATGGAATATTGCCCGAACAGGGAGCAGACGGTGTCGAAATCGCAGATGTCCGCCCGCACAAAGGTGTAGTTGGGGGCGTTCTCGATATCCTTCAGGTTTGCCAGGTTGCCGGCGTAGGTGAGCTTGTCCAGGTTGATGATATGGTAATCCGGGTACTTTGTGACAAAGAGCCGTACCACGTGTGAGCCGATAAAGCCTGCGCCGCCGGTAATGAGGATGGAACGTTTCATACGCGTGACGCGTTGCATGATACCACAAAAGCGCCGCCTGTTCAAGCCTGAACAGGCGGCGCTGCGCGGTATGCCGTAAAATATCAGTCCTGCGGCAGTTCGTCCACGGTGGTGGCGGCGGCAATGGCGGCGCGCTGCTGCGTGGCTGTGGCGTACAGGCTTTGCCTGTATTCCTTGAGCGCAGCGGCAATGATTCCCACGTCTTCCTCCGTCAGCGTGTGCAGCCCGTCAGCGGCGTCAATGAACTGCATGCCCGCCTTAAGCCCGCCCGCGTTGATGAGCGCGTTGCGGTCGTACACAATGCCCGCGGGGAAACCCTCGCACGGTATCGTCTGGCGCGCGTCAAGCACGGCATCCAGCCTATCCTGCACGGTCTCCAGCGCGTCCGCCTTGGCATCCTCCAGCTCCCACGGCTCCCACGTCGCCGTGATAGCCGCGTCCGCCTCCGCGTACCCCTTGCGGTAGTAGCGGCCGGGCTGCTCCGCGGCCACCAGCTCCTTGAACCCTTGCGCGGCGGCGTAGGCGGCCACCTGCGCCGCCGTGGGGTTGATAATGTCCGGCACGCGCCCCATCACGCGGAGCGCACCTGCTTCCAGTTTAGCGTATGTCTTCATGATTCAAAAAAGCGAAAATCGGAAAAGGACACGTGATGAGTGATGTCTAGGGTGCCAGTGCGTATGTTCTGAATAACAAAGCGCCATTTGTCGGTCGTCGGCGCCGTGTCGTAGATGTTCACCAAGTACCACAATCGCTTGCTTGTTCCCGTTCCTTCATGTTTGGTCACGCCCGAAACGGTAACCCAATCTTCTCCGTTCTTCGCCTGTACAATTACTCTTACCGTCCCTGAATATTCGCGGAAGAGCCCAAACCCGATTTTGGTGAATTTATGCGGCGCGGCAAGCTGCAATGTAATGCGGTACTGGTACTCCTCACCTTCTATTTCAACAGGTTCGAGCGCTACCCCATCCATGTTTTTCACAGTATCGGTTTCAGAGGAACTCTTTTTAATTTGACAGGGTTTGTAATAATCGCGTTGATGGTTAAACCCCTGGTACCCATTTACAAGTTGAGATGTCTCGTCTCTCACGAATGTTATATCGCCCGTGGTTGCCGTATCCGAGGTCATAGCCGTATACGGCCAATCCGTCTGATATGTCGACACCAGGCGCGCCGAAGTGAAGAACCCGTCGTTCGCCACCTCAAAGCGGAACACGCGGAAAAATTCATTGCCCAGCACCGGCGGCAGTGCATTCTCCGTGCACCATTTCCACGCTGGCAGCTGTACCGTTGGCATATCACCGTCCTTTGAACTCACCACAATAGTGGCCGTGGCGTTCGCGGGCAGCGTGATGAGACGCGCGTCGGTATCCGCCGCAACCGTGTACACCCCGCCGTTGCGCATCTGCGTGGTGGGCGTGAGCTGGCGCGGCTGGTTGCCGTTCAGGATAATCTCGTAGTCCGTCTGCGCCACGGCGTTCTTGCCGCGCGTGGTGGAGCCCTGCTTCACGGTGCCGCCGCCGAAGCAGCCCGTGGCGGTGTAGGTGATGGCGTTGGCCGCCGCGCCGGCCGTGTTGGCGGTCAGGGTGATGGCGCCCTCCGCCTCGCCCGCCGCGGGCGTAATGTCGTCAAACCCGCCGCCGATGGCGGTGATGAGCTCGGCCACGGTGTAGTCGCCATGGCCGCCCTCCACGTCAGACCAATTCGAGAACATATCGCCCTCTGCGTTGACATCGTAATCCTCGCCGAACTCCTTTGCGGTGAGGCTAATGGCCGCCTCGTCCGCATCGAGTGTGGCATTGACGGGGCAATCCGCGTCCGAGGCGATGGCATCCACCACATCCTGTTTCGTGCGAGCGGTGGAACCTCCAGCCAGCGTCACAGGCTCGTAGTTCTCCACGGAAATCACGATACAGTTTCCGGCCTCGCCAACTTCCGCAGCCTCCACGGAAACGTCTATTTCTCCATGCTGGTCAACAGCCGTGCAGACAATACCGCACTCCGCCGCCGAGAACGCCGCGTTCCAAGCGGCGTCATCCGCTGGATCGTTGGGAATGGACACCTGGATGCCTGAAACAGAAATCGTGCCTTCATCACCCATAACAGGGAATGTGCCGGAAGCCTTGGCATCCTTCATTTCATCCCACGACTTGCTCCACTCGCCAATCGCGAGCGTGCAAGCCTCGGTGGCATCGCGGAACGCCAAATAGCCCTCGGCATACTTGTGCGGGTTCTCCAGCTCAACGCGCTGCCCGTTGGAATCCTCCAGCGTGCCGCCCGTGGCAAGGTCGTCCAGCGTGAGCGTGCATTGCGCCGCCACGGCAACCGCCGCGGCGTGGCCGATGTGAAGGTTGGATTCGATGTAGCCCCCGCCTAACGCAGCCGCGGCGGCCGGCTTAAAAAGCGGTGGGTTCTGCGTGAGCTTGTACTGCCCGGAGATGTAGATGCTGTCTGCATCTGCGAAATGGAAGTATTGAATACCCGCGGGGAGATGGATGGTGACTCCGTTGTGAGTTTCGACATCGCAATCTGTGATTGCGGCAATGGTGTACCATAAATTACTGATAAGGTGCTCTTTCATAGCCCCGCCAGTAAAGCAGCGGGCTGCATATTTGGCAATGGTGGCGGGGAAACGCGTGAGGGATGCCCGCCCTCTGGATGCCCGGGCGGGTTTATTCGCCCAGGGGCAGGGTGAGGATGAAGCTGGTGCCCTGCGATGTTGACTTCTCTAGGGAAAGCTCGCCTCCGATGGAACGGGCGATGTCCCTTGAGAGAGCCAATCCGAGGCCGATGCCGGGTTTGCCGGGCTGGGCAGTGTGGGAGAAAGGCTGGAACAGGCGGCGGCGCACCTCGTCCCGCATGCCGGGGCCGTTGTCGGCAAAGCGGATGAGGATACTGCGGTGGGAACGCATGGTGGAGATGGTGACGGCGGGGGTATTCACGCTTCCCGCGTACTTGACGGTGTTGTCCGCCAAATTGGTGAAGATTTGCTCCAGGGAGAGGAGATCTGTGCGCAGGCTGAGCAGCTCGGTCTTGGCGTCCTGGGTGACGGTGACCTTGAACCCTGCGGCGCGCAGGCGTTCCGCGGTCTTCTCGAACACGCCGGAGAGCAGCTGGCGGCAGGGCGCGGCATCCTGCCTGCCTCGCACCTTGCCGCGCGTGAGGCGTGCGAAGGCCAGCACGTTTTCCACCAGGTGCGCAAGGCGCTTGCTCTCCCGGTGCAGGTTGTCGTGGTACTCGTCCACCTTGTCCGCGGGCACCTGGCCGTTGGCCAGCATCTCGGTCATCATCTGGAAGGAGGTGAGGGGGGTGCGCAGCTCGTGCGTGACGGCGGAGACGAAGTCGCTCCTGCGGCGCTCCAGGCGCGCGTAGACGGCCAGGAT
>JAKSOT010000017.1 GCA_024405455.1 Akkermansia sp. | reverse complement strand
ATTCCTGGTTCACGGCTCCGTACCACATCCTGTACGCCACGCCGGGGTACACGGGTGCGGTGGTGTCCGGCGAGGACGACCGCTACCTGTGGCTGCTGACACGCGAGAGGCGACCGGGGCAGGAGTTGATGCAGAGGCTGCTGGAGGAGGCGCGCGGGCGCGGGTTCGACACGGACCGCCTGCGCTTCACCGCCCAAACGGCAGATTGATTCACCGCCGCGGTGCGCGCGGGTTCACTCCGCGTCCTTGGTGGCCTCTTCCCATTTGCGCAGCCAGTATTCCGCGGCGGCGGGGTCCCGCTCGGCGAGCTACGCCTCCGCGGCGCGGTACTCCCGCAGCTCCGCGTGCCACGCGAAGTTGAGATACAGCGATATCAAAACCAGCAGGATGCCCGGTACCGGGGCCGTCACTTTCAAGGTGTCGGTTTTCATGAGGCGGGAAGGGGGTTAGGACATAATGAAGTAGCCGCCGCAGCAACGGATGATGATCAGCGTGACGAACGGAATGGAGAAAACCAGGGCGGACTGCCATTTCCACCTTTGTTTCAGGAAGAGGGCAACGGCGAAGACGAGCATGAGCACCACCAGCAGGAATAGCATCAACCCTTGGGCGGTTTCGCTGAAATCGTCAATAAAGACGGAAAAGAACCACAGGAAGCAGTTCAGGCAAAAGGCTATGGACGTCCGGAGCAGGATGGTCTGTTTCCAGCGTTGGATGTCCCCCACGCAGATGATGTAGGACAAGATGAGGACGGTGTAGAATGCGGCGGCGAACATGGAGGTAACGGATGCGCGTTTCTATACCCATATAAGCACCCAATCGGCAAAATGCACAAGAAAAATCATTGCCATCCCATAAAACGCTCGGACCCGTCTTCGCCAGGGCTACGCCGAGGCCTACGGGAGGAGCAACCCTTGGCGCTAATCCGCCCCGCCATGCGGCGGGACTCTCTTAGTTGTAAGTGCGGAGGGGGACAATCCCCACCCTTCCGGGATGGGGCAAACTTTGTGTCGCCATCGGGATGGCTCCAAGTTAGCCGCGCCTATTGGCGCGGATGATTTCAAGTTTCCTCTGGCAGTATGCCAGAGGAAACATTTCGCCACGCGCCGACAGGCGCGCTCTATGTGAGCCATCCCGATGGCGACACAAGGTTAGCCCAGGCCGGAAGGCCTGGGGGTAACCACGTTGGTACGTCTCGGCAGAGAGTCCCGCCGAATGGCGGGGCGTATGAGCGCCAACGCATGCCTGCTAACCGCGCCCGTTATCACTATTTGATCGGCCGGTTGGCGTGGTAGAATTGGCGGTCGTGGTCGCCGATGGGGCGGAGGATGCGGCAGGGAACGCCCGCGGCCACCACGTTGGCGGGGATGTCGCGCGTGACCACGCTGCCCGCGCCGATGACCGAGTTGTCGCCGATGCCGACGCCGGGCAACACGCACACGTTGGCACCCAGCCAGCAGTTTTTGCCGATGCGGATGGGCAGGTTGTACTGCATGGCGTGCTCGCCGCGCAGTTCCGGCAGGATGGGATGCCCCGCCGTGGCGAGGGTGACGTTCGGCCCCAGTTTGGTGCAGTCGCCGATGTAGATGTGGGTGTCGTCCACCAGGGAGAGCCCGTGGTTGATGTACACATGGTTGCCGAGATGCAGGAAACGCCCGCCCCAGTTGGCTTTCATGGGCGGCTCGACCATGCTGCCTTCCCCTATCTCCGCGAGCATCTGCCGCAGCAGCTCCGCCCGCCGCGCCGTCTCCTTCGGGCGCGTGTGGTTGAAATCATACATCACCTCCAGGCACTCCTGCTGCCGGCGGAAAAGCTCCTCGTCCGTGGCGCTGTACAGCGAGCCGTCGTGCTGGTGGTTGGTTGTGTTCATGGTCGCTACCCTTTGTAATGTTCGCAAACGTATTCGCCCACATCCTGCGGCAGGTACATGAGCTTGATGCGGGATACAGCGTCCGCGCTTTCATCGGCGGCTCTCCCGGTGAGAATCAAATCGCAGAGGGAGTCCGCCCGGTGTGATATCGATACATGGAGCAAATCCCTGTACCAGTAGGTGGTGTCGTCGTCGACCACCCTTTGCGAGGTGACGGTGTACGTCTTGCCGGCCAACATGCGGCGGATGATGAACGGGTAGAGGAAGAATCCGGCAGCCAGGATACAGAAAACGGTTTTGGCCAAGGAGCTTGAGAAGAACTCCAAGAGGTCCTGCGGAATCTCTTTCATCCATTCGCAGTCCCCCACAAGCGCGGGTGCCACGGCTGCCGTGAGAAGAACGGCCCCCAGGACCCAGACACCGATGCAAGTTGCAACGGGAACGGAGGTTTTCCCCGGCTTGCCCGACCAGACCAGGCTCTCTCCCTCATGGAGTTCTAACTGTGGGTTTTCCATGAAGCCATTGTAGGCCAGCCCGCGGTGGCGCGTCAAGTTGAATCACGGGGTGGATACACGCGAACGCTCAGCGGGATTGCATGAATTTCACGATACCGCGGCCGATGGCCTGGGCGTAGCGGATGGCGTTGGCATCGTTGCCGAGGAACTTGGCGTGGTCGGGGTTGGAGAGGAAGGCGGCTTCGGTGATGGCGGCTGGCACGCAGTGCTCGTTGCAGGTGTTGAGCCAGTCGCCGCCGCCGCGGTGGCCGTTGTTGCGGATGATGACGCCGCAGGGCACGCCGTTGTTGTTCATGCCGCGGGCGTAGATGGAGCGGGTGATTTCCTGCGCCATGGCGGATGCGAGCCTGGTGCCGCACACGTTGCAGTAGATGGCACCCTTGTTGTAGACCTGCCAGTAGTCGGAGTTGCTGTTGTGGTGGAGGAAGACGATGCAGCCGGGCTTCTGGTCGATACCGTAGTCGGCGCTGAGGATGCCGACGGCCATGCGCTCGGGGTGGTACTTGGAGCGGTAGACGCCGGTGACCTCCGGCGTGTTGATCTGGTGCACGCCGGCGGGGCGCCCGTAGGCGGCCAGCGTGGGATTGGCGGGTGCGGCGCCGCGGTTGCAGATGCGGCAGGTGTAGCCGGCCTGCTCAATCACGCGCTTGGTGTGGATGGCGTATTTGTACCAGAATTCGCATTCCTCGATGTTGCCGTAGCGGGCGTCCGGCGTGCGTGCGCCCTGTCCGCCGCGCTGCGGGTGGTAGTAGTGGCCGATGTCCAGCACCACCACCTGCGATTCCCTGGCCTGCGCGCGCAGGCGCTGCTGCACGCAGCTCGGCAGCATCGCCAGCGCAACCAGCGCCGCCATCAGCAGGAAAAGTTTTTTCATGGCGGTTAGAGCGGAAGTTCGGCCTGCCCGTTGCGGGTGAGCGTGGCGCCGATCTTGGCGTAGGCGGAGGGCAGGGCCTCCCTGCCGCGCGGCGTGCGCTTGATGTAGCCCTGCATGATGAGGAACGGCTCGTGCACGTCCTCGATGGTGGATTCGTCCTCCCCAACGGCCACCGCCAGGGACGACAGCCCCACGGGGCCGCCGTTGAACTTGTACACCATCGTCTCCAGCAGGCGCTTGTCCATTTCGTCCAGCCCGTCGTCGTCGATGTCCAGCATGCTGAGCGCCGCCTGCGCCACGTCGTCCGTGATGCGGCCGTCGGCGCGCACCTGGGCGTAGTCGCGCACCCAGCGCAGCAGCGTGTTGGCCACGCGGGGGGTGCCGCGCGACCGCCGGGCGATGGCCATGGCACCCTCCGGCGCGAGGTCGATGTCCAGCAGCCCCGCGGAGCGCTGCAGGATTTGGCACAATTCGTCCGCGGAGTAGTAGTCTAGGCGGTTGACCAGGCCGAAACGGGAGCGGAGCGGCCCGGTGAGCATGCCGGCGCGCGTGGTGGCGCCCACCAGCGTGAACTTCGGCAGGTTGAGCTGGATGGAGCGCGCGTTGGGCCCCTGGTCGATGATGATGTCCAGCCGGAAGTCCTCCATGGCGGGGTACAGGTACTCTTCAATCGCGGGGTGCAGGCGGTGGATTTCGTCGATGAAGAGCACGTCTCCCTTCTGGATGTTGGTGAGGATGCCGGCGAGGTCGCCTGCCTTCTCGATTTGGGGTCCGCTGGTGGTGTGCAGCTTGTGGCCCACGGCGTTGGCGATGATGTTGGCCAGCGTGGTCTTGCCCAGCCCGGGAGGGCCGCTGAGCAGCACATGGTCCAGCACGTCGCCGCGCAGCTTCGCGGCCTCCACCATCAGCAGCAGGCGCTCCTTCACCTTGTCCTGCCCGCAGAACTCGCTGAACGCGGGCGGGCGCAGGGTGATGTCGAAGCTGCTGACGGGTGTCTCCGCCACTCGGGTGTATAGGGATTCGCTCATAAGGGCAGGGTGGGTTGTTCAGTGCGCCACGTGCGCGGATTCCACGGACCCCGGCGCGGTCATGTACTCGATCGCCTCGTCCCAGTCCGCCTGGGTGCAGGAACCCAGCAGGGCCGCCGTTGCCGTCATCAGTAGAATCCTCGTCTTCATGGTATGTCCTCCATTATAGGCGCGCCCCCGTCCGCGCGCAAGGCGAAATCTCGCGCCGCCCTCATTTTGCTTGCGGGGGGAATGTTTTTGTGCTACACTCCCCGCAAGGGTGGCGTATCCCCACCCTTCGTTTCCATGGCACTTCATATCCAAATGACAGAAGAGGCGGAGGCCGAGCTCAAGAAGGCCGCCGCGCGCAACAAACTCTCGTCCGCCGCGGCGGGCACCCTGTTCCTGGTGCTCGGCGGGCTCATCCTGTTCTTCACGGTCATCCTCATCGCGGGTCCGTCCGACCCCGAGTTCATGACCTACACGCCCCCGGCGGAGGACCTGCCGCCCACTCCGCAACCCACCACGCAGGACCTCTCGTCCAAGCCGTCCTCCCCCTCGCATGACGTCGCCCCGTCCGTCATTGTGGCGGTGGGCGCGGCGCCCGTGCAGATGGCGCAGGTGGACGTGCCGGTGGATGATGCCGCGGACGGCTCCGGCCTGGAGCTGGGCGTGGGCATGGGCACCGGCGGCCTGGGCAACGGATTGGGCAGCGGCGGCAACGGCCTGGGCGACGGCAAGGGCGGCGGCTCCGCACTGGAAGGCACGTTCTACGACCTGAAGCAGACCCGCCAGGGCTCGCCCACCAGCATCCAGCTCAGCGGCGACCACGTGGAAGCCCCCGGCCGCATTGAGACCATGCGCATCCTCAACGAATTCTCCAAGGGCTGGAACGCGGGCGTGCTCTCCAAGTACTACCAGTCGCCCACCAAGCTGTACGCGTCCAACTTCATGCTGCCCGGCACGGTGTCCGCAGGCTACGCGCCGATATGCTACCAGTGCCAGGACAAGGTGAAGCCGTCCGCGTGGGTGGCGGTGTACCGCGGCAAGGTGAAGGCGCCCTCCAGCGGCACGTTCCGCTTCGTGGGCACGGGAGACGACGTGCTGATGGTGCGCTTCAACAACCAGACCGTGCTGGAGGCCGGCTGGTCCATCCCCTCCGCGTTCGACGGCTCCGACAAGGCCACCACCCTCGGCTCCATCTCCGCCAACGGCGGCGGCAAGGAATACCACCAGGCAGTCAAGGACGGCAAGGACGCCACCCACAGGGGCTACGAGTTCATCACGATGAACGGTATCAGCAAATGGAACAACGAGCTGGAGGGCCTCACCGCCGGCTCTGAATTCACCGTGCAGGAAGGCAAGACCTATCCCATCGAGATTCTGATTTCGGAAGTCCCCGGCGGCTTCTTCGGCTTCGCCCTGCTCATCCAGAAGAAGGAGGGCAAGCAGTACGACAACAACAAGTTCGACCTCTTCCGCACCAACTTCTCCTGCCCCACCGCGGGCGACCTGCAGCAGCTGCTCCAGGGCAACCTGAGGGGCTCCCTGGAAATGCCGCCCTTCAACACGGATTCCCCCATCTGGGTGGCTACGCCGTAGCCCGGAGCGCCGAAGTTTCGAAGGCGCGGAGCCTCGGCGTAGCGGAACCAGCTTGCCTGGTTTCGCGAAGACGGGCGCGTATGTATACGATACTCATGCTGATAGTCGACACCCATTGCCACCTGGCGGACCCCAAGTACGAGGGGGACGTGGAGCGCGTGTGCGCGGAAAGCGCCAAGCTCGGCGTGGGGCATGCCGTGTCGCAGGGCACGCACCCGCGCGACTGGGAGCGCAACATGCAGCTCGCCGCGCAATTCCCGCAGCGCATCTCGTCCTGCCTGGCCCTGCACCCGTTAGACTGCACGGAGGCGGAGGAGGCGGACTTCGACCGCCTGGCGGAGCTTTGCCGCGCGCACCCGCAGGCGGCTATCGGCGAGACCGGGCTGGACTACTACTGGCCTGCGCCGGAGGGGTGGACTGAAAGCGACTACCACGCCCGCCAGCACCATTTCCTGGAGCGGCATTTCGCGCTCGCGCAGGAGCTGGGACTCAACATCTCCATCCACACGCGCGACAAGGTGGGGGATACAGCCTATCCCTGTTTCAACGACGCCTTTGCCATCGCCCGCAACTTCCCCGGCGTGCGTCCCGTGTTCCACTGCTTCATCGGCACGCGGGAGCAGGCGGAAAGCATCTTTGCGGATCTGGACGGCATGGTCTCCTTCACAGGCATCCTCACCTTCAAGAATACCCAGGCGGTGCAGGAGATTGCAGCTTGGTGCCCCGCGGACCGCTTCATGGTGGAGACGGATTCCCCCTACCTCTCGCCGGAACCCTTTCGCGGGCAGGTGAACGTCCCGGGCCGCACCCGCTACGTGGCGGAGAAAATCGCCGCCCTACGCGGCGTGCCGCTGGAGGAAATCGCCGCCCAAACCACCCGCAACGCATGTGCGTTCTTCCGCCTGACTGAACCGGGCACCCTTTGAAAGCGGCATCACCTATAAACGGTGACGGGACCTGTAATGGGAGATTGGGCGGATTGCAGGGTGCGGAGGGCGTTCAGGAAAACCTGCGCTCCCTGTTCCACGTCCTCTGCTGTGGTGTAGCGGGAGAGGGAGATGCGCAGGGATTCGCGCGCCTGGGCATCCGTGAGCCCCATGGCCAGCAGCACGTGGCTGGGCGAGGGGTGCGAGCTGGTGCAGGCCGACCCGGCGGAACACAGCAGCCCCGCCGGTTCCAGCAGGTGCAGCAGGTCCTCCGCGCGCACGCCCGGCACGCGCATGTTCAGCACATGCGGCAGCCGCGGCGCCGCGGCACCGTTCACCATCACCTCCGCGCCGCCCGCGCGCAGCAGCTCCACCAATTTGTCGCGCAGGGATGCCAGCGCTGCGTATGCCCCGGCGGCGGCGAGCGCCATTTCCGCGGCCTTGCCGAAGCCGATGATGCCGGGCACGTTCTCCGTTCCGGCGCGGCGCAGGTCCTCCTGGTCGCCACCTGTGACGAAGGGTTTTTCCATCACGGTTCCGCGGCGGATGTAGAGGGCGCCCACGCCTTTGGGACCGTGCAGCTTGTGCGCGGAGAGGGATGCGAAGTCTATTTCATGCTCATGCAGCTGCACGGGAACCTTGCCCGCCGCCTGCACCAGGTCCGCATGCACGCGCAACCCCGCCCCGTGCGCGCTCTGCGCCAGGGTGTGCACGGGCTGGAGCACGCCCGTCTCATGGTTCGCCCACGCGAAACTCGCGCCGTCGTGCCCGGGCAGGAGCTCCTTCCACGTGGGAAGGTCCGCCAGGCCGTTGGTGAGCACGGGGCAGGCGTCCCCCGCCGCGGTGTGGAGGGTGGCGGGGTGCTCCGTGGCGAGCGTGAGGACGCTCTTCATGCCGGCGAGCGCGGTGTTGGTGGCTTCCGTTCCGCCGGAGGTGAAGACGATTTCATCCGGTTCCGCGCCGACGAGCGCCGCCACCTGTTCGCGGGCGGTCTGCATGGCGCGGCGCACCTCGCGGGCGGGGCCGTAGGAGGCGGAGGGGTTGTAGAAGTTCTCCCGCAGGAAGGGCAGCATGGCCTCCAGCACTTCCGGTGCCGTGGCAGTGGTGGCGTTGTTGTCCCAGTACAGCATGGGCGGTTGCAATGCGGTTATCGGAGCTTGGCGCAGATGGCATCGAACGCGCAGGGCGGCACGCACGCCTTCACCCAGCGCTCCCAGCCAGGCACGCCCACAAACCCGCGAACCAGCGAGGACGATATCTCCTCCAGCTCGCTCGGCGGCATCAGGAACACCGTCTGGATGCCCCCCTCCATCCGCGCGTTCATGCGCGCCATCGGCTTCTCATACTCGAAATCCACCGTGCTGCGGATGCCGCGCAGCAGGAAATCCGCCCCCGCCTTGCGCGCAAAGTCCACCAGGAAACCGTGCTCCACCGTGGCCAGGCGGACCTGCCCCGGCACCCCCGCCACCAGCTTCTCCAGGATGCCCTCGCGCTCCTCGATGCTCAGCAGGCTCTTCTTCTCCGGGTTGATGGCCAGCACCACCACCAGCTCGTCGAACAGCTCCGCACCCCGCCGGATCATCCACAGATGCCCGTTGGTGGGCGGATCGAAGCTGCCTGCATAGATGCCTGTCCTCTTCATGGCTCCAACTGTATACGCCTTCACGCGGGATTGCAACCCCAAATCACTGCTGCGGCGGGAACGGGTTCTCCGCCCCCGGCAGGGGCTTGATGTACAGGTCCTGTTGCGGGAACGGTATCTCAATCCCGTTGTCGTTGAACGTCTTGTAGATGGCCTCCCTCACGCGCGACATCACCAGCGGCTTGCCTTTCACGGGAACCCACACGCAGATGTTGAGGGTGACGCAGCTGTCCGCGAATTCCTTGAGGGTGACATAGCTGGTATGCTGCGGGGAGAGCCCCGGCAGGTGGCGCAGGGCCTGCAGGATGAGGCGCCTCGCATATGCCACGTCCGTCCCGTACGTCACGCCGATTTCCACCGTGTCGAACTCGTACTGGTGGTTGCGCGTCAGGTTCTTGAAATTCTGGTTGAACAGCTGCGCATTCTGGAAGCACACCACGGAGCCGGACAGCGTTTCCAGCGTGGTGGTGCGGTAGCCGATGTTCACCACCTTGCCGCGCGTGCCGTCGCATTCCACCATGTCGCCCACGCGCAACCGCCCCAGCATGAGCGACACGCCGCACGCCAGGTTCTCTATCGTGTCCTTCAAGCCTATGCCCACGCCCACGGACATGCCGCCCATCACCACCAAGATCGAGTTGTAGTCCGCATCCAGCACGTCCAGCGCAAAAATCACGTACCCGCACCACAGCACCAGCGCAAACAGCGTGGTGAGCGTCTGGTTCCGCCCCGCGTCCGCGTTTTCCCCGTACATCATGGCAATGGTTTGGCGCAGCACCTGGATGAAGCAGTTGATGCAGATGCCCACGGTGATGATGAGCATGACATCATTGCCGGAGATGGTGCGGATGAAGCCTTCCATGTGGTGGGGCACGCTCATCCAGGATTGCAGGAAGTGCGCCAGGTCGAAACACGCCGTGGACCACCGCAGGCCGTACCAGATGAGCATCAGGAATATCAGCGGCTTGAGCATGTGGGAGACCACGAGGCGCAGCCAGGCGTTGATATAGGTGTGGAAGTTCCGCAGGCGCTTGCTGGAGGCCACGCGGCGGCACGCCAGCAGGGTGAGCTTGTTGAGCGCCGTCATGAACATGAAGTTGGCCATCAGCACGTACCAGGACAGCTCAATGAGGATGAAAACGTAGTAGTATCCCCGGTAGCACAGCACCGCGCCCACGGCCATGATGACGATGCTCAGCACGGCGTGTACGCGCGCGGAAATCCTCAGGTTGCTGATGCGGTTCAGGAAGCGCACCAGCATCCACACCGCGCCAAATGCAAACAGGAGGTGGGCGGTCATGGCCAGCATGAAGTTGCTGCACATCAGCACGCAGTACAGGATGCAGAAGAAGTTGGTGACGAACAGCGGCTCGAACAGGCGGATGCCGCCCAGCACGCGCCGCGAATTCAGGTACACCACCATGGACCCGAACAGCACCGCGGAGATGAGTAGGAACTCTCCCATGTCCGCCAGATGGTTGCCCAAGTAGGTCGGGTGCGCGAACTGCCCGTAGATGAGCAGCCCCAGGCCGGTGATGGCGCAGGCCAGCGGCAGCATGGCGGCGCGCAGGCGCTTGCGGCTGATGCGCTGGTTCAGCCGCCGCTTGCAGTATTGCCATATCCCGTGGCACAGCAGGCTCGCCAGCACCAGCAGACCCAGGAAAAACAGCCCGGCCCGCCCCATCGCGCGCGCCTCCGTGGCGTCGCTCGGGTCAATGTAGGTGTAGTAGACGTCCTTGAACAGGTAGCCCCAGCTGTCGAGGAAGCTCACGGGAATGTCGGAGTCGTGGTGCAGGCGGGAGGGTTCCCAGAGGCACATGCCGATGCGCGCGGCCAGGCGGCCCTCCACCTGCTGCTCCTTTTCCAGGGAGAGCTTGCCGTCCAGGTCCACATCGGTTCCGTAGGCCTTGGCCTCCTCCACGGCCCGTTCCATGAGCCCGGCGCGGCGCTGGTCGGTCTCGGCATCCTCCTTGCTGAGCTGCTCCGCCTTCTCCAGGGTGGTGGATGTGCCCTCCTTGGCATTCTTCTTGCTGTTGTTGTCCTGCTCCTGCTCGCTTTTCTGCTTCTCGCGGTAGTCCACCATCTTCTTGAGGTCCACGGGCTTGCGGTCGGCGGAGATGCGGGCGTAGCGCCCCACTTCCGTACCGTTGGCGTAGATGTCGAGCCTGCGGATTTTCTCGGAGAGCTTGTTGAAGCGCTCCTCCTCTTTAAGCATGACGTCGTAGAGCTTCTTGTAGTCGCGCTCCATGGTGTCGCAATCGCTCAGGGCCTGCTTGAGCTGCTGCTTTTCCTGCCGGGAGAGCTTGGCTGTGTTGATTTCGCGCATGCTTTGGGCCAGGAAGGCGTAGCGCTGGATGGCCATGCCGATGCGCACGCGTGAGCGCGTGGTGGGGAAATTGTCGCTGATGCTGCGGGTGTGCAGCTTGGCAATCTCGCTGCAGGTGTGGGCGAGGTGGAAGAAGTTGGAAAAGTCCTGGTAGAAGGTGGAGAGCCGCAGCTCTTCGTACTTGCGCTCCAGCTCGTCCAGGCTGGCTGCCGCCCGCGCGCGCTGGGCGTCCAGCAGCGGCATCAGCTGCGGGCTGAGCTCCTTCTCCTGCTTCATGGAACTCCGGATGGTGTCCAGCGTCAGGTCGGTTGTGTAGACCAGCTCCTCCTCGTCCGCGCGCGCGCAGCAGAAAAGGCACGCCATTCCCAAAAGGAGACACAAAAGGTTGGTGGTGAGCTTGCGGTTCATGGTCAATCTCCACCCCGCTTATAGCTTGAACCCGCCGTTTTGTCAAGGGGCGTGCGTGATGCGCGGGCTGTTTGACAATTGGCCGTTGCGCGTGTAGGATAGGGGGCATGAAATGCGCAAGTATAGTGGCGGCGGTTGCGGGGCTGGCATCGTTCTGCGTGGCCGCGCCGGCGGATTTGGGCGTGTGGATGGCCATCGGGGATTCCATCTCGCACGGCACCCACAGCCACTCCTACCGCTGGTTCCTGCAGAAGATATGCATCGACAACGGCGTGCGCTTCGATGCGCAGGGGTATTTGAAAGGCTGCTACAGCGGCGCGTTCTCACAGGCAACCTACCGCGGGCGCGGGTTCGACAACGAGCACTGCGCCCAGTTCAACATCTGGACGGACGAGGTGTCCGGCGCGCGCTTCCACCGCCTCACCAGCGTGAGCGGCCTCCAGTCATCCAACATCAAGAACTGGCTCGGCGTGTCCGACAAGCTCACGCCCGACAACAAGGGCAACGTGGGCACCTACACCGGCAACACCTACTCCCCGGACACCTACACCTACATGCTGGGCACGAACGACCTCTTTGGCATGCGTGAGACCAGTTGGGAGAACATCCGCGCCGCCGTGGCGGAGAACGTGCAGGCCATGGCGCAGAACGCCGCCCGCCGAGGCAAGCCCGCCACGCTCTACCTCATGTCCGTCACCGCCACGGACAAGGCGGATGCGCTCTCCAGGAACATCGCGGAATTCAACACGTGGCTTTCAAAGGAGTTCGCGCCCGCCGCGGGGAACGCCCACCTGCGCGTGGTGTACGCGGATGTGAACCCCGGCCTGCAGGATGTCACCAAGCCCGCCGGGTACGCGGTGGCGCAGATGTTTGCGCCGGACCGCATCCACCCCACGGACCAGGCGGCCCTGCTGGTGGCGGGCAACCTGGCGCGCGCCATGGGCATTCCCGGGCGCACGGCGGGACTGGAGCGCCGCGCCGCATCGGCGTTCGACACGCCGTCCTGCAAGGCGCCGGCCGTGCGCTGCCAGAACCTGCAACCCGTGGCGGACGGACTCTCCTTCCGCAATGATGCGGAAACCGCCATGTGGATTCCCTGGAGCAAACCCGTGGACGATGCCGCCGGATACACGGCGGAGTTTGAAATCAGCTTCGGCAACGGTGACAAGGACGGCTGGGACACGGAGCGCAAATTCACCGTGCTGGTGGGCAACGGCCGCGCAATGGGCCGCCTCGTTGTCAACGAGGCCTACATCACCTGGGGCGACACCATCCTCTGCTCGCGCGACATGTCCTCCCGCTGCACCATCCGCGTGGCGTGCGTTCCCGCCGGGGAGGGCGTGCCCGGCGGCTTCTACGTGTGGCTGGATGGCCGGCTCATAGGCGAGGCCCTTCCCGCCGTGCAGGAGTGCAACCTCTGCAACGGCGTGATGATGGGCTTCCATGCGGACTTCCCCGCCACCCTCCACGCCGCCGCATCCGACAGCCGCGGCGCGTTCGCGCCCTTGCCCTAGGAGTTGGCGCTTGCAATATCTCGCCCTTTCCGTTAGAATACCCGCCGCATGGCAACCGCAAATACACCTCCGCCGCACTTGGTTTTCCAGAAGCTGCTCAACCTTCTGGACGACATGCGCCGCGAGTGCGTGCACAACGTGAGCGCGGGCCAGCTCAAGAAGATGCTGGGGCTCACCATGCGCCAGGGCTCGGCCATTTCCCAGCTCAAGCTCATGCTGGCGGACCAGCCGGAGGGCGTGCCGCTCAAGGCTCTGGCCGCGCGCATGCAGATGTCCGTTCCCGCCACGTCCCTGCTGGTGGAGGGCATGGTGAGGAAAGGCTTTTTCGAGCGCCATCCCAACCCTGCCGACCGCCGCTCCGTGCTTTTGGTCCTGTCGGAGCGCGGCATGTCCATGTTCCATGAGGTGTACGGCTATTTCCGCGATATGCTGGACGCCGCCGCCGCGGATATCACCCCGCAGGAGATGGCCGCGCTGGATTCCGTGGTGCGCAAGCTGGAGCGGCGCCAGGCGGGCAAGTAGCCCCCGCCGCCACCCGCGCGGGGATTACATCCCCATGATGGAGTATCCGCCGTCCACGTACAGCACCTGGCCCGTCACCGCCGCCGCCGCGTCGGATGCCAGGTAGGCGGCCATGGCGCCCAGCTCGTCCTGCGTGCAGGAGCGGTGCAGGGGGGCCTTTTCCTGATAGAGCTTGAGCATGGTGGTGAAGCCGCTCACGCCGCGCGCGGCGAGCGTTTGCACGGGCCCGGCGGAGATGCAGTTCACGCGGATGGGGGCCTCCCGCTGTGCCAAATCGTATGCGAGGTAGCGGGTGCAGGATTCCAATGCGGACTTGGAGACGGCCATGAGGTTGTAGTTGGGCACCACGCAACGGCTGGCGTGGTAGGTGAGCGCGGTGATGCTGCCGCCGTTGGTCATCAGCGGCGCCACCCCGCGCGACAGCGCGATGAGCGAATACGCCGAGATGTCCAGCGAGCTGCGGAACGCCTCGCGCCCAATCTCGGAGAAATGCCCCTCCAGCGTGCCGGCCTCCCGCGGGGCAAACGCGATGGCGTGCAGCAGCATGTCCACACGCGGCGTCCGCTCCGCCGCAAAGCGGAAAAAGTTGTCGATGGATTCGTCGCTCGCCACGTCCAGCTCGCACAGCGGGGTGTCCTCGCCAAAGTGCTCGTGCACCAGCTTGGCCACGCCGTCCTTCAGGCGTTCCCCCTGGTAGCTGAATATCAGCCTGGCTCCCGCCGCGTGCCACGCCTTGGCTATGCCGAAGGCGATGCTGCGGTGGTTCGCCACTCCGGTCACGATGCCGACCTTGCCCTCCAATGGTTTCTCTGCCGTCATAGTCGTCGTATTCTACCCAACCGCCCGCCGTCTTTTCAAGCCCAAAGTGCGTGCCCGCGAAATGGTGCCACAGCGGTTTTTCGGGACGCATTGTGGGGTCATGCGCTCCTGACATACAATAGGCTTGAAATGCGGGCGGGGTTTGGTAGAATGGGGCGCATGAACGGTTTTCGCGTCACAATACTGGTATTGCTCTGCCTGGCGGTGGGGTTGATGTTCTATGTGGTGGCGTACATGATACCGCAGCAGCAGGAGCGCTATGACGCCTATCAGGCGGCGCAGAGCCAGGATGCCTACCAGCAGCGCAAGGACGAGCACCAGCGCCGCATGCAGGAGCTGGATCCGGAGCATGAGTCCGACGCCGTGGCGGAGGCCCGCGCCGCGGCCGAGAAGGCCCAACAGGAGCGCCTCAAGAAGCTCACCGAGGCCGAGGAGAGCAGCGTGCTCGCCGACGCCCGCCGCAAGCAGGAGGAAACCATGGCCCAGAAGGCCGACGAGGAGGTGGACGAGTCCCGCCCCATCGGGTTGGTCACCTCCTACAACCAGGAGTGGAATTCCGTGCTCTTCAAGCCGGTCACGCAGTCGCCCATCAACGTGGGTCTGGTGGTGGCCCTGCGGCGCGACAACAACATCGTCTGCGAGGCCGAGGTGGACAACGTGGACCAGGAGTCCGGCCAGGTGAGCGCGCAGATCAAGCAGTCGCATTTCTCGTCCGCCGCGGATGGCGGTGCGGTGCAGGACGGCCTGCTGCCGGAGGATAAGATGCCGGCGGTGGGTGACGAGGTGATCATCACGCCGTTCGAAACGGTGCGCGACCTGCGGCAGGACAACATGAACTTCGGCGCGCCGGTGCCCACGAGCGCGGCGCCGCTTCCCGCCAACAGCGGCGCCACGGAAACCGCCGTGCCCATGTCGGATGAACTGGAACCCCTACCCATGCCCTGATGCCGGAACCCGCCACAGCCGGGCTGTTTGAGAAAACGCCCACGTTCTCCTTCGAGTTCTTCCCGCCGAAGACCCCGGCGGGCGCGGCCAGCCTGCTGGAAACCGTGGAGCGGCTCAAGGAGTTCCACCCGGACCTCGTGAGCGTCACCTACGGCGCCGGCGGCAGCTCCCGCGAGCTCACGCGCGATGTGGTGCAGCGCATCCAGGCCGGCGGCCTCACCACCGTGCCGCACATCACCTGCGTCGGCCACTCGGAGGCGGAGATCGCCGCCATCCTGGAGGGCTACGTGCAGTCCGGCGCGCGCGCGGTCATGGCCCTGCGCGGCGACCCCCCGCAGGACGACCCCTCGTACGACCGCTCGCGCGACGCGTTCCAGTACGCGGCGCAGCTGGTGGCCTTCATCCGCAAGTGGGAGGAGGAGCGCAAGCTGCCGTTCCGCCTCACCATCGGCGTGGCCGGATTCCCGGAGGGACACCCCGAATCCCGCAACCGCCTCAAGGAGATGGAGCACCTCAAGGCCAAGATGGACGAGGGCGCGGACTACATCTGCACCCAGCTGTTCTTCGACAACCACGCGTTCTTCGACTTCCGCGCGCGGTGCCGCCTGCTGGGCATCGGCGCGCCCATCGTGGCGGGCATCATGCCCATCACCACGCTGCAGGGCATGCACCGCATGGCATCCCTCTCCGCCGGTACCAACTTCCCCGCACGCCTGCTCAAGGCCCTCCTGCGCGCCGGAGGGGATGCGGAGTCCGTGGAGCGCATCGGCGTCAACTACGCCAGCCAGCAGTGCGCCGAGCTCCTGGACGAGGACGTGGACGGCATCCACTTCTACACCCTCAACAAATCCCGCGCCACCCTGCAAATCTACCGCAATCTCGGCATCAACAACTATTTCGACGTGGACCGCATCCACAACCTCAGCGAAATCCAAAAACTCCAGTCATGAACAACCAGAACAAAGACGAGGATATCATGCCCCTCTCCCCGGAGGAGATCAAGGCCATCGGCGAAATCGAGCTCGGCCCCTCCAAGCATGAGCAGTTCCTGAACGAGCACTACAAGAAGCTCCTCTGGGGCGGCATCACGCTCGGCATCGCCGCCGGTTGCGTCATCGCCTACTTCTCCACACAGAACGACCGCACCCACCAGGCAGCCGCCGTCACCGTCGCCGCCATGAAGGCAGACGAACCCGGAAAGGTCGCCACCGTGGAAGCCTACGACGCCGCCTCCCTGGAGCTCCTGCAGAAAGAGTACGGAGAGACCCCCGCCGCCGCCACCGGAGAGCTGCTCAAGGGCATCTCCCTGCTGCGCAACGGCGGTGACAAGGCCGCCGCCATCGCCAGCCTGGAGAACGTGGCCGCCAAGTCCCCCAGCGTGCTGCTCAAGTCCCGCGCCATCACCGCCATCGCCACAGACTACATGGGCGAGGGACAGAACGAGGAGGCCACCGCCGCCTGGAAGCGCGTGACCGCCCTCCCGGACAACCCCTACACCGCACTCGCCTTCGTCTGCCTCGGCGATATCGCCAAGACCTCCGGCGACAAGGACGCCGCCCGCGCCTACTATGAGCAGGCCAAGGCCAAGTGCCCCTACAGCGCCCTCGTGCGAGACAGCGTGGTGGACCTCCGCCTCACCCTGCTGGATGTGGACGCCCCCGTGCCCGTCGCTCCCGCCACCGCCCCCGCCGCTGACGGCTCCGGCGACAACTCCTGGCTCAACCAAGACGTCTCCAACCACTCCCTCGACACCGACCAGCCCACCAACAATTGACCCTCCCCCCGCGGCTCCGCCGCGCGAACTTCTCAAATTGTCAATTGTAAATCGTAAATTGTAAATCCCAGTGAGTATTTATCAGGACAACTTCGACAGCCTCTCCGAGCTGGAACGCCTGGCCGCCATGGCGCACGACCCCGTGCGCATCCATGAAATCGGCCAGGAGCAGTGGCCCCTCGCCATGATGGCTTGCGGCCTCATGGCCAGCAATGACGAGGAGAAGCAGGCCGAGAACCTGGATATCTACCCCGTCTTCGCGGAAAAGACCTCCACCGCCGCCCGCCGCGGCAGCATGCAGATGCTCTGCCGCTTCATCTCCTCCCGCAAGGGCGAGGGATGGAAGTCGCTCCTCCCCTACATCCTTTGCGAGCCCGCACCGGAGGTCGCCGCCAAGGCCGCCATCAACCTCGTCACCCTCGCACAGCCCGCGCCGGACACCCCCCTCTCCGGCGTCATCGAGCTCGTGCGCTGCATCAAGGCAGACGACGCCCTGGACAACGCCCCCATGCTCAACGCCATGCTCAGCCTGGCGGATATGCGCGCCCTGCCGCTCATGCAGCCCCTCTGCGAGCTGCCACAGGAGCGCCTGGAGCCCCTGCTGGACGGCATCTCCATCCCCGCCAACCATTTGGCGTGCCAATGGCTGCTGCGTGCGCTGGAGGCTTGCCCCGCCGCCGCGCAGGCCGTTGCGGATGCCCTCTGCCGCATCATGCCCCCCGCCGCCACCATCCTGGACGTGGCGCTCCCCATCCCCTTTTGGGCTTTCGACAAGCCCCAGCCCCAGCCGCTGCACGGCTGGACACGTGAAGAGTACTTCCCCCGCATGCTCACCGAGCTGCAGAAGCACCTCTCCGCATCCCAGATAGACGCCGTCCGCACCGCCTGCGGACCCGCCTAGCGCATCCATCACGGTCTCGTAGTTCAATGGATAGAACGGCCCTCTCCTAAAGGGCAAATGTGGGTTCGATTCCCGCCGGGACTAGCGGATTTACAATCTACAATTGACGATTTACAATTGGGAAAGTTAGCCGCGCCGTTCGGCGCGGGAGCGGGTGGGGGTGTGATTGGCGTGAAGGGGCGTGATTAGTTGCGCACGCCCGTTTCTTTCAATCAATCAATTTCCCCTGTTGTCGGCATTGCAATGGGGTGCGATATGCGGTATAATCGCGCGCCGATGTTGTATTCCGGCACGCACTTGCCATGAAAATCCGCTTGCCACATTTGCTGATGGCCGCCCTGCTGGGGGCGGTGGCCGTTCCGCACGCCGCGCTTGCCGCCGATGCGATAACGAATGTAAACGTGAGAAGCGCGCAGGATATCAGCGACCATTCCGACGAGAACGCGAAATACGAGCTGCAGAATGACGTGGATGCCAAGGATAAGGGCGTGCGCACCACCGGCAACTACCAGCTGTGGGAGGGCAACGGCTGGGTCCTCACCCTGGGCGGCAACAAAGTGCAGGATGCCGGCGGCAGCGTGTTTTTCAAGGCGTTCTGGGATGGAGACAGGCTCCTGGCGAGCGGGTTCAGAGACTTCCGCCAGCTGGGCATCAACGGCAACTCGGTTTCCGGGGCGAACGGCGGCGCCATTTCCGGCGAAAGGGGAGCCGCGCTGGAAATCAAGGACAACATGCAGGTGGACATGTGCGGCAACTCCGCATTGAGCGGCGGCGCCGTCTATGTGCGCAGCGAGGGCGACGCGGGCGGCGGCTGGTTCGGCTCCCTCACGCTTTCCGGCAACAGGGACATGCTGTTTGACGGCAACACCGCCACCGTCGGGTATGGCGGCGCACTGTACTGCACGGCCATCACCATCAGCGACAACAAGGGCACCCTCAAGTTCATCGACAACGCCTCGCAGGAAGGCGGCGGCGCCATTGCCGTGGAAACCAAAGGGTTCGGCTCCCTTGATTTCCTGCGCATCACCGACAACGAGGAGTTGGTGTTCAGTCGCAACTCCGCCGCGCGCGGTGGCGGCGCCATCCGCGCCGACGGCACCGGCAGGCTCGAAATCACGGGCAACCAACTCGTCTCGTTCTCGGGCAACGAGGTTACCCAATCCGGCGGCGGCGCGGCCATCCTGGCCAACGTGGCCACCATCTCCAAAAACACAACGCTGCTCTTCCAGGGGAACGTGAACAGAAGCGGGATCTCCGGCGGTGCCGTGAGCGCATACGACCTGGAGATGGACGGCAACGGGAGCCTGTCCTTCACGGGCAACGAGGGCGGGTACGAGGGTATGGCGGTGTACGTGAAGAACATCCTGAGCATGTGCAACAACGATTACGTGGAGTTCAGCCGCAACGTCGGCCGCGCCGGCACGTACGCCAACGGCGCGCTCTACACGGACCGCTCGGCCCTTATCTCGGGGAACGGGGAGATGGTGTTCTCCGGCAACACGGCCCCCAACGGCGCCGCGGGCTATGTGTCCTACAGCTCCCTCTCCCTCACCGGGAACGGCAGCATCTCCTTCACCGGCAACACCGTCACCGGCAGCTCCGCCTACCCCTTGGCCGGCGGCATGTTCATCCATGTCAACGGGAACACGCAGATTGCCGACAACAAACGCATCGAGTTCCGCGACAACCTGGTGAACGACACCAAGACCGGCAACACCTTCCTGCGCGGCCTGTATGTCAGCGGGAACTCATTGTACAACCTCTCCATCTCGGCATCCGTGGGGCAGGAGATTCTCATCTACGATACGGCCATGTTCGACTACTGCCCCGGCATGCGCCTCAACTCCGTGAAGGTGGGGGCAGACTGGCAGGCCACGGGCGGCTGGATTGTCTTTAGCGGCAAGTATGCGGAGGAAGACCTGAAGAAGCACAAGAAGGATTGCTCCGCCGAGGAGCTGCTGCTCTCCCGCACCTCCACCATCACCGCCGCCACCACCCTGTACGGCGGCGGGCTGAGCGTGGAGGACGGTGCCGTGCTGGCCCTCAACGGGCTGGATGTGGAATCCGGCGCCAAGCTGAACCTGTCCGGCGGCGCCATCGCCAAGAGCCCCGGCAGCGGACCCAGCTACAACCCGCAGCTCACCTTCAAGAATGGCGCCGCGCTCTCCCTGGAGGGTGTCAATTCCGTGAGCGCAAGCACCCTCACGCTGGCGGATGGCAGCAGGGTGAACCTCACGCTCACCGGCTCCGACCCCGCGCTCACGCTCGACGGCTCCCTGCAGCTGGGGAAATACGTCGCCTTCAACGTCACCACCGCGCCGGGGCGCGGGCTGGCGGAAGATGCCGCGCTCATTGCCATGGCGGACGGCACCACCCCTGGGAGCTGGGACTTCTCCAAGGTAACCATGACGGTGGACGATGAGACGATAGACGCCCCCGGGCGCGTATACTGGCGGAAGGGAACGCTCTACTGCTCGCGGGACTACATCCTGGGGTGGATTGGCGGCGACAGCAACGTGTGGGCCGAGAACGACGACAAGAACTGGAGCTATTCCTCATCTACAAAAACCCCGCGCACCTACCGCAACAACGCCGCGCTCTTCATCAGTGAAGTGCAGGGCGGCAGCCTGGTGCTGCAGGGAGAACTCACCCCGATCGGCGTCACCGTGAGCTCGAGCGGCGATGTCGCGTTCACGGGCGACGGCTCTATCGCGGGTGCGGGCACCCTCATCAAAGGCGGAACGGGTACGCTGCTGGTGGAGACCGCCAACACCTACACCGGCGGCACCTCCATCGAGAAGGGAACCGTGGTGATGGGTGCCGCCTCCGCCCTCGGCTCCGGCGACATCACCATGACGGTCGGCACCCTGGACCTCGGCGGGCACGCCCTCTCCAACTCCGTCACCATGGAAGGCCCCTCCTCCATCGGCAACGGCACGGTTGACGGCAGCGTCACCGTGGAGGATGGCGCCGCCGCGCACTTCTTCGGCGAAACATATATCAATGACGGCACCGTCACCGCCGGGAACACCTCCATCAAGGCGCTTGCCGACGATGCCCCCGGCCTGCTGCAGGAGCTTACCGTGAAGGACGGCCTGATTGCCGGAACGGAAGGGCGCCCCAGCCTGGCGGACGGGTTGGACATCCGCCGCATGGGGTGCGACCTGGAGCTGGAGAACCTCATCCTCGCCGCCAACAACTCCATCTCCGTGGGCAACGGCAACACCATCACGCTCAACAACGTCACCATCAAGATTTCAGAGGACGTCGCCGAGCTGGTGGGCGGCGTGTACCACTTCGACCTGTCCGACCTTTTCCACTGTTCCGTGGAAATGTCGGACGTGGTGTTCGACGCCTCGGACCTCATCCTGCCGGAAGGGTTCACCCCCGTTGCAATCAGCATCGAATTCGGGGAGGAGGTCAACATCGGCGAGGCCATGCAGTTGACCTTGCTGATGGAGAACGGCTGGAGCAATACCGTGGACCTCGGCGAGCAGGGCAAAATTGTGTTCACCGAGCTGGTGCCCACCCCGGAACCCACCACGGGCACGCTGGGCTTGCTTGCGCTTGCGGCCCTGGCGGCAAGACGCCGCAAGCGGAATGCACACTATTCCCAATCGTCAATTGTAAATTGTAAATTGTAAATCCCCATGAATCCCTCGCACCCCATAGAGACGCACGGGCGCCCGATCATCCTCATCGGGCTCATGGGGTGCGGCAAGACCACCATCGGCAAGCTGGTGAGCAAGCGCACGGGCATGCCCCTGCTAGATATGGACGCCCTCATAGAGGAGCAGGTGGGCAAAAAGATATCCCAAATCTTCGCAGAGCAGGGGGAGGCGCACTTCCGCGCGCTGGAAACCGCCCTGCTGCGCTACCTGGCGGAGCACCCGCAAACCCCGCCGCCCGTCATCTCCACCGGCGGCGGCGTGGTGCTGCGCCCGGAGAACCGCGAGCTGCTGCGCAGCCTGGGTTTTGTGGTGTGGCTCAACGTCTCCCCGCGCTCCCTCATGCACCGCAAGATCCGCGCCGCCAACCGCCCGCTGCTGCAGACCGAGGACCCCGCGGACACCCTCCACCGCCTGTGGGAGGAGCGCGGCCCGCTCTACAGGGAAACCGCCCACCGCATCCTCAACACCTCCCGCACCGAGGTGGGCGAGGTCTGCCGCCGCGTCTGCAACCTCGCAGAACGCTTCTTTGCCCACCAATAGGCGCGGAAATTTAGAATTTTTAATTTAGCATTTAGTATTTGGGATTTGTGTGTAGTTGAGCGTCGTGTGCATACCCGTTGCGCTTGCCCTGCCGCATTCCAATTTCCCCGTGTGGGCACTAACAACGTGTGCGGACAAACAAATTCTAAACATTGCCGTCCCATAAAAACGCTTGGAGAGGAGCCACCCTTGGCGCTCATACGCCCCGCCGCAACGCGGCGGGACTCTCTTAGTTGTAAGTGCGGAGGGGGACAATCCCCACCCTTACGGGATGGGGCAAACTTTGTGTCGCCATCGGGATGGCTCCAAGTTAGCCGCGCCTATTGGCGCAGATGATTTCAAGTTTCCTCTGGCAGTATGCCAGAGGAAACATTTCGCCACGCGCCGACAGGCGCGCTCTATGTGAGCCATCCCGATGGCGATACAAGGTTAGCCCAGGCCGGAAGGCCTGGGGGTAACCACGTTGGTACGTCTCGGCAGAGAGTCCCGCCGAATGGCGGGGCGTATGAGCGCCAACGCCCGCTTACTAATCGCCCTCGTTGGCACCAATCATTGCATACCAACCACGCCTTTCTCCAAATTTCTAAACTCAAATTCCCGATTTTCCCAAACCCCACCCCGCAACCATGCGGGTTAGCGCTCCGTTACCAGAGCGCTATGGGATGGCAATGATCGTAAATTGTAAATTCTGCGTCAGCGTCATTCGTTGTCGATACGGATCATGCCGTAGGAGTCGCGCTTGTCGCCGTTGTCGAAGATGATGTAGACGTGGGGTTCCTTGAGCTTGGAATCGGCGGTGACGGTGTAGCTGTTGTTGCGGGGTGAGCCGGAGGCCTCGCCCTCGTGCTCGTCCTCGGAAACCAGCTCCTCGCCGTCGTAGAGCATCACCTTCTTGATGCGCAGCGGATCCTTGCCCTTGTGGTACATGAACTGCAGGGTGTAGGAGCCCGCATCGGAAATCGGCAGGTCGCCGCGCAGCAGGATGGGCGTGTTGTCGTCCGGGATGCCGCGCGGGGTCCAGCCTTCCGCGTAGTTGAGCTTCCAGCTCCACACGTCCGGCACCACCTTGGCGCTGCGGCCCAGCAGGGATTCCGGGTCCAGCTCGGCCATGCGCTTGCACCACCGGGGAATCTGGAGGCTGCCCTTGTAGCCGCCGTCGCGGTGGAGCACGCCGATGACGGCGGCGCACATCTCCTGCTTCTGGGTGGCGGTGTAGGCATTGTCTTCAAGTTTGCCCTCCACCTCCTTGATGACATCCTGGATGGCGGACCACCTGGCTTCCTTGGAGCTGCAATCGGCCACCTGCTTGCGCTTCTCGCCGGCGAAGGCGAGGCCGTCGAAGGTGACGCGGCGCACGTAGCCGCTCTCGTCCTCCGGGTCCAGCTCCTTGAGCTTCTCCGCCACCTTGTCCGGGCGGTTGATGCCCTCCATTGTCGCGGCCTCGCCCAGGTACTTGGCGGCCTCCGCGCCGGATGCCGCGGCGGACTTCTTCAGCAGGGCCTCCTGCTGGTGCAGCAGCTCCAGCTTGCCCGCAACGTCAGCCGCAATGTCCGCGACAGGGCGGGTGAGCATGTCCGGGCCGTACACGTCCGCGTAGTGGCGGCCGTCCTTGTCGAAGAACATGATGGCGGGGTAGGTCTCGTCATGGAACCCGCGGTTCTTTTCCGGGATGGAGCCCCAGAAGGCCTCCTGCTCCTTCTTCACCTTGTCCGTGACGTTCTGGTAGACGGGGGCGAGCAGCAGGCGCGCGCTCCCGGCGGCCTTCTGGATGTCGGCGTTGGTAATCCACGCCTTGGCGAAGGACTCGCTGTAGCGGTCCCAGTCCGCGGCGTAGGCGAAGGCGATGTAGCCGTCGTCCGTGACGGATTCCTTGGCTTTGGTGAAGTTCTCCGCCTGGTTGGGGCTCTGCGCGCCTGCGGCGGGAGCGGTGGGCGGCTGCGGCTCCACGGGGGGGGCCTCCTTCTTCTGTTCGTGGCAGCCCGCCATTCCGACGGCGAGCGCGAGTATCATAAGCCTTTTCATATCTGCTGAATCAGTTTGGGGTTAGTCTTGCTTGCTGTCGTGTTACGCGGCCTTCTTGCCGTAGACGTAGATGCCGCGCAGGTGGAAGAACTCGGGCCCGCCGTCGCGGATGACGCGGATGTACTTGGCGCGCGGCCAGTCGGCCTCCGCTCCCATGTCGAAGCGCATGACCTCGCCGCTGTACGGGGCGGCTGCGGGGCCCACGTCCGTCCAGCTCTCACCGTCCTCGGAGACCTGGATGTGCATGTTGTTCAGGCGGCCCGTGTTGTGGTTGGTGCAGACCACCACCACGCCGGAGACCATGGCCGGGCGCACCAGCATGATGGCGGCCCAGGGGTTCTCCTCCTTGTCGGTGTGGAAGCTGCCGCCGCACTCCTTGAGCAGGCCGGGATGGCCCGCGCCGGACGGCTGGCCGAACCGCGAGGACACCGAGCTGAAGTACGGCACGCCGCGCTCGGACATCAGGCGCCCCTTGAACGGCTCGAACGCGGGCATCTTGTCCTTGGGTGCGGTGTATTCCTTGGACAGCAGCTCCGACAGGTTGTTGAAGGAGTTCAGGTCGCGGCTGGTCTCGCAGTTCACCAGCAGCTCGCCAATCATCTTGTCGCGCGACTTGGCATCCATCTTGGCGCCGCCCTTGGCGGAGAGCGCCACCACGTTGGCCTCCATCATGCGCTTGGGCATGTCGCCCTGGTACTTGGCAGCCAGCTTGGTGCCCCAGGCCAGCACCTTGGGCGCGTAGTGGCGGTTCACAAACGTGTTGGAGAGCACCAGCGTGTAGAAGTCCAGCGTCACCTGCTTCTCGTCGCCGCCGAGCTTCTTGAGGATGTCCAGCTGGGCGCTGCACATCTCGTCGGCGTGCCAGGCGTCCGGCTCCAGCTTCTCCATGCTGCGGGAGGCGCGCTCCACCGGCTTCCAGAAGTTCAGGAAGCACTCCTCCAGCTTGTCCTTGCCGTAGGATGCCGCGTTGTCCGCCAGCACCGGGTACAGGTATGTGCGCAGGATTTCCGCCGCCATCTCCGGGTAGCGCTCGGAGAGCTTGTCGCACACCAGCGTGTTGTAGGTCAGCCACGCCTCCGGCTTGGCCTTGCCGGACTTCAGGTGCGCGGCGTACTCGCGCCAGGCGAGGTAGTTGCAGGGCTGGGCGTCCACCGCGGCCTTGTAGGCCTTCACGGCCTTGTCCTTGTCGTTGATGTCGGCAAAGGCGCGGGCCACCATGCGGTAGGCGTTGGAGAGGTCGGTCTTCTTGGCGGCCTTCTCGCTCTGCATCTCGGTCTGCATGTGCAGGGAGGAGTAGCGGTGCACGTCCTTCCACACGGTCCAGTGGAGGCCGCGCTCCCAGGAGAGGGAGTAGGCGGGGGTCCACACGCCGTTGACCATCACCACCAGGGCGCAGTGGGCGGGCTCGCCGGCGGTCATGGCGGGCACGCCGTTGGCGCAGGCCGCGTACGCACCGTAGTGGGAGAGGCTGCCGCACACGCCGCCCACGTTCTGCGTGAGCAGGTAGTGGTTGCCGTCGAACATACCCTTGAAGGGCTCGAAATAGCCGTTGTTGTGGATGATTTCGCCGTAGATGTTGTAGAGCTTGTAGCCGCAGCGCCAGAAGCAGCCGCAGTACTTCTGCGCGGGCAGGTGCAGGTTGTCCACCGCCCACTGCAGGGCCTCCGGCGTGGCGGAGCTGTGCATGCCCTTGGCGCCGCAGACGATGCGGTACTGCCAGAAGGGCAGGGTGTCGAACGACGTGTTGAGCTTGCCTGCCTTCCAGTTGCGGATGAAGTGGTCGGCGCGGGGCTCGGCGTAGGCGAACGGGTAGCCCGCCTGCGCGTATTCAAGCGCGGTGGCGGTGGCGATGTTGCGCAGCACGCCCGCGCGCCGCGCCTCCGGGTGCTTCTTGAAAATCTCGCCCAGAATGGTCAGCGCGCGGCCCGGTTGCGCGCACTCGCCGGAGAACAGGAACTGGTTGAGCCACTCGCGGTCGCTGCAGATGCGGTCCAGCAGCACCAGCAGCTGCGGGTTGTTGAGCGCCGCGTCCAGCGTCCACGGCACTTCCTTCTCCGCCTTGGCCTCCGCCAGCTTGCGGTTCAGCTCCTTCACCAGGTCGCGGCTCTCCTGTGAGGCGTCCGCCAGCGTGAGCATGTTGCTCTTCTTCTCGGCTATCTGCTTCTCCAGGTCCTCGATGGTCTGCGCGTTCTCCTTGGTGAACTTCGCTATGGCGGCGGAGCTGTCGCTGTCGCACTTGCTGAGCATGTAGCGCGCCATCCGCTTCCAGTTCGCGTCGTCCGCCGCATACAGGCGGAACTTCTCGCGTCCCAGGTCCGGCGCGGCCTGCGTGATGCCGTCGAGCGCGCTTCCCGTGGCCTCGCCCACTCCGGCGTCCCACACCTGCTCGTAGTCCAGCTTGGGCGCCTTCAGGAAATCCAGCACCTCCGTCTGCGTGTACAGGTATGCCGCGGCACCTACCAGCACCACGCCTGTCAATCCTATGATTTTTCCCGTTTTCATCAGTTACTTTAAGCGGTTGCAACCATTTTACCTAACTTAACCAATTCCGCAAGCAAATTCTTCCCGCGCGCGTGAAAAACCGGGCGCGCGGTGCAGGGGAAGGGTGGACTCCGGCCCTACTGCAGGCGCTTTTCGTCCGTGTCCTGCGGGGCAGGGGTGCAGTTGCGCATGGGGCGCTCCTGCGGCGCCTCCCCGCCCTCTCCCGGCAGGTTGTCCGTGCGGCGGTGCATGGCTGCGGTAATGAACGCCACTGCCACCGCCAGCACGCCGATGTCGTCCAGCCAGCCCACCAGGGGCATCAGGTCCGGCAGGAAATCCGCCGGCCACACGGCGTACAGCACGGCGAGCACGGCAATGATGACGTTGCGCGGGGTGAACAGGCTTCCCTTCATGTGCTGCGCGGCGGTGCCGGCGCGCTGCCCCGCGGGCTTGCCGCGGAACACGCGCGCCACCAGCTCCGGCAGCGCCAGCAGGCATCCCCTCTTGTCAGGCGTTGGGTTCATACCCGCCATATATACACCCCCGGCGCCAAATGGCAACACCAATCCGCGCCCGCCGTGTCATGCAGCCTCCCTGCATGCCCGCCCCTGCGTGCGCGGACTTTCAAATCATTGCCATCCCATACAAACGCTCGGAGAGCTGCCACCCTTGGCGTGTATTCACCCCGCCTTGCGCGACAGCAGGGTCTCCCCATCCTCATACACCTCGTCCACATTGGTGATGCCGTGCCTCTCCGCCAGGATTTTGACGGCTTCCTGGCGTTCCATGTCTGTCGGTCTTCCCATACCGCCCATTGTACACCCCAGCCAACCGCCCAGCAAACCATTTTGGCGTTGAAATTGCTCTGGCAGCTGCTAAACTAGGCGCGTGGCCATGCCACTGACCCAGGTAGTAGCGAAGTCCCCGGCGTTTGCCCGGGACTTGGGGCGGCTGCGTGCCGGCGGCACGCGGGAGGAGCCTGTGGTGCTGGACAGGGTGTGCCCGGCGGCGTATTCGTTTGTGGCGGCCATGGTGGCGGGAATGAGCGACAAACCGCGGCGTGTGTGGGTGGTGGCGGACGCCCTGCCCGTACAGGAGCGCGTGGCCGCGGAGTGGCCGCTCTGGCAGGCCCCGCCAGCCGTCTTTGTGCCGGAGATGGAGATGCACATCAACAACGGCATCAGCGACCCCGACCTGGCGGCGGAGCGCCTGGAAGCCCTGCGCGCGGTCAGCGGCGCGCCCGCGGAAACCCAAGCGGTGATTGTGACAGCGGATGCGCTGCGCCAGCCCGTTCCGGCGTTCGAGAAGGCGGGGGACTGCACGCTGACGCTGCGCGTGGGCGCGGAGCTGCCGCCGGAAAAGCTGACGGAAACCCTGCTCGCGCATGAATTCGAGCGTGTGGACCAGGTGGTGGCGCGCGGCCAATGGAGCCTGCGCGGCGGTATTCTGGACGTCTTTCCCCTGCAGTCCGCGTGGCCGCTGCGCGTGGAATTCTTCGGAGATGAGATAGAGAGCATCCGCGCCTTCGACGTGGACTCGCAGCTCTCGTTCCGCAAGCTGGAAGAGGCGGATTTGCTGCTGGACGAGCCGGAGAGCGCGGACACGCTGGAGGGGCTGATTGCGGCGGACGACTGGGTGGTGGCGCTGCCCGGCAGCGGCGTGCCGGGGGATGTGCTCGTGTTCGAGGTGCCGCCCGACCGCACGGACGCGCTGCCGGAGGACATCGACCAGCTGAACGCGGGGGACGGCGCGGCGTTTTTCGGCTCGCCGCTCGGCTCCTTCGAGAGCGGCGACTTCGTGATGCAGGAGGCGCGCCGCAACCTCGCGCGCATGAACCTGGAGAAGTGGAAGCGCGAGAAGTGGCGCGTGGTCATGTTCTTCCCCCACGAGGGCGAGAAGGAGCGCTTCGAGGAAATCTGCGGCGAGGACCCCGCCTGGAGCGGCGTGCAGAGCCGCGACGGCGACCTCCCCTTCGGATTCGCCGTGCCGGGCGCGAAGCTCGCCGTGCTGTCGTCCGCGGAAATCTTCGGCCGCTATTCCTCGCCGCGCGCACGCCGGCGCGACGACCGCGAGGAGCGCATGCGCCGCGAGCGCGCTCAGGCCCCGCTGCGCGAAATCTCACCCGGCGACCTCGTCATCCACGCCGCCCACGGCCTCGGCAGGTTCGAGGGCATCGTGCGCGACGAGGAGACGGGCGAGGAGGAGCTGCACATCACCTACGCGGGCGGCGTGCTGCTGCGCCTGCCGCTCCAGCAGAGCCACCTGGTCTCCAAGTACGTGGGGCTGGGCGCCAAGGCGCCGGAGCTCAGCAAAATCGGAGATTCCCGCTGGAAGCGCGCCTGCAAGGCCGCAGAGCGCGCCGTGGCGGACTACGCCGCCCAGCTGCTGGAGGTGCAGGCCGCGCGCGAGAGCGACAACGGCTACGCCCACCCCGCCGATTCCTCCTGGATGTGGCAGTTCGAGAGCAGCTTCCCCTTCCGCGAGACACCCGACCAGCTCCGCGCCATCAACCAGACCAAGGCGGACATGGAATCCCCGCGCCCCATGGACCGCCTCATCTGCGGCGATGTCGGCTTCGGCAAGACAGAGGTGGCCATCCGCGCCGCCTTCAAGTGCGTCACCGGCGGCAAGCAGGCCGCCATCCTGGCTCCCACCACCGTGCTGGCGGACCAGCACTACCGCACCTTCCGCGCCCGCATGAGCGAGTACCCCGTGCGCATTGAGCTGCTCAGCCGGTTCACCCCCGCCAAGCGCGTGGGCGAGATTCTGGACGGCATCGCGCGCGGCGACGTCGATATCGTCATCGGCACCCACAGGCTCATCTCCAAGGACGTCCACTTCAAGGACCTCGGCCTCGCCGTCATTGACGAGGAGCAGCGCTTCGGCGTGCGCCACAAGGAGCAGTTCAAGCGCATGTTCCGCATGGTGGACATGCTCACCCTCTCCGCCACGCCCATCCCCCGCACGCTCTACGTGGCGCTCATGGGCGCGCGCGACATGAGCACCATCGACACCCCGCCGCTCAACCGCCTGCCCGTGCAGACCGCCGTCTGCCCGTACAACGAGCAGCTCATCGCCAAGGCCATCGAGCGCGAGATGGCCCGCAACGGCCAGGTCTTCTTCCTCCACAACCGCGTGCAGAGCATCCGCAAGGTGGAGCAGGAGCTCCGCCGCCTCGTTCCCAAGGCCCGCATCGTGGTCGGCCACGGCCAGATGGACAAGGGCGAGCTGGAGTGCATCATGCGCGATTTCGTCAACGGCAAGGCGGATGTCCTGCTCTCCACCACCATCATCGAGAGCGGCATCGACATCCCGAACGCCAACACCATCATCATCGACCGCGCGGACCGCTTCGGTCTGGCGGATCTGTACCAGCTGCGCGGGCGCGTGGGGCGCGGCGGCCACCGCGCGTACGCCTACCTCATGCTGCCGCGCGAGGCCCTCTGCACCGGGGACGCCCGCAAGCGCGTGTCCGCCATCAAGCAGTTCACCGAGCTGGGAAGCGGATTCAAAATCGCCATGCGCGACCTTGAAATCCGCGGCGCGGGCAACCTGCTGGGCACGCAGCAGAGCGGGCATATCGCCGCCATCGGGTTCGAGCTGTACTGCCAGCTGCTGCGGCAGTCCATAGAACGCTTGCAGGGCAAGGTGCCCACCGCGCGCGCGGATGCCGTGTTCAAGGCGGATTTCCTCTGCCTGAGCGAGGCCATGATGGCCACCCGCGAGGACGCCCACGCGCTCATCGGCGCCTACCTGCCGTCCTCCTACATGGAGTCCACCAAGGCACGCATGGACGCCTACACCCGCCTGGCGCGCGCCACCACGCTGGAGGATATCGACGACCTGGAGCGCGAGTGGCACGACCGCTTCGGCAAGCTGCCGCGGGAGGCGCGCCACCTGCTGTCCGTGCAGAAAATCCGCCTGCTGGCATCACGCCGCGCCATCAGCATGGTGGAGGTCAGCGGGCAGAAGCTCATGCTCACCCGCAACAAGGACTACATCCTCATCGACAAGCGCTTCCCGCGCCTCACCAAAACCAAGCCCGCCGACAAGCTGGCGGAAACCCTGCGCCTCATGCAAACCATGTGATGCCGCTGCCCATCGAACAGATTCACGCCGACCTGCTGCGCGCGGTTTCGCACGCGGGCGCCACCGTGCTCATCAGCGCGCCCACGGGCAGCGGCAAGTCCACGCGCGTGCCGCTCATGCTGGAGGAGGCGGGGTATGGCGAGAGGGGGTGCATCCTGGTGGTGCAGCCGCGGCGGCTCGCGGCGCGCCTGCTCGCGGGCTTCGTGGCGCGGCAGTACCCCTGCCAATTGGGGCGCGAGGTGGGCTACACCGTGCGCTTCGATTCCCGCCGCTCCGATTCCACGCGCATCCTATTTGTGACGGACGGCATCCTGGAGCGCCGTCTCACCGATGACCCGCAGCTGCGCGGCGTGTCCGCCGTGGTGTTCGACGAGGTTCACGAGCGGCGCCTCTCCGGCGATTTGTGCCTGGCGCGCGTGCTGCAGCTGCAGCGCATGCAGCGCCCGGAGCTGGCCGTGGTGGTGATGTCCGCCACGCTGGAGCTGGACAAG